>DATARD010000198.1:0-87433 GCA_036264355.1 Thermoanaerobaculia bacterium
GAGAGCCTTCTGGAAGAGGTGATCGCCGGCGACCTCGAACACGGGTTGGTGAAGGACTACTATCTGGATCTGCTGTATCTCTGCGGCTTCCATCTCCGTCAGGGGCGGAAGGACGCGGCGGTCGCCGTCTGCAGGCGCGGCGGTGAAGACCTCTCCCGGCTGGTCGACGACGAGGCGCGGCAAGAGCCGTCGCATGCTCAGATGCGGGACGTGTGGAAGAGCCTGGAGCGGGAGATCAGGACGGGGAAGGCCGATCTCGGCGCCTTGCCGGTGCTCAAAAACTACATCAAGGCCCACTGGAAGGCCCCGGCGGACAAGGTGCCCTCGTTCAGCTCTTCCCAGCCCTCCGCGTGAGAGCACGCCGCCGTGACCGCGGCCGAGACGGTGGCGACCACACCCACGGCAGCGGAAGCGAGAGCCGGCTCATCCGCTGCTGAACCCGCGCCGCCCGCCGCGGGCGCCGGCTCGCCCGGGACGAAACCGGCGGGTCACACACCGCACCCGGCTCACCCGCTGCGCAACCGGCGGGTGCCGGCACGAAACCCGGGAAGCCCGCTCCGGGACTCGGCGGTTCGAAGGTCTCACCCGGCGGGTTGCAACACAAACCCGTGGGTAACAACACAAAACCCGCCGGTTCCAGCTTGGGACCCGCGGGTGGTGAAGCGGGCGCCGCGGGTCTTGTGCCGGGAGCCGGCGGCTTTTTTGCAGGTCGGAGCGTTAGCGCCGGCCCAGCAAAAGAATCCTTGAGGCTCTCGCCGCCGGGTGCTTCCGGACAGCCCCTTCTTCAAGGACGCCGACTTACTGAGCTACAACGCCTGGCAGCTCGCCGTCGTCGACGCTCTCCCCGCAACTGGCGCCTGGGAGCTCGTGTCGCGGCAAGCCTGCGGCTTGGGGCTGGAGCTGCTCACCTTCCGCCCGGCAGTCATCCGCAACCCGCAGACCACAGGGATCGAGGCGCAGACTCTGGGGATTGAGGCGCAGACAGTGGGGAGCGAGCCGCAGACTGTGGGGATTGAGCCGCAGACGCTGGGGAGCGAGCCGCAGACCATGGGGAGCGAGTTGCAGACCCTGGGGATTGGGGCGCAGACAGTGGGGATTGAGCCGCAGACTGTGGGGAGCGAGTCGCAGACAGTAGGGAGCGAGCCGCAGGAGGCCATCCTTTGGGGTGGCCTTCGTCGAAGGTTATACCTGGATGCGGCCTACGCATACCACCTCGACACCCAGAGAAGGGGCCCGGGCCAAGCGAGCGTCTGCCGTCACGAACAAAGCGTCCAGCCGCCGGGCCAGAGCGACATAGAGAGCGTCGCGAAGAGACAGATTGTGACGAAGCTCCCAGACAGTCGCGAGAAAAGGTGGCAAAGCGTAACGGGCAAACGGAGCACGCGCCAACTCGGCCAGAGCAGGCTCCACCAAACCTTCCGCGAGCTCGCCGGACCGCACGAGCCGGCCAAGCGCCGAGAAGACTTCGGCGTCGAAATGACCTGGCACGATGACTTGACCACCTCGCAGGGCCGCTTCCGCCCGACCACCGGCAGGGGTCCGCAGCAGAAGCTCTACGGCCGCCGAGGCGTCAAGAACGATCAAGGACATCGGCCAGTGCGGCTTCTTCAGCCTCGCGAGCTTGGCGAACTGCCTCAGCCGCTGAAGAGAACAGCGAGACGGGAGTCAATTGCTCCAGGCCGTCAAGCCACTCGTCCAAGGTCGGCCGCCGGCAATGCTCCCGCAAGATCTCGAGAGCGTATTGGCGTAGGCTGATGCCACGTGTTGCAGCTCGCTGACGCAGAGTCTCGTGAATTTCCTGGGGAAGATCGCGGATTTGCAGATGAACGGCCATGCAGGAAGCGTAGCAGCTTGCGGCCCTGCATGCAATCTGCATGAAGGCAGCGCTCGGGTGCAAGTTGCCAGCCGTGTCTGCGCAGAGCCCCGCAGAGCTGCGCGCCCGTAACGACTTTCAAGCAGCGATTTCCAGCAATCCAACACGGACATCGTCGGAGGCGAGGTCCAGATGGCAGGCAATGGCCTCGCTGAGGTTGTGGTACACCTCATCAAGGGTATCGCCCTGAGTAAAGCAGCCTGGCAGGGCGGGAACCTCAGCCCAATAACCACCCTTCTCGTCCGCATGGACCACTGCCTTGAAGGCAATGGGCGCTGCGGCGGGCCTTGCAGGACGCGGAGGGGGACCTTCGCCCTCCTCTTCGACGCCGGACACGAGGTGGGAAAAGCACTCGTCCGGCATCCGCGGGTCGCCGCCGTCGCCTTCACCGGCTCGCGGGCCAGCGGCGAAGCCCTGATGCGCCTCGCCGCGGACCGCCCGCACCCTATCCCCGTCTACGCCGAGATGGGCGGTCCTGACCTTTTAGATAGGCGTCGCGGATGCCGGGCGTGAGCAGGGCACCGGCCGGGGTGGCAGCGGTGCGGGTGGCGAGAAAAGCGTCTCCCGCGGCTCCGGCTCGCCGCCCTCGGAGCCGAAAGGCCCACGCGGCGGCGAGGGTGGAACGAGGGTGAAGGCGAGGCGCAGAGGCCGATCGGAAAGCCGCTATACTTCGGCCCGGCCGGGTTTCCAGGTCGTGGCCCGGTCCGCGAGCCGAGCCCGAGCAGCTCCGGGGAGCTCGGCGCACAGCGTCGGCGCTCCGACTCTCTGCTCCTGAGAGTCCCACTCTCTGCCCTTGAGAGTCCCACTCTCGACGACGAAGAGTCCCACTCTCTGCGGCTGAGAGTCCCACTCTCACCGGCAAAGAGTCCCACCCTCTGCCGCTGGGACTCCCACTCTCAGCCGCAGAGAGTGGGATACTCAGCCGTAGAGACTCCTACCCTCTGCCGCTGAGTGCGCGGCCGGAGTCCACCGCGAAACGTAGCCGACGCCGACCGGAAACGCCGAGCCGGCGAGGCCCAGGAAGAACGCCACCAGCAGCAGCTCCCGATAGCTCGCCACATGCGGCACCAGCCACGCCGGCAGGGCCACGGCGATCAGCAGCACGGTGAAGATCAACCGCCCCCCGAAGCGATCCGCCAGCATGCCGACCGGCAGGCGGCCGAGCGAGCCGAGAAGCACCGGGATGGCGATCAGCAACGAAGTCTGGCTCGGCGAGAGCGAAAACAGCTCGCGGAACCGCGGCGCGAACGCCGAGATCAGTCCCCAGGCGGCGAAGGAGACGGCGAACGAAAGGGTGCCCAGCGCCAGAGGGCGGGCGTTGGAGGGGCGGCGGAAGATCTCGGGTCGTTCATCGCGGATCGACTTATATCGTAGAACGAGGGAATGAAGACACTACGTCCGGGCGGGAACGGCCCCGCTCTTTGGGGTAGGAAGCGACCTCTTGGCGCAAGGAAAAACGAAGACGGAGGCCTGATATATAGTCGGGAGACCATGCTGCTCAACGTTGAGGGGACTCCGTACTACCTTGCGAACGGAGCTGGCACGAGAGCGATCCAGTCCACCATTCGAGAGCTTACGGAGCGGGTGGAGTTGCTTCGCACGCAAGGCAAGCTGACCGATTCAACGCTCCACGAGTACTACGGAGAGAAGCGCTTCGAGCAGATCGCCGAGTCCAACGCCCTCGAGGGCAGCACACTCTCAGTTGGCGAAACTGAGCTCGCCGTGCTCAAGGGGATTACCGTCAGCGGCCATGATCCGGGTTTTTCGCGGGATGCTCAGGCGCTCGCCAGAGCGCTCGACAAGCTGGCCGAGATGGCGCGAATCAAAGTGCCCACAGACATTGAGCAAGTCAAGCTTCTGCACGAGCTGATCCTTGGCGGCCGCCCCACCGCAGGTGTGTTTCGCGCCGGAGAGGTGCGCATCCGCGGCTCCAAGCACGTACCGCCCCGGACCTGGCCCGAGATCATGGGGCAGATGGAGCAATGGCAGGCATGGTCCCGGAACAACGCAGACGCGCCGACGCTACTCCGCGCGTCGGTTCTCCATGCATGGCTGGAGCACATTCATCCCTTTCAGGATGGCAACGGGCGCACAGGGAGAGCGGTCACGAACCTGGAGCTCGTCCGAGCGGGATACCCGCCCATCATCCTCCGGCGCAAGGATCGGGACCAGTACCTGGACGCCCTTGGGCGTGCGGACGAGGGCGATCTCGGCGCCCTGATCGATCTCATGGCCGGGCGCACGGAGGATGCGCTCCGCGATCTGGAGCGCGTTGCTCAGCGGACACAGGGATACGACCTGCAGAGAGAGAGACTTCGGCGTGCGCAGTCCAATCGGCTGGCCTTGTGGAATGCGGGCGTCCATCTCCTCTTCGCGGGCATCAGATCGAATCTCGCTGATCGCTTTGGTGATCGCCTTGATGGCAGAGGCGTCGAGATGCGCGAGTACGACCCGCTGAGCGTCGAGGATTTTATTGACTTGTGCGAGGGGCGCTTCGTTCGTCTCAGTTGGGCATTCACCATTCGGTGCCACGTCCCTGGGATGCCCAGGATTGAGCTTCTGGCCTGGGCGAGCGTGATGGACGAAGCCCTGCGTGCTCGACTCGCGCAAGAGCCTGGACGTCCTGCCCTCATGTGGTCTGTGCCCAACCCTGTGGGATATCCGCCGTGGACGAGGGCAGGCAACGTCTCTCCTGGAGGCGAGCAGATGACGATCCACAGAGATCGTTGGATCGTCGTGCGCGACGGAAAGCTCCTGGAGCTGTCGCCCTCTGAGCTCGCGGCGAAAATCGCAGAGGACATCGCGGAGAGAGCTATCCCACCAGGCACGCTGTGACCGTCCCTCAGCCCGCGGTGGCGGGCTTGCAGCGGACGAGCTGGCCGTCCTCGGTCACCTCGACGCCGTCCGGCTCGTAGCCCTTGGCCAGCAGGCGGTCGGCCAGGATGGAGAGCGCGATGTCCGAAGGGACAGAGTTTCCCTGCAAGCTGAGCCGGTCGGGCACCTTGAGGGTGACGGTGGTCTTGGCTTCGGGGAGAGAGTCGATCTCGCGCAACACAGACTCGATGGGGTGTCGCATAGAGCCCTCGGAGGGAGAGATGGCCGCAGAAGGATACATCCAGAGACCACGCCACGCCACCCCCCCGCGGGGTAGGTACCAGGGTCCATACTGCTGGCCTGGCTCAGGCAAGCCAGTTTTCGAGCTGCAACCGAGGATCCAGCTCACGCAAGTCAGGATAGAGCGTATCCGCACTGATCAGGACGCAGCCGTTCGCGATCGAGATCGCGGCGATCATGAGATCGATGTTGTGGAGCTTTGTCGTCTTATCCTTCAGGCTGCGCGCGATCCGAAGCTTCGCTTTCAGCTCCCCGAAGACCCGCGCGGCTTCGACTGTGAGGGGGAGGATTTCAAAATCAGCTTGCAGATCTTGGATCCGTTCCCGGAGAGCAGGTTTCTTCTCCCCGGGAGCGTTGGCATGACCGTACTCGAGCTCGAAGATGGCGAGGATCGAAATGAAGACGTAGTCGGAATCAGTAAGAGTCGCGATCCGGCGCGCGATGGCTCGATGGCCCGGCGCCGCCGGCTCGTAGAGATCAGAGAGACTGTCGGAGTCGAGAAGAAACCTCATCAGGACTCGTCGGCCCGGAAATGGAAGCTTTCGCGGAAATCCTCACGATCCTTCTTCAGGGTCTCTCGGTAGTCACCAAGGCCTGTGGACTGGCCCTCGATCTTCTCCACCAGCCGGGCCCATTTCGAATGCCGGGCCTGCTGCACCGCAAGCTCCGGCGCCTCTCGCTGAAGCGCGGCGGTGACAGCCCGGAGAACGAAGTCGTCCCGATCGGCTCTCTGGGAGACTTTTTCCGCCAGTTCGTCGGGCAGTGTGATGGAGAGCTTCATGTGTGACCTCGCCCTTGAGGATAGCACGCCCCCGTTGGCGCTATGATCCCCACCATGAACGCCACGGACGACGAGCTCTGGCCGGCCTTGCCCTACGACACCTGGAAGGACACCTACGCGTCCCCTTCCAGGAGGACACGGAGCACCACACCTATGACCCCGAGCTCGCGAACCGGTGTTGGCGGATCCTCAGCCAGGTCGAGCGGGTGTTCACCGGCACGCGCTGCCGGTTCATCGGCAAGTGCAGCCCGGTGCACTTCTTCTGGGGCGCTTTCGATCTCGCCGTCACCCGCTTCTCGGGACGGCCGGCGCCGCCGCGCGAAGGCCCGGCGTTCATGCGCGAGGCGTATTCGCACGAGGTGATCAGCCACGGGAAGGCGGGGGTTGATCCAGCCCCCCCGCCGTTGTCAGCGACCGATTCAGCGTAGCACAGGGACTGGACGACAGAGACCCTTCCACATGCTCGGCCCGGGAGGTAGGGAGCCGCCTATTGGACGCGAATGAAGCGATGGGACTCTCTCAGATGACTCTTCAAGGCAAGCAGCCAGGTTCCTCCACCGAGCCTGGTCAGCGCGTAAAGAACAACCAACACCACAATCACGAAGATCACCGCGCGGGGACGTTTCCTCTGAGGAGGATCTCCTCGGTCATGCGGTGGGTGCCCTTGATGGCCTTTCCTTTTCTTCCTGGACATCTCGCCGCCGGTCGCTAAAAGCCGTACCCCAGTCCCGCCCCGATCTGCGTATACAAGACCTTGCGGGTCTTCCCTCCGTCGGCGACCTGGAAATCACTCGAGAGGATGCTCCCTTCGGCGCTGAAAAGAAGGCGGCTCGCGCCGAGGTGGACATCGAACCCTATTTTTCCGCCTTGGGCGAGCTCGTTCTCGCTGGCAGCGAAGGCGCGGGAGAAGTGGACCTGACCGAGGCTCGGGCCGAAATAGAAGTCGAAGAGGTGACGCCCGTGAACCGGATGGTAGAGGAGAGAGAGCATGTTGTGACGCACGGTGGAGGTCCGAAATTGGGGTGGACGCTCGTGAGTGACCGGCGAGATGGTCGTCAGCACTTCCTGGAGATCCCCTTGGGAGGAGGTGAAGTCGAGGCTGAGGCCGTGGCCGAGCCGCATCTCCAGGTCGACCGCGTACCACTGATCTTTCTCGTAGACGTTGAGGAAGAAGGTGTCCTTGTTGGGGAGCGCACCCGAATCCGAGGTGTCACCGGTCAACGCGGTGTGGTTGGAGGCAAGGACGCGCAGGGTCAGGCGCGGCTCCTCGGGCTCGGTCTGGGCTTGGGACGCCCCGGACCCGGCCAGCAGCAGGCCGAAAATCAAAAGACCTCTAAGACTCGTCCAGCGCAAATCCATCCTCGTCATCGCGCCCTCCTTGGTCTGTGGGTCGGAGCTCAGAGGTTCACTATAGCAGCGTATGATGCCCCACTATGAACAATGACCTCTGGCCGGCACTGCCGTACGACACCTGGAAGGACACCTACGCCACCCTCCACATGTGGACGCAGATCGTCGGGAAGATCGCGCTCGCTCAGGGTCCGCCGCTCAATCACTCCTGGGGGATCGCGCTCCATCTGACGTCGCGCGGATTGATGACGCGGAACCTGGCGCACGGCTCCCGCTCGTTTACGCTGGAATTCGACTTTGTCGACCACCAGCTCGTGATCCGGACGACCGACGGCGACCGGCGGGCGTTGCAGCTCGCGCCGCGCTCGGTGGCCGATTTCTATCGCGAGGTGATGGCGACGCTGGACGCAATGGCGTTGCCGGTCAAGATCTGGCCGGTTCCTGTGGAGCTGCCTTACCCTCCCATCCCTTTCCAGGAAGACACGGAACACCACTCCTATGACCCCGAGCTCGCGAACCGGTGCTGGCGCATCCTCAGCCAGATCGAGCGGGTGTTCACCAACACGCGCTGCCGGTTCATCGGCAAGTGCAGCCCGGTGCACTTCTTCTGGGGCGCGTTCGATCTCGCCGTCACCCGCTTCTCGGGGCGGCCGGCGCCGCCGCGCGAAGGCCCGGCGTTCATGCGCGAGGCGTACTCACACGAGGTGATCAGCCACGGCTTCTGGTTCGGCGGCGGACCGGTTCCCGAGGCGGTGTTCTATGCCTACAGCGTTCCCGAGCCGGCGGGCTTCAAGGAAGCGCGCGTGGAGCCGGCCGCCGCGTACTACCACCAGGATCTCGGTGAGTTCCTCCTGCCATATGAAGCCGTCCGCGCGGCGGCCTCTCCGGAGGCGGCGATCACAGCCTTCGTCGACAGCACCTACGAGAAGGCGGCGACGCTCGCCGGATGGGACCGCGCGGCCCTCGAACGTGCTTCCGGATAGGTTCCGGTTTCTTCTGCGGTAGCATCGGGGTCAAATCCTTCGGAAGGCTCCTCCGAAAGGGGTGGACCATGATGCACCGCGCCGCCGTGTCGTTGCTTCTCCTCCTCGCCGGGCAGGCTGTGCTCGCCGAGCCCCTGCCCAGGGAGCGGGTGCCCGAGCCGCTCAAGCCTTGGACGGACTGGGTGCTGCGCGGCCAGGAGGGCGCGCTCTGCCCGTATTTCCTCGGCAGCGACGAGGGGACGGAGTGCTCCTGGCCGGGGCGGCTGACGCTCGATCTCGGGGAGAAGGGCGGCACGTTCTCCGAGGCGTGGAGCGTGCAGGCCGCCGAATTCGTACCGCTGCCGGGCGATGAACGGCGGTGGCCGCTCGACGTCACGCTGGACGGCAAGCCGGCGGCGGCGGTGGGGAACGACGGCAAGCCGGGGCTGTGGCTGCCGCCGGGCAATCACACGGTGGCCGGCGTCTTCCGCTGGGACGCGGTGCCGGAGTCGCTGCCGGTGCCGGCGGAGGTCGGGCTGGTGGCGCTCACGGTGCGCGGCGCCGCGGTGCCTTTCCCGGAGCGTGACGACGAGGGGCAGATCTTTCTGCAACGCTCGCAGGCGGCGGCCACGGAGGAGGAGAGCCTGGAGGTCCTGGTGCACCGGCGGGTGGTGGACGAGGTGCCGTTGCTGCTGGTGACGCGCATTCAGCTTGCGGTGGGTGGCAAGGCGCGGGAGATGCTGCTCGGCCGCGCGCTGCCGGCGGGGTTCATCCCGGTCTCCCTGACCGGTCCTTTGCCGGCGCGGCTGGAGCCGGACGGCAGGTTGCGCACCCAGGTGCGGCCGGGGACGTGGACTTTGGAGCTGACCGCCCGCCAGGCCGGGCCGGTCAAGGCGCTCACCCTGCCGGCGGCGGACAAGAACGGCGGACCGTGGGCCGAGGAGGAGGTCTGGGTGTTCGACGCCCGGCCGAGCCTGCGCCTCGCCGACGTCGAGGGGCCGGTGTCCGTCGATCCGCAGCAGACGTCGCTGCCCAACGAATGGAAGAGCCTGCCCGCCTACCGCATGCGGCCGGGGGACACCATGAGCTTCATCGAGCGGCGGCGCGGCGACGCCGATCCGGCGCCGGACAAGCTGACCCTTCACCGCGTGCTCTGGCTCGATTTCGACGGCGGCGGCTACACTTGGCAGGACCACCTCGCGGGCACTCTCACGCGGAGCTGGCGGCTGGAGATGCCGGAGCCGAGCTCGCTCCAGCGGGCGGTGATCAGCGGCCGCGACCAGGTGATCACGGCGCGTTCGAAAAACGGCGCGGCCGGCGTCGAGGTGCGGCAGGGGCAGGTGCAGCTTGCCGCCGAGGGGCGTCTCCCCAATCGATTCGCGCTGCCCGCGGTGAGCTGGGACCACGACTTCCAGAAAGTCGACGGTGTGCTCAACCTGCCTCCCGGCTGGAAGCTCTTCGCCGTCACCGGGGTGGACGAGGTGCCCGGCACCTGGATCAGCCGCTGGACGCTGCTCGATCTCTTCCTGGTGCTGGTGATCGCTCTCGCCGTCCGCTATCTCTGGGGCAACCGCTGGGGGCTGCTCGCTCTCCTCGCGATGGCGCTCACCTGGCAGGAGAGTGAGGCGCCGCGGTGGATCTGGCTCGCGGCTCTCGCCACCGCGGCTCTCTTGCGGCTGCTGCACAAGGAGGGGCGCGCCCGCACGCTGGTGCGCTTGCTCTGGGCGGTGTCGCTGATCGGTCTGGTGCTGATCAGCATTGCGTTCCTGGCCGGGCAGATCCGGCAGGCGATCTACCCCACGCTCGAATATCCCTACAACTCGGTGGGGGCCGAGGGGACCGTGGTCGACGAGACGGCGCAAGTGTCGCTCGGCGCGGTGCCGGAGCGCGACAAGCTCAAGGCCGAGAACGAGGCGCCGACCTCGATGAACGCTCCGGCCCCACAAGGTGTCGCGGGGGGCGTCCCCGGCGTCGCACTGATGCCGGCTGCTCCGCCACCTCCGCCGCCTCCCGCACCTCTTCCCAAGCCGGCGCCCAGGCGTGCGCAACCGGAACAAAAGGTCGCGAGCGATTGGCGGGGCACCGGCAGGTACGCCACATCCAGCCTCAGTTGGGTCGATCCCAAGGCGGTCGTCAACACCGGCCCGGGTCTGCCCGCGTGGCAGTGGAATCAGGTGCCCTTGCGCTGGAGCGGGCCGGTCCAGAAGGGTCAGCACATCCGCTTCTTCCTGCTCTCCCCGCTCGCCAACTTCGTGCTCGCCTTCCTGCGCGCGGCGCTCCTGGTCCTCCTGATCCTGCGGCTCCTCGGCCTCACCGCCGTGCCGCCCTCCTGGCGCCGGCCACCGGCGGCAGCCGCGGTCCTGCTGATCCTCCTGGCCTTTTTCCTGGTGCCCAGCGGCGCCAAGGCCGCCGACATGCCGCCGCAGGATCTGCTGGACAAGCTGCGCGAAGCGTTGACCGAAAAGCCCGCATGCCATCCGAATTGCGCCGCGAGCCCGCGGATGTTCGTGGACGCCTCGCCGCAAGGGCTGCGGCTGCGGGTCGAAATCGGGGTGTCTGCGACGGTCGCGGCGGTCGCCGTGCCGCTCCCCGGCGGCGCACAGCAGTGGGTGCCGACCGAGGTGCAGGTGGACGGCGTCGCGGCAGCCGTGGTGCGCTCGGAGGACGGCCGCCTCTGGGTGCGGGTCGCGGCCGGGAAGCACGAGATCGCCGTGAGCGGTGCGCTGCCGCAGCGCGACGTGGTGCAGATCCCGCTGCCGCTCAAGCCGCACTACGTCACCGCGGCGGCCAGCGGTTGGACGATCGACGGCATCCATGAGGACGGCCAGGTGGACGACTCGCTCCAGCTCACCCGGTCGCGCGGCAACGGCCCGGCGGTTTCCGGCGCGCTGCAGCCCGGCGAGCTGCCGCCGTTCCTGGAAGTCGACCGCACCGTGCGCCTCGGCCTCACTTGGCAGATGGAGACTCACGTCCTGCGGAAATCGCCCCTCGGCACGCCGGTCGTCGCCGCGGTGCCGCTCCTGGCGGGCGAGTCGGTGACCACCGCCGGCATTCGCGTGCAGAAGGGAGAGGTGCTGGTGAACCTCGGGCCGCAGGTGCAGGAGACGGCGTGGACGTCGACCCTGGAGCAGCGGCCGGAGATCGCGCTCACCGCGCCGGACACTCTGGTGTGGAGCGAAGTCTGGCGGCTCGACGCGAGCCCGCTCTGGCATGTCGAAGCACAGGGCATCCCGCCGGTGCACACGGCCGAGGGCGCGGAGGTGCGGGTCCCCGAATGGCGCCCGTGGCCGAGGGAGACGGTGAAGCTCGCCGTTTCGCGGCCGGAAGGGGTTCCCGGTCAATCGCTGACCATCGACCGCAGCATCCTCACCGTCACTCCCGGCCTGCGCTCGACCGAGACGCGGCTCGATCTCTCCCTGCGCAGCAGCCGCGGCGGCCGGCATCCGGTGGTGCTGCCCGACAAGGCGGAGCTGACCGCGGTCCTCATCGACGGCACAGCGCAGCCGATCCGCCAGGAAGGGCGGCAGGTCGCGCTGCCGATCCGTCCCGGCGCGCAACAGATCACCCTCACCTGGCGGGAGAGCCGCGGGACGTCCCTGTTCTTCCGGACGCCGGACGTCGACCTGAAAACCCGCAGCGTCAACGCGTTGATCTCGGTCGACACCGCCGGACGCTGGATCCTGCTGCTCGGCGGGCCGCGGCTCGGCCCGGCGGTCCTCTTCTGGAGCCTGCTGCTGGTGATCATGCTGGTGGCGGTCGCCTTGAGCCGGCTGCCGCTCACTCCGCTCGGCATCCGCGACTGGGCGCTCCTCGGCGTCGGCCTCTCGCAGGTGCCGCTCGCCGCCGCCGCCTGGGTGGCCGGCTGGCTCCTCCTCCTCGGCCTGCGCCGCGACCGGGGCGCCACGATCCGCCGCGACCGCGTGTTCGATCTCGGGCAGATCTTCCTGGCGGTCTGGACGCTGGTCGCCCTGATCATCCTCTTCTGGGCGATCCAGCAGGGTCTCCTGGGAACCCCCGAGATGCAGATCACCGGCAACGGCTCGACGGCGAGCCAGCTCCACTGGTACACCGACCGCGCCGGCGAGATCCTTCCCGCCGCCTGGATCTTCTCCGTGCCGATTTTCGTCTACCGCCTCGCCATGCTCGCCTGGGCGCTCTGGCTCGCCCTCGCCCTCCTGCGCTGGCTGCGCTGGGGCTGGGAGAGCCTCAACACCGGAGGCGGCTGGAGGGCGTGGGGTCCGTGGTGGCGGCTGCAGAAAAAGGGCGCGACACCACCGCCGTTGCCGGGGCCGGCGGGTACACGGACGAGCACGGACTGACACGGCCCCACACGGACGGTTCCTCCTGTCCGTGAACGTCTGTGAAAGTCCGTGCTCGTCCGTGCCGGTGTGCGCCGGTGTGCGCCGGTGTCCGCCGGCGTCTGCCCGTCGCATGCCACAGTGCCTCCGCAACCTTTTTGACTCGGAGGATCTCATGGCGGCTCTGCCCCGGTGCTTCCTCGTGGCCCTGCTCCTCGTCGCGGGCGTTCTCCTCCAGGCGTCCGCCGCTCCGCCTGGAGAGGGTGAGCCGCTGCCGGCCGGAGAGAGCCGTGGCCGCGCGATCGACGGCCAGGAGCGGCAGGTCTACCGGATCGCCGTGACCGCCGGCTCCCCGCTCCTCGTCACCATCGACCAGCAAGGGATCGATCTCGCCGTCGAGGACGGCATTCCGGGAGAGCCGGCCGCGGTGACGGTGAACGCTCCCAACGGCCGCTGGGGGCCGGAGACGCTGGTGCTCACGGCGGCCGGGGAGCATCTCGGCGCGTGGGCCGCGATCCTGCGTTTCCTGCACGATTTCCTGGTCGGCGAGTATGGGCTGATCACCATGGCGATCTCCTATGCCCTGGCGATCGTGCTGCCGATCGTCACCACGTTCTTTCTCGTCTTCAGCCTGCTCGAAGACTCCGGCTACCTGCCGCGCATGTCGATCCTGGTCAACCGCGTTTTCCGTCTGATGGGTCTGAACGGCAAAGCGGTCCTGCCGATGATCCTCGGGCTCGGCTGCGACACCATGGCGACGATGACGACGCGCATCCTGGAGACCCGCAAGGAGCGGGTGGTGACCACGATGCTCCTCGCCCTCGCCGTCCCCTGCTCGGCGCAGCTCGGCGTGCTGCTGGCGATGATGGCGAGCCTCTCGCCGCTGGCCGGCCTCGCCTGGGCGGCGATGATGATCGGCATCACCCTGCTGGTGGGCTGGCTCACCGCGCGCTCCTTCCCGGGCGAGGCGGGCGATTTCATCCTGGAGATCCCGCCGATGCGCCGGCCGCAGCTCGCCAACGTCTGGCGCAAGACGCTCGGCCGCCTGAATTGGTATCTGCGCGAGGTGATCCCGCTCTTCGCGATCGGCACGGCGGCGCTCTTCCTGCTCGACCGGCTGCGCGTGCTGGGCGCCATCGCGCGGCTGGGCGAGCCGCTGGTCACCGGCTGGCTGGGCCTGCCGAAAGAGACGTCGAGCGCTTTTCTGATCGGTTTTTTGCGCCGCGACTTCGGCGCCGTCTATCTGCTCGATGCGGCCACCGGGCCGCACCCGCTGCTCTCGCCGCACCAGATCTTCGTCGCGATGATCACCATCACGCTGTTCATGCCCTGCGTCGCCAATTTCCTGATGATCGGCAAGGAGCACGGCTTCAAGGTGGCCTGGGGCATGGCCGGATTCATCTTTCCCTTCGCATTTCTGACGGGTGGTCTGATCCACCACGTGCACCTATGGCTGACCAGATTCTGACCTGTCCCCTCTGCGGGTTCGAGTTCGAGCGGGCGGATTCCCTCTGCCACCACGGCTGCCCGCTGGGCGCCTTGTGCACTCTCGCCCGCTGTCCTGCCTGCGAGTACGAGTTTCCGGAAAAGCTCCCCGCCGCGGCCTCCGCCGGCCCCTGGTGGCGGCGCCTCTTCGCCAGGAAGCCCCCCGAGCCGCTCTGCCCGGCCGACGTGGCGGTCACCGTTCTCGATCTGCAAGGCGGCGACACGGCCGAGGTCCTCGGCCTGGGAGGTGACAGCCCGGCGCGGCGCAACAGCCTCGCCGTCTTCGGCCTCGTCCCCGGGTGCGAGATCGCCGTGCTGCAACGCTATCCGTCGTATGTCGTCCGCGTGGGCGAGACCATCCTCGCCCTGGAGGACGACGTGGCGCGGGACATCGTGGTGCGGCGGGAGGCGGTGCCGGTCAGCCCGCCGCGCGCCGCACATGCCGGATGAGCAGGAACTGGACGACTCCAGCGACGAAGAGATAGCTCTCGGCCATGCCGCGGAAGACTTCGGCGAGGGGAAAACCCCTGGGCGCGATGTGCGGCGCCAGGGTGCCGGCCGCGTCGTAGAGCAGCCAGCAGACCTGGCTCGCGGTCACCAGCGCCCAGGGCCAGAAAAACAGGCCGCCGCGCAGCGACACCGCGGTCAACAGGAGCGGCGTGATCAGGCACAGGGAAAGGATGTCCGCCACCGCGGAGACGAAGAAGATCAGCGATCCCCAGTCGCCGGCAACGACCGCGCGGCCGTGCTCCAAGGCCCCCGGACCGGCGACCACGAGAGCCAGGACCGCGGTGACGGCCGCCACGGCGAAAACGCCGGCACGGCCGCCGGGGAGCTCGATGGCTGCCATCTTCCACGACCGCGCCAGCTCCCAGATGCCGGCGAGGAGGGCGACGTTCGAAAGGATCCCCAGGCCACTCAGGAACGCCTGGGCCTCCATGCCTCCCGAGCCACCGGCCTGGAACGGCGGAAAGAGACGCAGCACATCGCGCAGCAGGATCAACACCGCGGCCCAGCCCAGGCAGAGCCAAGCCCGCCGCAGGTGGTCGCCGCGCGCGAACACGGAAACCGCCAGGCAGCAGCCGACCGCCGAGAGGATGCGCACCACGATCCGCTGGTCCGTCATGAACGATTGCAGGGCATGCGGATCGCTGCCGAGCCACGCGGCCACGGCGGAGAACAGTGCGGCATAGATGAGCGGAAAGACCGCCAGCCAGCGAAAACGCATTCAGCTTACCTCGCGTCTGATTTGCAGCAGAACATCGTCCGCGGCCGCGCGCCCCATCAGAGTGCTGAGCGCTGTGCGCAGCCCGTCCAAAAGAGCCGGGACATGCTCCATCCGGACATCCTCGGGCACCAATCCGAGCTCCCGCCGTGCCGCGCTCTTGACCCACATCCGGGCGTTGAACTGACCAATGTACGGCGCCAGCCGGTCAGCAACCTGCTCGGAGACGGCCAAGGAAGAGATCGTCAAACTACCCCCTCTCAGGGCTTGCCTGGGTTCAGAAATCCGTCCGAGAGTATAGCGCGAGCCTCGCCGGATCGGGAAAATTGGTATACTGCTATAAGAGCAACCGTGTGAGGATCGTTCTGAGGACCGTCTGGGAGATTACGACGTGAGACGAAGCTTGTTCCTCGGTCTGTGCCTGCTGCTGGCGCCGCTGGCGCCGCTCCGGGCGGTCGACGCCTATGTGCCGATGGCCGCCAACCTGCCGCTCGGCGCCGCCACCTACCGCACCCTCCTGATCGCCACCAACACCGGAAGCGTCAACGCGGCCTTCAACGTCACCTTTCTCGCCAGCGGCACCGACGGCACGGCCGGAGCGCCAACGCCGTCTTCGTTCGGCCTCTCGCCCGGCACCACGCTGCGCGTCTACAACGCGGTGCCGGCCGGCGCCCGCGGCATGCTCGCGGTGAGCGGCGACGCCGCCATCGCGGTGAGCGCGCGGGTCGAGGCGCTGGCCGCGAACGGCAACGTGCTGGCCAGCGCCGAAGTGCCGGTGGTGACCGCGGTCAACGCCTCGCCCGCCTCCGCGCATGTTCAGTTGCAGGGGCTGCAGACAGCCAGCGGCGGCGCGGTCACCGACCTCGGCTTGATGAATCTCTCCGCCGCGATCGCTCACTGCACGGTGCAGTCGTTCCGTACCAACGGCGGCACGATCGCCAACGCGGCCACCCTGACGCTGGCGCCGCGGTCGAACAACGATTTCACCGGCGCGCTCGCCCGGCTCGGGCAGACGGCGATCAAGGACGCCCGCTTCGACGTCACCTGCGACCAGGCGTTCAGCCCCTACGCGCTGATCTACCGGCCGGGCGGCCCCGAGACGGTGGTGCTCGGACCGGGCGCCACGCTCGACAGCGATCTCAAGCCCGCCGGCGGCGGTGGCGGCGGTGGCGGCGACGGCAGCGTGCTCTTCACCCTGCCCGGCCAGTTCGCCAACGGCTCGGCGTTCGCCGGCTTCGACCTGCCTCTCGTGGCCGGCGTCCAGTACGGCCACGCGCACATGGAGCTCGACCTCCTGCTCGACCACTGGCACCAGCCGTTCCCGTTCAACCCCAACTTCCAGACCGTCGCGAGCTTCCGGCGCACCGCCGACAAGCGGACGGATCGATTGCTCTATTGGGGGCTCATTCTCAAGGGCGCGGGGGATTACAACACCATTCTCGACATGGGCGTCCCGCCCGGCGCGAGCGAAGGGACGACGCTGCGCAGCGGCAAGGGTCCGTGGAAGGAGCACAACACCTATCACCTGGTCTTCGACTATGACGCCGTCCAGGCGACGATCGTCTTCGAGGCCTACCAGGGCGGCGCCCTGGTGCAGCGGATGACCGGCCCGCTCAACAACACCGACATCTCCAACCAGCCCGGCAAGACCGTGCGCGTCGACTTCAGCGCGGCCGGCATCGGCGACGGCGCGTATTTTCCGACCCTGGGGTGGAAGTACTCGAACCTTACGATGAAGCTGACTCCGCGGTGAGTCGACAGGGACGAACACGGACAGACATGGACGGGCACGGACGATGAGAACGACTGGACTGATTTTGGGTGCTTTGGCGTTGTGCGCGGCTCCGGTGAGGGCCGGCGAGGTTCTGGTGCCGCTGTCCGCCGGAGTGGCGGCGGACGGCACCACCTATACGACGCGGGTGTGGGTCACCAACGTCGGGAGCGCGGCGCGGCGGTGGACGCCCACGTTCATCACCCCGGGCGTGGACGGCACCAAGGCGGCGGCCGGCTCGCCGCTCACGGTCAACCCCGGAGCGACCGTGCCGGTCACCAACCTGGCGCCCGCCGGCAAGGGTGGCATGCTCTATGTGAACGGCGCGCCGCAGCTCGTGATCACCGCGCGGCTGGAGGGCACCGGCAAGGACGGCTCGCTGCGCGCCGCGGTGGCCGGTCCGCTGGTCACCGGCCGCGACCTCGCCGCGGGCGGCAGCACGGTACAACTGCACGGGCTCAGCCAGAAGCAGGGCGGCCTGACCACCGACCTCTATCTCATCAACGCGGCGCGCCAGGCAGCCCAGTGCACAGTCAGCGCTTTCGGCGCCGACGGCGGCACGATCGCAACCGCCGTGCGCTATACGCTGCCCGCGCTGTCGCTCAAGACCGTCGAGGGCGCCCTCGCTCAATTCGGCGCCACCAGCATCGACGAGGCGCGGATCGCCGTCTCCTGCGACCAGGCGTTCTACGCCTACGCCCGGGTCTACAAGGCGGGCAGCGGCGAGCTCAACGTCATGACGCCCCCGCGGAGCCTGGGCCGGCCGGTGACGGTGCCGTGACCCCGCGCAAAAACGTCCGCCGATCGGTTCAAGGGTCCAGCACCGCCACCTTCGAGGGAGGCGCGAAGTACCCCGCCTCCGTGATCCAGATGCGGTCGTGATTGTCGATCTCGATGTTGTAGTAGCCGTTGCCTGGCGTCGGGAGCGGATACTCCGTGATGGTGAGGGCCACAGGATCGAGGACGCCGATCTGCCCGGCGTCCTCCTCGAACCAGAGCCGCCCCGACGCGTCCACGCGCAGGTCTCCGGCGTTGGCTCTGGCGAAAGGAATCGGATATTCGATCCAACCAGGAGTCCGGCTCGGCGTCACCGCCGTGAGCCGCGGAGTCACGGGAGTGGCGGCGACATGCGGAGCGCCACCGGCGTGCAGGTGGGTCCCCGGAGTGCTCTGCCCCGCCGAAGCGCCGGCCAGGGGCGTGACCGTGAAGTCGGTGTGAGGAGCCGCGTCCGGATCGAGCAGGGCGACGGCATTGCCGAAGAATTCGGTGACCCAGACGGTGCCGTCAGCGTTCGCGAGCACTCCCGCCGGCGTGCCTCCCAGCGTCGGCACGCGGTATTCGCTGATGAGGTTGGTGACCGGGTCGAGGCGCCGCACCGTGTTGGTGCCGTCCGGGCCGGGACCACCGAAATTCTTTTCCGCGAACCAGACGCGACCGGCCGGATCGAGGCTGACCTCCTCGATGTGCGCATCGGCCTTCTCCAGGGTGATCTGCCACTCGGTGAAGTGGCCCTGGGGATCCATCCGCGCAACGCCGCTGGGCTCGGGAAACCAGACGCTGCGGTCGGGCGCCAGCTCGATGAACGTCGGCATGGCGCCGGAAGGAACCCGGTATTCCACGACCTCCCCCGACTCCGGATGGAGCACGCCGATGGCGTTGTTGGTATGATCGGTGAACCAGATGCCGTCCTGGCCGATCTTGAGCGTGTTCGGTTGACCGCCGTTCGGCACCGGGTACTCGACGACGCTGCGGTCCGGGCGCTGCAGAACCAGCCGGCTCGCCAGGGTCTCGCAATACCAGACCGAGCCGTCCCGAGTGACCTCCACCCCCTCGGCCAGGCTGTCGGGAGTGGGAGTGGGGAACTCCGTGACCATCGGACCGTGTTTCGCCCAGACCGGGGCCGCCGCAAACTTCGTCAAGAGGAGCAGACCCAGGATCGAGAACAGACCTGTTCGTTTCATGTGGATACTCTCCTTATGCCTTGGATTTACAGCCCAGGGTAGTACCCGCGCTTCGGCGTGTCCATCCTCCCTGGAGACGAATTCCCGTGCTGCAGGGGCGGCCGGCCCAACGGGCCGGGAGATTCCAGTCAACGGGCACCACCTCCAAAGTGGCCTGAAAGGCCGCGAGAATCCCAAGCTTGACAGGGACCTTTTCGGTGAGCCAGTCGCAAGTCGAAGACGTTCGGGCCTACATCCGCAACCAACGCGAGCATCACCGTGTCAAGTCGTTTCAAGAGGAGCTCCGTGCGTTCCTCAATGCCTATGAAATCGAATTTGACGAGCGCTACGTGTGGGACTGAAGCTCTCGCGGCCTTTCAGGCCGCCTTTCTGTGGGACCTTTCAACCCAGGGCATCGGCCTTCGGCCTCAGCCCTGGGCTATGCTCTCCCGGCCCGTTGGGCCGGCCGACCGCCAGCGGGAGACTGACCACCGGACCTCCAAGGCCTCACGCGCTCATCTACTGTAGAATGAGGCAGGAGGATCAGCATGCCGATCTCCTATTCGATCGACTCGCAGCTCGGCATCATTCTCGAAACCTGGGTCGGCAACGTCTCGGCAAAGGACCTGGCCGAATACTGGAAGAGCTACCTCGCCAACCCAGAGGTTCTGTCGCTGCGAAGAACCCTCGTGGATCTCCGCCAAGCCCATCCGACCTTCACCGGAAGCGAGCTCTCCGATCTCATCTCCAGTATCGTCGATCCGATTCTTCAGGGGCGAGACTGGAAGACGGCGATCATCATCGACAAGCCCGTTCAATTCGGCATATCGCGTCAGTATCACGTGTTCGCGGAACACTACAGTCGCGATGCGATCTTCAGCGACCCTACTTCGGCTCTCAATTGGCTCACCAGTCAAACATAGCGCCGGCCGGCGATATCGCATCGAAATCTTCCCGCCGAGAAAGGCCGGCACGTCACCGCCGCCGCGGCGCCCGTCCCGGCCGTCTCGTGCGGATGCCTCTAGTTGCAGGTCTCGGTGAAGGTGTTCTTCTCCATGGTGATCTCGCCGTTGGCGTTCATGGTGCCCTGGAAGCGCATGGTCCCATGGAAATTCGGCGCATCGCCCTGACCGATGGCATCGACACCGTAGTCGAACGAGATGTTGGAGCTGCCCCCGGCGTTGTCGTTCAAGCGGTCGTAGAAGATGATCGGAATGTCAGCCTGAATCCGGTAGGAATCGCCCGTGACGGAGCCGATGCCGACGCCCTGGAGCTTGATCTGGACATGAAAGTGGGCACCGCCGGCACTGTCGTCCGTCTCTCCGAACACGAAGTGGGCCTTGACAATGCCGTCTACACTTTCTCCGCTGCCCCCGTTGGCGCAGGGAACGAAGATCGAGAAGGGACCCTGGTCGCGGAACTGCTGGGTCGCCGCGCTGGCCGGGGCGGCGGCCACGAGGATCAGGAGGGCCGCTGCGGCGAGGGTCAGGGTAAGAAGTGTGAAACGCGCTTTCATCATCATTCTCCTTTTTCTCCGTTTGCCAGGACAGCCCCGACGACCGGCAAGGCAAGCTCGGCCGGGAGCCGCCTGGCGTTAATCCGTTTTTTGTTTTGATTCACTTTACAAAGTCAAGATAGCTACTCCGCTCCAACTTGTACATCCTCCCTAGCGATGATTTTTCGGCCTCACCGCATCCTCTCTAGAGAGGATCTCGCCTCCTCTCTAGAAAGGAGGAGGAGGCACAAAAAATCATCGCCCTCGCGTTCCTCAAAGCGGAGCACAAAGGTCGTCACGTCGGCGTGGCGCATCGCCCATGCCGATGGCATCGATGCTGAAGTGGTGGCCGCTCGAGGGCACGGAGAGCACCCAGGCGGACGTTTTGAAGTATGATCCCGCCAAAGTCATCACCGAGGTCCTTTCTGGAGGAGCCGAAAATGAGAACCGTACGCGTTCCGATCTTTCTCGCTCTCTTTCTGTCAAGCCTGGGAGTGGCCGGGGCCCAGACCTGGACACCCTTGGCGAATCAACCTCCGTTCTCGGCCGGAAATCCTCTCCTTCTGACCGATGGGACGGTGATCGCGCACGCAACCTGCGCTCCCGACTGGTGGCGGCTGACTCCCGACGGCAACGGCAGCTATATCAACGGCACCTGGAGCCGGATCGCCTCTCTGCCCGACGGATATGGCCCCCTCTATTTTGCGTCCGCCGTTCTCCCCGACGGCCGCGTGATCGTCGAAGGCGGGGAATACAACTTCTGCCAAGCGGTGTGGACCAACAGTGGAGCCATCTACGATCCCATCGCCAACTCCTGGAGCTCGATTGCACCACCCTCCGGCTGGAGCACGATCGGAGACGCCCAGGGCATTGTTCTCGCCAACGGGACCTTCATGCTGGCCAACTGCTGCACCCCGGAGACGGCTCTGTTCGACTCCAAGAAGCTGACCTGGACGCCGACCGGAGCGGGCAAAGCGGATGTCAACGACGAAGAGGGGTGGACCCTGCTGCCCAATGGTCACGTTCTGACCGTGGATGCCTATGTGTTCTCCTACGACCCGGCCGGCACCGACTCCGAGATCTACGACCCCGCGAGCGGGACCTGGAGCAGCGCAGGCAGTACCCTCGTGCAACTCTGGGATTCCTACCCCAGCGCCAGCAAGGCTACTTATGAGCTCGGCCCCGCGGTTTTGAGGCCGGACGGCACGGTGTTCGCCGCCGGCGCCAACGGCGGCCCCAACGCCTCGGGACATACCGCGATCTTCGACTCGCACACAGGCATCTGGACGGCGGGCCCGGATTTCCCCTCCGGCCTCGACATCGCCGACGGGCCGGCCGCGCTGCTGCCCAACGGGAACGTGCTCCTGGAGACCAGCCCGGGCGTCTTCAGGAAGGGCGCGAAATTTTTCGAGTGGGACGGATTCAGCCTGTTCGCCGTGCCCGGCCCGGCTCCGGCCAAGAACGAGTCTTCGTATATCGGAAACATGCTCGTCCTTCCGACCGGTCAGATCCTGTGGACCGACTTGAACGGGAACGCGTACGTCTACTCCTCAAGCGGCTCGCCCAACCCGGCCTGGGCGCCGCGCATTCAAAGCGGTCCTGCGGTGACGAACATCTCGCGCGGAAACACTTATCGCATCGCCGGGTTCAACTTCAATGGCTTCTCTCAAGGCGCGGCGTACGGCGATGATGCGCAGGCCGCCACGAACTATCCCCTGGTGCGGATCACCAACCATGGGACGGGGCACGTGTTCTACGCTCGGACCCATGATCACAGCACCATGGCGGTGGCCAGTCCGGAGCTGGCGTCGACTCGTTACGATGTGCCGGCCGGAATGGAGGTCGGATTGGCCGATCTGGTCGTCGTCGCCAATGGAATTGCTTCGGCACCCATCACCGTGAACGTCCAGTAACCGTCGGGTGGAGCAGCAAGCCACCCTGGAGAGCCTGGCGCCAGTCCTCGGGCCTCCAGGGCATGACGCTTGCAACCTCGTCCCTGGACAAGGAGACCTGACGCCATGGCGAATGAGAAGAAGAGTTCGGGACCGGATCCGCGTTTCGTCCGTTTCAAGGAAGAGGAGGGGCCGGGGCTCGGCCCGGAGTCCGCCGGCCAGGCCGGCGATACCATGGGAATTTCGCGTTCCGAGGTCGAGGGGCCGCAGAGCGTCGAGGAGCTGCTCGAGGAAGGGCAGTCCTTCGAGGCCGGGATCATCAGCGGCGTCGAGGACGCGCCCGACGCCGACCAGGGCGGGGTCCGCACGCGCCAAGTCCCCGAGGACGACGTCCCGCAGGAATACCTGGACGACGAAATACCCGGACGGGGCTGAGCTAAACGGCATCGCCGGTAGCCAGAGTGACTGTCGAGCGGTCTCTAGGGAGGATCTTGGGAGGGCTCGGCATCCTCTCTAGAGAGGATGCCGGCCTATCAAAAAGGGTGGAAATGTCGAGCCGCTCTTTGCCGCGCCGCAGCAGCTCGCGGGCGTCGGGCAGCGCGCCGCGCGACTGCCGGGGGTCCGAGGCTTTGAACAGCGTTTCCAGGAAGCGCGCCGCGCGCGGTTTCCCGGGCCGGCCTGGGGGTCGGGATCTAGCTCTTCCATCTCCGTGCATTGACGAAGAAATGGTATGCTTGAGATATTACGAGGTACATTACATCAGGAGCTGAACATCATGACGCCTCGGCGGACCCCGGGCCGGCCGGCAACGGCTCCGTGACCCGCGCCCTGGACTCGACGAAGGCCGAGCGGAGCATGGAGACGGCGGCGTAGAGGACGACGACGATCACCAGCCAGCGCAGGGTGACGAGCGGCAATGACTTGACGACGAACGCCGCGATCAGCACCGCCGGCACGCCGGCGACGCTGAGCCCGAGCGCCGCGCGCAGGCTGTAGCGCCCGCTGCGGATGAAGCGGATGCTGCCCACCGGCATGAGGAAGGCGCAGGAGCCCATCATGATGGGGAACGCAGCGGTCGGGTTCATGCTGAGCAGGCTCACCAGCACCATGCACGGCGCGTAGAGGCCGACGCCGACCTCCATCAGGGCGCCGAGCACGAAGTTGCCGACCAAGCCCACCGCGAGCGGCCAGCCGCTCAACGCCAGGGCCTCGCCGCCATGGACGCTCTTGTCCAGGTTCTTCATCACGAAGAACACCGCCGCCACCAGCAGGGCAGCCCCCATCGCAAGCTGGATCTTCCGCCGCGGCGCGTCCGCCGCGAAGCCGGCGCCGACCCAGGAGCCGAGGACCGCGGCGCCGATCATCAGCACCAGGGTCTTCATGTCGACGGTCACGATCGCAATGAAGATGAAGGCCTGCGCGATGGTCGCCAGGGTATGCCCGACGTTGAGTGTCCCCGGGATGTCCTCGTCCGCGACCAGGCGCCGCAGCTTGAGGGCGGCGGTCGTCGGCGCGAAGGAACCGATGCCCAAGGTGTCGAAGAAGGAGGTGACGAACCCCAGGACCAGCTCGAAGAGGCCGGGGGCGACCCGTTCCGCGCCGGCCCGGGCGCGGGCGCTCTGCACGGCGGCCACCAGCACGGCGAGGTAGACGGCACCGACGACACCGAGGGCCACGAACAGAGCGAATTTCATGACCGGGTATGGTACATCGGATCGAGAACGGATCTGACACCCGATCGGTGGTTCCGTTGTGTCCGCCCCGGGTTCTGGCGGATAATCAACCTCCCCGGCGTCCGTCGACCGCAACGCATCCGGAGCACGCCATCCACCCTGCAATGAACCCTGTCCGCGAGCCCGCGCCCCAGCTCCTGCACGAGATCTTCGAACGCACGGCCGAGCGCCTGCCGGACCGGATCGCGATCGAGATCCCCGCCCGCGGCTCGTCTCCACGCCGCCGGCTGACCTACGCCGAGGCCGACGGCCTCGCCAACGCCCTGGCGGCGCGCCTCGCGCCGCTCCTGTCTGGTGAAGGGACCCGCGAGAGCGTGGTGGCGATCGTCCTGCCGCGCCGCGACCATCTCGTCTACGTGGCGCAACTGGCGGTGCTGAAAGCCGGTGGCGCCTATACCTGCATCGACCCGGGGATGCCGCCGGAGCGCGTCCGCTTCATCCTGGAAGACTCGCAGGCCGCCGCGGTCATCGCCTGCCCGGAATCGGACAGCCTGCTCGCCGCGCTCGAGTTTCCGGTCGACCGCCTGATTCTTCTGGACGAGCTGGATGATCTGGACGATCTGGACGAGGAACCGGCCGCTGCCGCTCCCCTTCCCCGCCGGCCGTGGCTCGCGCCGTCGACGCTCGCCTACGTGATCTACACCTCGGGCACCACCGGCCAGCCGAAGGGGGTGATGATCGAGCACCACAGCATCGTCATCCTGGTGCTCTCCGATCTCGAGACGTTCGGGCTCGCGCCCGGCGACCGCGTCGGCCAGAGCTCGTCGGTCGCCTACGACTCCTCGGTCGAGGAGATCTGGCTCGCCTTCGCCGCCGGCGCGACGCTGGTGCTGATGGACGACGACGTCGTGCGCCTCGGTCCGGACCTCGTGCCCTGGCTGCGTGCCGAGCGGATCAACGTCTTCTGCCCGCCGCCGACCCTCCTCCGTATGTGCGCCTGCGACGACCCGGAGCGCGAGCTGCCGGACCTGCGCCTGCTCTATGTCGGTGGCGAGGAGCTGACCCCCGACGTCGCGAACCGCTGGGCGCCGGGCCGCCGGCTGGAGAACGGCTACGGCCCGACCGAGTGCACGGTCACCGTGGTGCGCGGGCCGGTGCGGGCCGGCGAGCCGGTGACCATCGGCCGGCCGGTGCGCGGCGCCCGCGCCTGGGTGCTCGACGAGACGCTGGAGGAAGCGGCGCCCGGCGAGAGCGGCGAGCTGTGCATCGGCGGCGAAGGTGTCGCGCGCGGCTATCTGAACCGGCCGGATCTGACCCACGAGAAGTTCGTCGAGCATCCACGCTGGGGGCGCGTCTACCGCACCGGCGACCGGGTGCGCCTCCTGCCCTCGGGCGACTTTCTCTACCTCGGCCGCTCGGACGCGCAGGTGAAGATCCGCGGCCACCGCGTCGAGCTGTCGGCGATCGAGTCGGAGCTCTGCTCCTGCCCGGGAGTGCGCGCCGCGGCGTGCAAGGTGCAGGAGCTGGGAGCCGGCCATGCCCGGGAGCTGGTGGCTTTTCTGGTCGCCGAGCCCGGCGATCCCGATCCCAACGGGCGTCCGGATCCGGAGCGCCTGCGCTCGATGCTGCGGGCGCGGCTGCCGGAGCACATGGTGCCGGTGCGCTATGGCTTCGTCGAAGAGCTGCCGGTCAATCCGTCGAGCGGCAAGCTCAACCGCGCCGCGCTCCCCGACCTCCTTCCCGATCCGGAGCCGCACCGCGACCTCGTGCCGCCGCGCAGCCCGGCCGAGCAGCTCGTGGCGCGCGCTTTTTCGGATCACCTCCGGCGCGGCGCGCCGGTGTCGATCCACGACGACTTCTTCCTCGACCTCGGCGGCAACTCGCTGCTCGCCGCGGAGACGGTTTCCAGCCTGCGCAAGCAGGGGCTTACCGCCGCGCTCACCGTGCGCGACGTCTACGAGGCGCGCACCGTGGCGGGCGTGGCTTCGCGGGTCGTGCAGGCCACCGGACCGGCTCATCCCGGCGAACGCCACCATGAGACACCGCGCACGCGGCCGTCGGCGTTCGCCGCGCCGGCGCAGCTCGCGTTGATCTTCGTCAAGCTCCTGATCGGCTCGCTGGCCGCCTGGCTCGCCGCGTTCCGCCTGCTGCCGGCGGTCGCGCGCGGTGCCGGCACCATCACCTTCCTGCTGCTGATCCCGGCCCTGGCGCTCGCCGCCATCGTGGTCTACGCACCGCTCGCGGTCCTCACGACGGTCGCGGCCAAGAAGCTGCTGATCGGCCGCTACCGCGCGGGCCGGCACCCCTATCTGGGGGGCTACCACCTGCGGAGCTGGATCGTGCAGCAGTTTGCGCGCGCCATCCCCTGGGAGGTGCTCGAAGGCACGGTGCTCAAGAACGCCGTCCTGCGCGCGCTCGGCGCGCGCATCGGCCAGGGCGTGCACATCCACCGCGGCGTCGATCTGCGCTCCGGCGGCTGGGATCTGCTCACCATCGGCGACGGCGCGACAATCGGCCGCGACGCTTCGCTGGGGCTGCTCGACTACGAGGACCAGGAGCTGATCCTCGGCCCGGTCACCATCGGCGCCGGCTGCACGCTCGACACGCGGGCGCGGATGGCGCCGCACAGCGCGATGGAGCCGGGCGCCGTCCTGGCGGCGCTGGCGATGCTGCCGTCCTACGCGGTGATTCCCGCCGGCGAGATGTGGCACGGCGTTCCCGCGGCGTTCCAGGCCGCAGCGCCGCCGGAGCCCCCTCTCCCAGCCGGCATCCGGAGTTGGCCCGCGGCGCTGCACGGCGCGGCGCTGATGCTGGCGCGTTCCCTGGTGGCGCAGATCTCCTTCCTGCCGATGGTGGTGCTCGCGGTGGTCTTCGAACGCCTGTGGAACGCCCGCTGGATCGAAGCGCTCTATGCGCCGTCGAGCTTCGAGGCCGCGCCGATCGCGATCGCCCTGGGGATCACCGTCGCCGGCTTCTCGCTCGCCCTGCCGGTCGAAGCGATCGTCGTCCGCCTCCTCGGCACCATCCGGCCGGGCACCTATCCTCTCTATGGCTGGACGTCGCTGGCGATCTTCGTCAAGGAGAGAATGGTCGAGGCGGCGGGCAACGGGCTCAGCGGCACGCTCCTCTGGCCGCGCTGGCTGCGCCTGGCCGGCATGCGGGTGGGAAGGAACTGCGAGATCAGCACGATCATGGAGGTGATCCCGGAATTGACCGCGGTCGGCGACGAGTGCTTCTTCGCCGACGGCATCTACCTCGGCCGGCCCTGGCTGCACCGCGGCACGATCACCTGCGGCCAGACGACGTTCGCGAGCAACACGTTCCTCGGCAACCATGTCGTCGTCCCCACCGGCGCCGAGCTGCCGCCCGGCATCCTGGTGGGCGTCTCTACCGTCGCCGACGCCGGCCGCACCCGGCCGGGCAGCTCGTGGTTCGGCAATCCCGCCTTCGAGCTGCCGCGGCGCGAGATCGTCGCGAGCGACCGCCGGCTCACCTACGACCCCGAGTGGTACCGCTACGCGGCGCGGGTCTTCTGGGAGGGCCTGCGCCTGCTGGTCCCGGTCCTGCCGGCGCTGCTCGGCATCCTGTGGCTCAAGATGCTGCCGCACTGGGAGGCCACGGAGACCCCTGTCAAATTCTTTACACTGACGCTGCCGGCCTTCACCGCCGCCGCGGGAGCGATCCTCCTCGCGCTCGTCCTCGGTTCCAAGTGGCTGCTCCTCGGGCGGGTCCGTGCCGGCCAGCATCCTTTGTGGTCGTGCTGGTGCAGCCGCTGGGATTTCCTCTACGTCCTCTGGGCCGCCTATGTGCGCGGGAGCCTGACCAACTTCGACGGCACGCCGTTCATGGCCTGGTGGCTGCGCGCCCTGGGCTCCCGCATCGGCCGCCGCGTCGTGCTCGGCATCTCTTTCGCCCAGATCGTCGATCCCGACATGCTCGCGATCGGCGACGACGCCACCGTCTCCTGTCTCCTCCAGCTCCACAGCTTCGAAGACCGGGTGCTCAAGATCGCGCCCTCCCGGATCGGCGCCCGCTGCACCGTCGGCCACAACGCCGTGCTCCTCTACGGCGCCGACATCGGCGACGGCGCGCGGGTCGAGGACGGCAGCGTGGTGATGAAGCACGAGACTCTGCTTCCCGATCAATATTACGTCGGCTGCCCCACCCGTCCCGCCGCCGCGCCGGACGAAGCACGGCCGGTCCGCGCGTCGGCCGCGGCGTAGGGCCCTCCCCCCCGCCCTCCATAGGCGTGAATCCCAAAGTAGTGTCGAGACATCCAGCAAGAACGCAGAGAAACCCGCTGCGTACGCCGAGAAACCAGAAAAATTCTCGGCACACTTCGCGAGTTGCACGACGCTCCAACGCAAAAAAGCAGAGAAACCATAGAGATACGCGGAGAAATAGCAGACGAAAGCAGAGAATATAGCGATGTAAGCAGAGAATCTCGGCCAGAAAGCAGAGAACTGCGCGGCGTGAGCCTTGGTTTGCAGCGCGGCAAGGGTGGATTGCGGCGCGGATGCGGAGAATTGCCGGATTGTCTCGACATCCGCGGAGGTGTCTCCCGGAGCCGAGCGCAGAGGGAGAGGCGAGACGGAGCGGGCAGTGGAGGAATGACGCGGGGGCCTGAAGGTTTGGTGTCCTGTATAGTCTCCCCATGGCCTCGGAACCGAAACACCGGCTCACCGTCCAGGACTACCTGACGCTGGAGCGCCGCGAGGAAACGCGGAGCGAATACCTCGACGGCGAGATGTTCGCGATGGCCGGCGCCAGCCATGAGCACAACGTCATCGTCACCAATCTCGTCGCGGCTCTGCGCCCCCAACTCCGAGCCCGTGGCTGCACCCTGTATGCCAACGACATGCGGGTGCGGACGCCGACCGACTTCCTGGCCTATCCCGACGTCATGGCCCTGTGCGGGGAGCGGCGGTTCGACGATCCCCGGCGTGACACGATCCTCAATCCGACGCTGATCATCGAGGTTCTCTCGCCGTCCACCGAAGAATACGACCGCGGCACGAAGCTCCCTCATTTTCGCGAGATCGCCTCGCTCTCCGAGGCGCTGCTGATCGCGCAGGACAGGCCACACGTGGAGCACTACATCCGGCAGGCAAGAGACCGCTGGCTGTTGATCGAGATCAGCGATGCTCTTCACACCCTCGAGCTGCCGTCCATCGGCTGCAAGCTGTCCCTCTCGGATGTCTATGAGGACGTATTCGAGGACGCGCCGGGCCTGACCTAAAGGCTCATTCACCGCCCACGTTTGCCTCCTCCGCCGTCCCTCTGCTAGGGTTCTGCTCTCTCAAAGGAGACAGAATCCATGGCGAGACGAGGCGGTTTCAGGACGCAGGCTCCGAAGCAGGCTACGCTGGGAATCTCCGTCGTCCTCTGGCTGATCGGGCTTCTGAACGGGCTCCGGGTCATCGCTCTGCCCAACAACCTTGGATTCTGGGCGCTGGTCGTCGCAGGCGCTCTGCTCATCCTCGGTTGCCTGATCGACGGGCTGTAGGCCCGACCGGGAGCTCAATCCGCCCCAGGGCAAGTTCAATCTGCCCCAGGGCAAGTTCAATCCGCCCCAGGGAAAGTTCAATTCGCCCAGGGCAAGTTCAATCCGCCCCAGGGCAAGTTCAATCCGGACGAGGGCAAGTTCAATCCTGAACGAGGCGGATTGAATCCTGAGCGGGGCATCTTCGACCGGCAGAGGGCCCGCTTCGATCCTGAGAGGGGCGCGAGTCGCAGGCGGCGTGACGCTCAGGTCAGGACGTTGCGCAACGCCGTCCGCCCCTCGCGGACGAGGTCGGCATCGCCCACGTCGGCGCCATAGACCAGGATCGCCACCGCCGAGAAGAGGGCCCGGAAGCGGGCCTTCTTCCAGATGGGCTCGGCGATGGGTCCATACTCCGCGCGGAAGGCATCCCGTGCCGCCGCGGGCAGGAAGCCGCAGGCGAGAGACAGGTCGATCGCCGGATCGCCCAGGTGGACGTCCCCCCAGTCGATGACGCCGCACGGCGCGCCCGCGTCGTCCACCAGCACATGCCGCGCGTAGAGATCCCCATGCACCAGAACCGGCCCGTCGGAAGGCAACCCCGCCGGCATCGACTCGGCGATCTCCCGCCACCGGCTGACGTCACCCAGCAGGCCCTGCGCCGCCAAGCCGTCCAGGCGCTCCAGAACCGCTCCGCGCCGCGCCTCCACGTCCATGCGAGCCATCGTGTCCGGCCCCACACCTGCCCCGGACGCCACCGCGGAAGGAATCGCGTGCAGCGCGCGCAGAAAACGGCCGAGAGGCGCCGCGGCCCGCACCCGTTGATCGTCCGAAAGATCCGCCCGGCACGCCGTCTGTCCGGAGAGCCGCCGGTATCCTGCGAACGGCCAGGGAAACCGCTCCTCGGGCTCGCCGGAAAAAACCGGCAGGGGGATGGGGAGAGGCAACCGCGGAGCGATCACCGGGAGCACCGCCACTTCCGTCCGGATCAGCTCGACCGCGATCGTGCGGCGAGGAAACCGGAAGATCCATTCTCCATTGACCAGGTAGGCAACGTTGTCCCACCCCTCGCTCGGCGCCTCGACGCCCACCGGCGCCAACTCCGGGAACTGATCTTCAATCAGATCCCGCGCCAGCTCGGGGGCTACGCTGCGCTCAGCGGTCCAGGGCGGGGGCGCGGTCATTTCCGCCGTCGGCTTCGTCGAGAGCCACCCGGTCCTTGAGGCGCCTGATCATCGCGGCGTTGATCCTGCGGGCGATCGGAGCCCAGTCATACCAGTCGATCATCGCTTTCGCCTTGAAACGGGACCAGAGACCGGCCTCTCGCTCGAAAAGGAGAACACCGTCGCGGGTCATCTCGAAGCGCAAGAGAGGAGGGGCCTCATCGAGGAGGATCACATGGACCGGACGGCGAGCGGCTCGCCCCAACTGGGCCTCGACCTCGAAACGAAGCGCCGGACTGTAGGGATCGAGCAAGATTCCGAGGTCGACGTCGCTGCCGGGCCGGTCCGTGCCGCGAGCCGTCGAGCCGAACAGGATCGCCATTTGAAGCTCCGGCCGATTGCGCATCTGTCCGCGGAGCTTTTCCACCAAGTCCATGGCCTTCATCCTATCTGAAGGTGGCACGACCGCGGTCATGGCTCCGCCTTGCGCCGCTCTTGGACCAGCCTCCCCACCTCCCAGGGCACCAACAAGATCAACATCGCCACCGAGACCAGCAGGATGATGGGGACCAGTCTCAGCGGCCAGGGGCCGAGGACGTCGATGAGGCTCGGCTGATCGGGCCGCGCCCTGCCGACGTAGCCGTAGTTCCACCCGAAGGCGAGATCGAGGGCGAGCGCCAGGGTCAGGTACATCCAGGCGCCGAGGTAGGCGTAGCGGAAGTCTTTCCAGGTGGGCCGGAAGCGGCGGGCCGCGAGGTCGTACAGCGCGGTGCCGATGATCGTGCCGTGAAAGATCCAGAAGATCCAGAACCCGGGCTTCCCCGGGCCGTCCTTGAGATCCGGCGTGAAGATACCCTGGGAGCTCAAGGCCAGGCCCCAGAAGTAGAGGACGGCGCGCAGCGGGCGCCACGCCGTGAGCAGCACCAGCGGCACGGCCAGCGAAGTCAGATTGCAGAGCTGAAACGGAAAGGAGTACCGGGGGTCGAAATGCCCGGGCAGCAGACGCCACACCGTCGCGCCGACCCAGAGAGCCAGGACGAAGCCCGCGAACGCGATCTCCCCACGCGCCGGCGGAGCGTCGTGCGCACGCCGCCGCCGGAGCGCGACGGCCACCAGGGTGACCATCAGAAGCGCCGCGACCGTCGCGGCATGCATCCCGGAGAAGGGGCGGAAGGTGTCCACCGCGTCCTCGGTCTCCTACGGCAGGAGCTTGAAGACGTCGATGATGATGGAGTCGTCGAGGATGCCCGCGTTCCGCGCGTACGGCTGCTGCGCTCCCGCCCGGGTCAGGCCGTACATGACCTCCAAGGTTCGCAGGAGGTTGACGTGGGTGATCCCTTTGCCCTCGGCATACTCGCCGGCCTTGATGTGGGCCCCGGCGAAAATGGTGGCGATGCGGTTGCGCTTGCGCGGGTCCGGCGAGGCGGGATTGGTCAGGCCGATCGGCCCGTGGTCGTTCTCGTCGAAGGTGACGATGAGCAGGCTCTTGTGCTGCTTCGCCCATTGGTAGTAGCCGTCGAGGTGCTGCTTCAGCCACTGGTCCCCGGCGGTGATGCTCGCGGGGATGCTCCCGTTGTGCATGTCATGGACGAGGTTCGGGATGACGAACGACACAGTGGGAAGGGTGGAGTAGTCCTGCGGGAGCTCCGTCAACGGCGCATTCGCCGCGCGCGGGACGTTGCTGAAGCTGACCCAGGGGGCGTGCTTGCGCGCATAGAGCCCCGCCTTGTGGACCCGCGATCCGGCGGCCGGCAGGTCTTCGGAGTAGCCCTTGAACGTGCGGCCGGCCTGGAACAGCTCCGACGCCAGATTCGGCTCCCCGATGGGATCGTCGGGCACCAGGTCGAAGTATCCGACGCCCTGGTTGCTGCCGGAGAAGAGCCAGAAGTAGTTCCCCTCGCTGTGGTGCTCCTCCGCATACATCTGCGTGAAGCTCGCCCCTTCAGCTTTCAGGGAGTTGATATACGGCGCCGCGGCGCTGCCGATGATCTCCTCGTAGTCCTTGTTCTCCTCGACCACGATGACCACATGGTCGTAGACCGGCTTCCCCACCGGCCAGGGGATCTTCGGAGCAGGGGTGGCCGCCTGGGCCGATTTGCGGTGACAAGCCGGGAGAAGGATGAGAGCGAGAGCGAGGAGGAGGTAGATGCGCTTCATGAGGAGCACTCTACTACGGCCCGTTTTCAGATAAAGTCCCCCACTGCCTTGCGGCCCTTTTTTTGGATGACGGAGGTGGACTGATGAGCGGGACCTCGATCGAGCGCGGCTCCGGCCGGACGATCCTCGACATGAACGGCTATCAGTGGACGGTGGTCCTGGCGGCGTGGCTGGGATGGGGGTTCGACGTCTTTGACGGCATGCTGTTCAACTACGTCGCGCCGAACTGCGTACCGACTCTCCTCCATCTCACCATCGGCTCTCCCGCGGCCAAGGCGGCGACTTCGCTGTGGACCGGGATTCTGACCTCCGTCCTGCTCATCGGCTGGGCGCTGGGCGGTATCTTCTTCGGCAGGATCACCGACCGCATCGGGCGCACCCGCACCCTGATGCTGACGATGGCGATCTATGCCCTCGGCACCGCCCTCTGCGCGCTCGCCCCGAACCTCTTCGTGCTCGGGATCTTCCGCTTCATCGCGGCGCTGGGGATCGGCGGCGAGTGGGCGGCCGGCGCGGCGATGGTGGCGGAGACGGTGCCGGAAAAGCGGCGCCTCGACGCCGGGGCCCTGCTCTACACCTCGGCGCCGGTCGGCCTCTTCCTCGCCACTTTCGTCAACTTCCAGATCGCCGGCGTCTGGCTCAAGAGCTCGCCGGAGACTTCCTGGCGCTACGTCTTCCTCTGCGGCCTGCTGCCGGCCGCGGTGGCTTTCCTGGTCCGCATCTTCGTCAAGGAGCCGGAGCGCTGGAAGACGGCCGCCGCCACGTCGGAGCCGGCACGGATCGGCGAGCTGTTCGACGCCAAGCATCGTCCGAACACGCGGAGCGGCTTCTTCATGGCGGTCACCGCCCTGATCACCTGGTGGAGTTGCAACGCCTTCATTCCGGTGGTCGCCGCCGGCCTGGCCCAGACCTCCGCCGCGGCGCATGCGCTCGATCCGGCCGCGACCCGCGCCCTGGTCGAGCACTGGAAAGCCATCGCCACCAACTACTTCAACTGGGGCGGGCTGCTCGGCACCCTGTTGACCGTTCCCGCCGCCAAGCTCCTGGGACGCCGCGCGATGTTCTTCATCTATTACCTGCTGTCGGGCGCGGCGGTGCTCACCACCTTCGGCCTCGATCTGGCCCCGGAAACGCGGTTCGCCCTGTTCTTCTTCATCGGTTTGACCGTGTTCGGCGTCTTCGGCAGCTTCACCTACTACCTGCCGGAGCTTTTCCCCACCCGCCTGCGGGGCACCGGCGCCGGCTTCTGCTACAACATCGGCCGCATCGTCGCCTCCCCCGGTCCGATCCTGGTCGGCATCATCGCCTCGCACGGCACCGACTCGGCCGTCCGCACCCTCTTCTGGGTCGGTTTCGTCCCCCTGGCCGGCCTGCTGTTCCTCCCCTGGGTGATCGAGACGAAGGGACGGACGCTCGCGGACTGATTGAGTGGGCTAATTGGCCCGCAGGGCAACCATCGGATCGACCCGCGTCGCCCGCTGGCCGGGGACGTAGGCCGCGCCCAGGGAGACCAGGGCAAGAACGGCGGAGGCGGCGGTCCATCGAGACCCAGGCCGCTCACCCGCACACCGGCTGGGAGAAGCGCCGCGAGCCCGCCCAGGCCCCAGACCGCGAAGAGCACGCCGAGAGTGCCACCCACCAGCGCGAGCAGCAGGCTCTCGGTGAGGAGCTGGCGCACCATCCGCCCGCGGCTCGCGCCGAGGGCGGTGCGCACGGCGACCTCTTTCTGCCGCGCCGCCGCCTGGGCGAGCAGCAGGTTGGCGACGTTGACGCAGGCGATGAGGAGGACCAGCGCCACGGGAGCCCTCATCGCGCTCGAAGCGATCGACCGGCTCAAGGTCACCGCCTCGTCGCACCACCGCGGCTTCCTGGTCGAGGTCATGGGCCGCGACTGCGGCTATCTCGCCCTGATGGTGGGAATCGCCGGCGGCGCCGAAGCGGTGCTCATCCCCGAGGCGGAGACCGATCCGGAAGCGCTGGCCCGCGAGCTGAGCGACGCCTATGCCCGCGGCAAGCGCCACGCTCTGGTGGTGGTCGCGGAGGGGTGCGCGATGAACGCCCTCCGCCTCAAGCAGCACTTCGACGAGCACCGCAAGCGTCTGGGGTTCGAGCTGCGGGCGACCATCCTCGGCCATGTGCAGCGCGGCGGCATCCCCAGCGCGTTCGACCGCCTGCTCGCCACCCGCCTCGGAGCCGCCGCCACCGCCGCGCTGGCCGACGGCCGGCATGGAGTGCTGGTGGGACCGCAGCACGGCGCGATTTCCACCACGCCGCTCGCCGAGGTGATGGGCCGGCGTAAAGATCTCGATCTCTCCCTTATCGAGCTCGCCCGCGTGCTCGCCTGCTGAGCCATTCCGCACTATGCTATGCAAAGAAGCGTCTGGAGGCACCGACATGAGAATCGTGATTGCCGATGACCACACCCTGTTCCGCGACAGCCTGCGCAGCCTGCTCACCGCGCACGGGTTCGAAGTCGGCGGCGAGGCGCGGGAGGGCGGCGAAGCGGTCGATCTCGCGCGCCGCCTGAGCCCGGACATCGTGCTCATGGACCTCTCCATGTCCGGGCTCGACGGGCTGGCCGCGACCCGCCTGATCAGCGCCGAGATGCCACAGGTGAAAGTGGTCGTGCTCACCGGCTCGGACGACGACGCCAAGCTCTTCGAGGCGATCAAGTCGGGCGCCCAGGGCTACCTGCTCAAGAACCTCGAATCGAAAGAGTTCTTCGCCCTGCTCGAAGGCGTCGGCCGCGGCGAGCCCGCGCTGACGCCGCTCTTGGCCAGCAAGCTGCTCCAGGAGTTCGCCCGGACGCCGCGGCCGGCCGCCGAGGCCCACGATCCCGACGCCCTGACCGACCGCGAGCGCGAGGTGCTCGAGTTGCTTGTCCGCGGCGTCACCTCGAACCGCAAGCTGGCCAAGAACCTGGGGGTGAGCGAGAACACGGTGAAGTTCCACGTCCGCAACATCCTCGACAAGCTGCACCTGCACAACCGGGCGCAGGTCGTGGGGTTCGCCCTGCGCCATGGCATGGTGGCGCCGCCCGGGCAGGCATGAACCGCTACCGGGCGCTGTTCGAAAACCCGGTCCTCGGCATCCGCATCTCCTCGGTGGCAGACGGCGGCCGGATCGTCGAGTCCAATCCCGCCTACCAGAAGATGCTCGGATATTCCGCGGCGGAGCTCGCCGAACGCACCATCTTCGACCTCACCCATCCGGACGATCTCGACAGCAACCAGCGACTCTATGCCGAGATGGCGGCGGGGGCGCGCAGCTCCTACCAGATCGAGAAACGCTTCGTCCGCAAGGACGGCTCGCTCTTCTGGGGCCGCCTGACGGCCCATCCACTGCTCGACGCGAGCGGCCGGGCCACCCACCACATCGGGCTGGTGGAGGACGTCTCCGAGAGCCGGCGGGCGCAGGCGGCGCTCGAAGCGAGCACGGAACGGCTGCAGGCGGTGCTCAACGCCGCTCTCGACGGTATCGTGCTGATCAATCCCGCGGGCATCATCCAGCAGGTCAATCCGTCCATCCAGAGAATGTTCGACTACGCCCCGGAAGAGCTGCTGGGCCAGAACGTCAAGATCCTCATGCCGGCGCCCTGGCGGGAGGAGCACGACGGTTATCTCGCCCGCTACCGGGAGACCGGCGAAGCGCGCATCATCGGCATCGGCCGGCAGGTCGAAGGGCGCCGCCGCGACGGCTCGACCTTTCCGCTCGACCTCGCGGTGAGCGAGGTGCGTTACGGCAATGAAATCTTCTACCTGGGAACGCTGCGCGACATCACCGAGCGCGTGCAGTTGGAGGCCGAGGTCCGCCAGTCGCAGAAGATGGAGGCCATCGGCCGGCTGGCCGGCGGCGTGGCGCACGATTTCAATACGCTGCTCGGCACCGTTCTCGGCTACAGCGAGGTGCTGCTCACCGCCCTCCCGGCCAAGGAATCGCTCCGCCATCCGGTCGAGCAGATCCACCGCGCCGCGCTGCGCGGCGCCCAGCTCACCCGGCAGCTCCTGGTGTTCAGCCGCCGCCAGGAGATGCAGGCCCAGGCGGTCGACTTGGGCAAGCTGCTCGTCGACGTGGACGTCATGCTCGACCGCCTGATCGGCGAGGACATCCGCCTGACCCGCGACATTGAGGCCCAGCTCGGCCGGGTGTGGGGTGATCCCAGCGAGCTCCACCAGATCATCCTCAACCTGATCGTCAACGCCTGCGACGCGATGCCGCTCGGCGGCTCGCTGAGCCTTGCGCTGCGCAATTTCGTGACCGATCACGAAATCGCCGTCGAAGGCGGCCGCCTGCCGGCGGGCACCTACGTGCTGCTCCAGGTGGCGGACACCGGCATGGGGATGGACGAGAAAGTCGTCAAACGCATCTTCGAGCCGTTCTTCACCACCAAGGAGCCGGGCAAGGGCACCGGCCTGGGCCTCTCCACCGTGCATGCCATCGTCCGCCGCAGCCAGGGCGGCATCGCGGTCGAGAGCGCACCCGGAAAGGGCACCACCTTTCAGATCTACCTGCCCTGCGCCGGCGCCCACCCGGACGTCGAGCACCCGGTCGGGCCGATCGAAGCCGCCGGCGCCGCCGACGTTGCAAACGGCGCGAACGGCGCGAACGCGACAGGTACCGTCAAGCCCGGCGGCACCATCCTCCTCGTCGAGGACGACGACATGTTCCTCGGTTTGCTGCGGCAGGTGCTGGAAGCCAACGGCTACACGGTCCTCGCGGCCGAGCACCCGGCGGCGGCGCTGGAGCTCGTCGCGACCCAGGGCCACACCGTGCAGCTCCTGCTGAGCGACATGGTGATGCCCGGCGGCACCGGCGCCGATCTCGCCATCAAGCTGGCCGAGCTGCACCCGAGCATGAAAGCCGTCCTCATGTCCGGCTACACCGACGACGCCCTGGCCAGCCGGGAAGCCGATCTGACCATCGCCGACGCTTTTCTGGAGAAGCCCTTCGCGACGAAGGACCTGCTGCGCCTGCTCCACGGGCTGTTGAACGCGTAGGGCTCAGCCGGCGGGGACTGACAGATCGAGAGACGGCCTCCCGCCCCGGTTCTCCGCCCGCAGCGCGCCGCCGAGGGTGCGCGCCAGCTCATTGGCCAGCGGCAAGGCGAGACTGCGTCCGCCGCGCTGGCGGGCCGAACGGACCCCGTCGTGAAAGGGCTCGAACACCGCCTGGGGCATCCCGTCCGGAAACGGCGGGCCGTCCGAGGAGATGACCGCACGGAGCCCCTTGTCGTCGATGTCGAGGCGGAAGAAGACCTCCGACTTGGCGTGGCTCACCCCGGCGCTCAGGAGCAGGACGAGGATCTGCCGCAGCCGGTCCCGATCGGTGCGGAAGACCTCCGGCAGGGCGGGGTCGCGGGAATCCGTCAGGCCGATTCCCGCCTCCCAGGCGCGCGGACGCACCACCTGCTCCACCTCGTCGACGAGCTTCTCCAGCACGACCTCTTCCGGCCGGATCTGCACCCTGCCGCCCATCAACCGTGCCAGCTCCCCCACCTCGCCGACCATGCCCTGGATGTCCTGGACCACCTCCCGGATGTTCTCGGAGTAGCGCCTCTCCTGATCGCCGAGATGGCTCTTGGGGGCTTCCGCCAGCAGATCGGCCAGCATGCGGAAGCTGGCGAGAGGGGTCCGCAGCTCATGGACGAACGCCGACAGGAAGCGCGTCCATTGCTCTGGTGTCTGTAGATACGTTCGGTCCCGGTCGTCCATGAAAGATCGTCCTCGCAATGGCCGATGTCGACAATGCCCCATCATCCCTCTGTCTGCCGCACGGCGAAACGCTCCGCGGAGCGGGCGGATTCCCTACCCCCCGGGGTAGATTTTGCCGCCCTCCAGCATGGCGCAATCGGCATGCTCTGCCCCGTAGTCTTTCGCCATGAGCGAAGCACGCAGAATCACCATCGACGGGAACGAAGCGGCGGCGGCGGTCGCCTACCGCGCCAGCGAGGTCATCGCCATCTATCCCATCACCCCCTCGTCGAACATGGGCGAGCTGGCCGACGAATGGGCGGCCCACCACCGGCCGAACCACTGGGGCACGGTGCCGCAGGTGATGGAGATGCAGTCCGAAGGCGGCGCCGCCGGAGCGGTCCACGGCGCCCTCCAGGCCGGCGCGCTCGCCACCACCTTCACCGCCTCGCAGGGATTGCGCTGTCGATCTTCGGCGACCATTCGGACGTGATGGCCTGCCGCCAGACCGGCTTCGCCCTGATCGCCTCGGGCTCGGTGCAGGAAGCGCAGGACTTCGCGGCCATCGCCCACTCGGCGACGCTCGCGGCGCGCATCCCGTTCCTCCACTTCTTCGACGGCTTCCGCACCTCGCACGAGCTGGCGAAGATCGCGCCGCTGGCCGACGAGGACCTGCGCGCCCTGATCGACGACCGAGACCCGCTTCAGCATGATCGAGAAGCAGGACCCGGAACGCTTCAAACGCCTCCTCGAAGCCGCCAGCCACCAGGCGGCGCAGCGGTTCGCGATCTATCAGCAGCTCGCGGGGTTGCATCTGCCGGGGACCCCCGCTCCCTGACCCGGTTGCGCTCCCCTCCTCTTTCGTGGGTGAATGGGGAGCGATGACCACGCTCACCCGGCTTGCCAATCTCGCCTGGATCGCCGCCAACTCGGACGGCCACAAGCGGTATCACGCCGCTCTCGCCGACCCCGAGGCGACGCAGCGGGAGGTGCTGCTCGGCCTGGTGCGGCGCAATGCGGGGACGGCGTTCGGCAAGCTGCATGGGTTCTCGGCGATCCACTCGGTCGAGGAGTTCCAGGAGCGGGTGCCGCTCTCCACCTGGGAGGACGTCGAGCCGTGGGTGGAGCGCATCGCGGCCGGCGAGGCGGGGGTGCTCACCAAGGCGCGGGTGCGCATTCTCGAGCTGTCGAGCGGCTCGTCGGCGGCGGCGAAGCGGATCCCCTATACGGCGGACTTGCAGCGCGACATCCGGCACGCGGTCGCGCCGTGGATCTGCGATGCCTATCAGCGCCGGCCGTGGCTCACCCGCGGACCGGGATACTGGTCGATCACTCCGCCGGCCCTGGAGGATGCGCGGGCGTCCGCCTCCAGAGCACCGTCCAAGATCCCGGTCGGCTTCGAGGAGGACGGCGAGTATCTCGGCGGAGTCTGGAAGCGGCTGGCCGGCGCCACGCTGGCCGTTCCGGGCGCGATCCGGCTGGTGCGCGACATCGAGTCGTTCCGCTATGTCACGCTGCTCTTCCTGCTGCGGCGGAACGATCTGACGCTGGTTTCGGTCTGGCATCCGAGCTTCCTGACCCTGTTGATCGGCGCCCTGCCCGGATTCTGGGAGGGGCTGGTGCGCGATATCGAGCGCGGCACGCTGAATCCGCCGTCGCCGCTCGCTCCGGCGGCGCGCGCCGCTCTCGCGAAGTTTCTCTCTCCGCTGCCGGAGCGGGCGGCGGAGATCCGCAATCTCGGCCCGGCGGCTCCCGGCTTCCTATGGCCGCAGATGGGGCTGATCAGTTGCTGGGGAGATGCCCACGCGGCGCTCCATCTGCCGGAGCTGCAACGGCTGTTCCCCTCGGCCGAGGTGCAGCCGAAGGGGCTGATCGCGACCGAGGCGTTCGTCACCATTCCATACGCCGGCCGGCATCCGCTGGCGATCCGCTCGCATTTCTTCGAGTTCCTGCCCGATGGCGGAGAGGGGGGCCGGCCGCAGCTGGCGCACGAGCTCGAGACCGGGGACGTCGCCTCGGTGGTGGTGACGACCGGCGGCGGCCTCTACCGCTACCGCCTCGAGGACCGCGTGGCGGTGGACGGCTTCGTGGGGCCGACGCCCTCGCTGCGCTTCCTCGGCAAGGAGGGGCACGTGTCGGATCTGCGCGGCGAGAAGCTGCACGAGAGCTTCGTGACCGGCGCGCTGGCGCGGACGTTCGAGGGGCTGCACATCTCTCCCCGCTTCGCTCTGCTGGCGCCGAGCGATGAGTCTGCTCCCGGCTATACCTTGTACGTGGAGATCTCCGAGCCAGCGCCCCGGTGCTCGGAGATCGCCGCCGCCCTCGACGCCGAGCTGGCGGCCAATCCGCACTACCGGCTGTGCGTCTCGCTCGGCCAGCTCGCGCCGGCGCGGATCGTCCGGATCGAGAAGGACGGCGTCGCCCGCTATCTGGAGCACCGCCGCGAATGCGGGCAGCGGCTGGGCGACGTGAAACCGCTCGCTCTCGCGACCGAGACGGGATGGAGCCGCGTCTTCCGGTAGAAGACCAGCGCCCAAGCCATGCTCTCCGGATTCGAAAATGCGCCGGAGGGAACGATTCGCGCGGAAATCCTGTTCACTCTTGCAATGCAAGCGATCCTCACCTGGACCCTCGGCCTCACCGCGGCAGGTTGGCTGACCTGGGGACCCCGGCCCTGGACGGATGACCGGGCATCGGACCTCCATGGCCTCCTCTGACGCCGGCCGGCGCTCCGAGCCGTTCCTGGCCTGGCCGGGAGCCGCGAATCTCAAGGTCACGATCCCGCTCTGCCTGAGCTTCCTCAAGCTCTTCTCGTCGGTGTACGGCGGCACCAGCCTGCTCTCCGCGGTGCGCAGTCATCATCCGAACCCGGCGTTCCACTTCGAGACGGCGGTGCCGTTCGTCCCCGCGATGGCCGCGGTTTACCTGACGGTGCCGCTGATCCTGCTGCTGACGCCGTTCATTCTGCGCACCTGGCGCGATCTGACGCCGTTCTACCTGACGCTGACCGTGGAGACGCTGATCGCCGGCCTCTGCTTCCTGATCGTCCCCTTCGCGCAGGCCTACCCGCCGCGCGTGGCGACCGGCTTCTGGGGCGGGATTTTCCGCCTCGCCGACACGCTGAACCTGGAATACAACGAGGTGCCGTCGCTCCTCGTGGCGTGCGCGGTCACCGCGGCGCTGGTGTTCAGCCGGCGCTGCGGCTGGCTCGGCAGGAGCCTGTTCGCGCTCTGGACGCTGGCGGTTCTGCTATCGACCCTGCTCATTCATGAACACCACCTGCTCGACGTCGGCGCCGGCGCGGCGCTCGGCGTCGCGGGGTTCCTCCTGGTGCAGCGGCCGGCGTCGCGGCCGGCGGCGCTCGACGCGCTGCGCATCGAGGCGCTCTGCCTGCGCGAGGTGAGCTTCTTCGCCCGCCGCCATCCGCGCTATCTGGCGACCGCCGTCGCGCTCTGGGTGCACGGCCTGCCGCGCTGGCGCGCCACCCGGCTGCTGCGCGCCGCCTGGTGCCTGGCGCAACAGGTGGACGACGTGCTCGACGGCGACCGCAAAGTGCCCGCGATCGGCGATCAGACGCAGCCGGACGCCTATGTCGACCTCCTGATCCGGGAAATGACGGGAGAGGAGCCGCGCGGCCAGGCGCCGGAGGAGATCCTCGCCGCTTTCGTGTGGGACCGGATGGATGCGGAGCAGCGCACGGCTCTGCTCGCCCTCTTCGCGCTGCTGCGGGAGGATCGCCGGCGGATGGACGCCCGCGTCGCGTGGAGCGCCGCGGCGCTCGCCGAGCACCACCGGCAGACGTTCAGCCTCTCCCTCGACCTCGCCCTGGCGCTCGACGGCTCCGCGCTGCGGGCGGCGGACATGCCGGAGCTGGTGGCCGGACTCGCCTGGTGCTCGCCGGTGCGGGACCTCAAAGAAGACCTGGAGCGCGGACTGATCAATCTGCCGTCCGAGCTGTTGGAGCGCTCGACCGCCGGCATCGCGTCGTCGCCGGAGGAGCTGCTCGACGCGCCGGCCGTGCAGACGTGGCTGCATGGCGAGCACCTCCGCGGCGCTGCGGCGATCACGGCTCTCGGCAGGAAGCTCCCCACGCTCCGGGACCGGCGCGGCCGGGTGTTCGCCTCTGCCCTCCACCGCGCCCTCGTCGCCTATGAGAAGAAATATCGCCGCAGGCAGCGGGACAAGCCCGAAAGGGGAGCCGAGCTCCTTGCCGGCCGTGACGTTACCTACTAGCTGGCGCTGGCCGGCCGATCCCTACGGCACGCTCGACGCCGACAGCGCGCGGCGCGGGCCGACGTTCCGGCTCCGCCTGGCCCTGGTGGGCCGCGCCTTGCTCGATGCAGATCATCGCGGGTACAATACAGATCGATGGGAGGACTCGCGATGAGAGCAGTTGCCGACAAGAGCAGCCTGAAACGCAAGAACCTGATCCTTGACCAGCGCAAGATCGATCGCGCCAAGGAGATCCTGGGAGCCGCCACCGAGACGGAGGCTATCCACTTCGCGCTCGATGAGGTTCTCGAGCTCGCCCGCTTTCGCGAAGAGACGGAGACGGGTCTCCGCGCCTTGCTTGGGCACGGCGGCTTCGCGGACCACTTCCCCCCGTCCGCCAGGTAGATGGTGTTCCTCCTCGACTCGAACATCTACATCGCCGGATTCAATGATCCCGAATTCGGCGAGTCTTTTCGAGCCTTCCACCAAAAGAACCTGCCACGCCTTATCCTCAGTGCTGTGGTGGCGCACGAGTTGCTCGTCGGCGCTCGCGATCGCCGGCGGATCGACGCTCTCGAACGGGGCCTGATCGAGCCCTTCCGGACCCGGAGCCGGATCCATGTGCCGACACTGGCCACATGGGCTTTGGCGGCGGCCATCGATCGAGGTCTGCGGGAGCTTGGGAGCTACGACGGCAGCCTCGCCCAACGCAGCTTCGCCAACGACATTCTGATCGCCGCCACCGCCCGCGAGCTGGGAGCCGTGCTCGTGACTCGGAACTTGAGGGACTTCGAGCTCATTCGGCGCGTCGTTCCGATGCACTTCCAGCCTCCGTGGCCAGCGGCTGGGTGAAGGCCGTCCTGTTCCGCCTCAGCGCGACGGCAGCCGCGGGTTTTGCCGCGAAACCCGCGCAGTTTGCGGCGGAACCCGGGAGCGTACCCATCTCGCGACGCAAGTAAGATGCAAATCAACGCTCCGTTGCCGCGAAACCAGAGACGCACGGCGTCAGACTCCCGGCGGAACAGGGTCACGAGCGTGCGGACGCCGTAAATATCTCGGTCGGCGCCGCAAATTTATGCAACGCGCTGTCTCTCGTCTCGGGTTTTGCCGCAACTAGATCGGGTTCGCACACGGGAATTCTCTCCGTCGCGGCGTCTGAGGCGCCCTCCATCCAGGAAAAACCGGAGAATGCTGGGCCTCTCGCGTGGTTGGATGCAAATTGACGCCAAAAAGCCGCAAACTCCGGCGGTTGCGAGCGGCCCCGTCGGCCCTCACCCGGCCGGCTCTGGGGGCGCCGTGATGGCACGCGCCCCCCGCTCCCGCTATGATCAAGCCGGAGGGCTGTCTCCCATGCTCTATGATCTCTCGCCCACGATCCGCCCCGAGATTCCGGTGTGGCCCGGAGACACGCAGTTCCAGTCCCGGCTCACCTGGTCGATCGCGGAGGGCGCTTCGGTCAATCTGTCGGCGGTGACCACGACGCCTCATCTCGGATCGCACGCCGATGCGCCGTTCCATACCGAGGCGCGCGGCGAGGGGATCTCCGACATGGCGATCGAGCGCTATCTCGGGCCATGCCGGGTGATCAAGGTGCCGCCGCAGCCGCTGATCGAGCCGCGGCACGTGGAGGGGATCGATCTCTCGAATCCGGCGCGCATCCTGTTCAAGAGCGAGAGCGTGCGCGACCGCAAGGTGTTTCCGGAGCGCTTCACCGCCCTCTCCCCGGAGATCGCGGCGCTCCTGGCCGAGCGCGGCGTCCTTCTCGTCGGGATGGACACGCCGTCGGTCGATCCGTTCGAGAGCAAGACGCTCGACGCCCACCACGCGCTCTTCCGCGGCGGCGTCGCCATCCTCGAAGGGCTGGTGCTCGACGGCGTGCCCGAAGGGGTCTACGAGCTGATCGCCCTGCCGCTCAAGATGGCCGGGCTCGACGCATCGCCGGTGCGCGCGGTTCTCCGCAGTCTCGAAGCTTGAATGTAGAATACCGGCACGACAAAGGGGGACTTCTCGTGAACAGCAAACAATTCGTCGCGGGACTGGTCGAGGAGATGGACCGCCTGTTCGCGCGGCTGGGCGACACGGAGACGTTGGAAGCGGAATCGGAAGGCCAGGTCGACGTCGTCACCCTGCTCCGCCTGGCGCTCAAGAGCGAGCTCGAAGCGAGCGAGCTGGCCGGATACTGGATGCCGACGACGCCCGAGGTGGACGCCAAGATGGCGCTGGCGCTCCAGTGCGGCGACGAGATGAAGCACTACGGTCTGATCAGCCAGCGCCTGGTCGAGCTCGGCCAGGACCTCTCCGACTTCGATCCGCTCTCCGATGGTCACAGCCCGCTCTATCAGTACCTCCGCGGCCTGCGCACTACGGTCGAGCGGATCGCCGGCGGTCCGTTCGCCAGCGAGGCGATCGCCGTCGTGCGCAACGCCCAGTTCGTGCGCTTCTGCCGCGCCGTCGGCGACGAGGGCACCGCCCGCCTCTACGCCGACACCATCCAGCCCGAGGAGGCGCACCACCAGCACCTGGGACGGGAGATCCTCGAAAAGTACTGCACCACCCCCGAAATCCAGGAGCAGGCCGCCGCCGCCGTGCGCAACACCCTGGCCATCGCCGACGAGCTGCGCAACCTCGCCGCCAAGACGACCGGCCTGTTCAGCATTCCCGTCTCTTGAGTCGCCTATGAGCCAAGACATCCACACCGCCGCCGTCCTCGGCGCGGGCACGATGGGGCGTGGCATCGCCCACGTCTCCGCCCTCGCCGGCCTGGTCACCCGTCTCTTCGACACCAGCTCCGACGCGCTCAAGAAGGCCGAGTCCGGCATCCACCGCAACCTCGCCAAGGGGGTCGAGCTGGGCAAGGTGCCGGCCGGCGCCGCGGACAGCGCGCGGCACAATCTCCGCTTCGACACCGATCTCGCCACCGCGGTGGCCGAAGCCGACCTGGTGATCGAAGCGGTGCCGGAGAGCATGGAGCTCAAGATCGACATCTTCCGGCAGGTGTCCCGCGCCTGCCCGCTGCACGCGCTCTTCGCCTCCAACACCTCGGCCCTCTCGATCACCGAGATGGCCGCCGCTTCCGGCCGCCCGGAGCGCTTCGCCGGCATGCACTTCTTCAACCCGGTGCATGTGATGAAGCTGATCGAGCTGGTGAAGGGGCTGCAGACCTCGGACGAGACGCTGGAGGCGATGCGCCGGGTGGGCGTCCGCATGGGCAAGGAGGTGGTGCTGGTCAACGAGGCGCCCGGCTTCGTGACCTCCCGCATCAACGCGCTGATCGGCAACGAGGCGTTCCGCATGCTCCAGGAGGGCGTCGCCAGCGCCGAGGACATCGACAAGGCGCTGAAACTGGGATTGAACCATCCCATGGGACCGTTCGAGATGGTCGACCTCGTCGGTCTGGACGTGCGGCTCGCCATCCTGGAGTTCCTGCACAAGAGCCTCGGCGAGGCGTTCCGCCCGAACCAGATCCTCGTCCAGCACGTGCGCGCCGGCCGCCTCGGCCGCAAGACCGGCCGCGGTGTCTATTGCTACGACGAGGACGGCAAGAAGATCGACGAAAAGAACCGCGAGAAGATCCGATGACCGCCGCTCCTGACGATCTGACCGGCCGCGTCGCCCTGGTCACCGGCGGCAGCAGCGGGCTCGGATTCGCCGCCGCCCAGGCGCTCGGCCGCCGCGGCGCCACGGTGGTGCTCGCCAGCCGCGGCGGCGAGAAATTGGACGGTGCCCGCGACCGGCTCGCCGCGGCCGGCGTCACCGCCTTCGCCATTCCGGCCGACGTCCGGGATGCCGCGGCGCTCATCCAACTCGCCGCGGAGACGGTGCGGCAGGCCGGACCGGTGGACATCCTGATCGCCAACGGCGGCGGTCCGCCGCCGAAGCCGGCGGCGGAGCTGACCGAGGACGACTGGGCGCTGGCGATTCCGCTCGTCTTCCTGTTCATCCCCCGCCTCTGCCGCCTCGTCCTCCCCGGCATGCGGGAGCGCCGCTGGGGGCGGATCGTCGCCATCAACTCGGTGTCGTCGCGCCAGCCGATCCCCAACCTGTCGCTCTCGAACGCCCTGCGCCCGGCGGTTCTCGGCTATTTGAAGACGCTCTCGCAGGAGGTGGCCACCGAGGGCGTGACGGTCAACGCGGTGCTGCCCGGCTACACGCAGACCGACCGCCAGGACGAGATCGCCAACGCCTCCGCGGCGCGCACCGGCAAGAGCCGGGAGGAGATCGTGGCCGGCTGGGTCGCCAACACGCCGATGGGCCGCATGGGCGAGCCGGCGGAGATCGGCGAGGTGATCGGCTTCCTCTGCACCCCCGCCGCCGCCTACGTCACCGGCCAGGCGATCGCGGTGGACGGCGGGTATGTGAAGGGTCTGTAGCGCTCACTCTCAATAACTGATGACGGCTTTGCCGATCATGCGCCCGGCTTCCACCATGCGGTGCGCCTGGCGGTGGTTGGCCGCGGTGAAGCCGTCGAGCGTTTCGCTCAGCGTGGTGCGCAGGCGGCCGTCGTTCACCAGCTCGGCGACGCGGTCGAGGATGCGGTGCTGCTCGATCATGTCATCGGTCTCGAAGCTCGAACGGGTGAACATCAGCTCCCAGGAGAGCGAGACGCTCTTGCCCATGAGCTGGCCCACGTCGAGCTGCGGCGCGCCGAGGATGGAGCCGATCGATCCCTGCGGGCCGATCAGCTCGGCGATGGCCGGCCAATGCGCCGCGAAGTCGTTGGTGCAGAGGATGGAGTCGACGTGCTGGTGTCCCAGGTTGCGCACCGAGGCCACCAGGTCGTGATGGTCGGCGATCTCCTCGGCCCCCAGCTCGCGGCACCAGCGCGCCGTCTCCTGCCGTGACGCGGTGGCGATGACGTGCAGGCCGGTGAGCTGCTCGGCGAGTTGGATCGCCACCGAGCCCACGCCGCCGGCGCCGCCGATGAGGAGCAGGGTCTTACCAGCGCCGCCTCCTTCGGCGATCCGCATGCGGTCGAACAGCGCCTCCCACGCGGTCAGCGAGGTGAGCGGCAGCGCCGCCGCCTCGGCGTCACTCAGGCTCTCCGGCTTGTGGCCGACGATCCGCTCGTCGACCAGGTGGAATTCGGCGTTCGTCCCCTGCCGCTTGATGCTGCCGGCGTAGTAGACCGCGTCGCCCGGCTTGAACAGGGTGACCGCGGAGCCCACGGCCTCGACGACGCCGGACGCGTCGTAGCCAAGGATCTTGGGGGTGTCGAGCACCGTGTCCACCGCCGCCCGCTGCCGCTGCTTGCAGTCCACGGGATTGACCGACACCGCGTGGACCCGCACCAGCAGGTCGCGCGGTCCCGGAGCCGGCGTCTCCGTTTCGAAGGCAAACAGGCTCTTCTCGTCGTCGATGGGAAGGGAGGTGGAGAATCCGATGGCTCGCATGACCGGGTAGGGTAGCGCGATCGGGGTTGAAAAGAACCCAAAGGACGCGAAAACAGAACCTTTCCGCCCCCGGGGCCCTCACCCCCCGGCCCCCTCTCCCACACACCCTCACACCCTCCCGGGAGAGGGGGAGCACAGCAACGCCGGACATGCGCTTTTTGCTTTTGGGCGGTGGCGCCCCTCTCCCGGGCGGGTGTGTGGGTGTGTGGGAGAGGGGTCGGGGGTGAGGGCGCTTTTAGGGCGGGCGGCCCCCTCCTACTCCAGATCCCCGATCACCGCCTCCAGCTTCTGCTTCTCCGCCGGGTTGGTTTCGAGAATGAGGGCGCGGCGGAAGCAGCGCAGGGCGTCGGTGTTGTCTTTGACTTCGTAGAGGTAGAGGGCGCCCGCCGTCTTCCAGATGTCGCCGCGGTTCGGCTGGAGGCGGAGGAGCTGCTCGTAGAACTGCACCGCCTCGCGCGGCTGGCCGAGACGGTAGGCGGCCTTCGCCGCGTTTTCGAGCGGCACGGCATTCGCCGGGTTGCGCCGCGCCGCCTCGCGGAAGTCGCGCAGCCCGTCCGCCAGCCGGTCCATCTCCACCTCGATCAGGCCGCGCTCCAGATAGACCTCGGAGGAGTAGCTGCCGGCGGCGATTGAGGCGTCGAGCACCTTCATGGCTTCGGCCCGGTCGCCTTTCTCGCGCAGCATCTGCGCCAGGTTGTCCGCCGCCTCGCCGAGGCTCGCATCGAGCGTCAGCGCGTGGCGGTACTCCTTTTCCGCCTCGTCGCGCTTGCCCAGCTTCTTGAGGCAGGCGGCCGCGTCGGCCACCGGCACGGCGGAGAGCTCGTTCTCTTTCATCGCCCGCTGGAAAAGATTGAGCGCGGAGTCCGCGCGGCCGGCCTCCAGCAGGCAGGAGCCGGCCAGGCTCAAGGCCGGGAAGTTGTGCGGATCGCGCTTGACGATCGCCTGGAGCTTGGGCAGCGACTCGCTGCACTTTCCCCTCTGGATGTCGGCCGCCGCGTCGTGCAGGGCCTGCGCGATGTCGGCCATCCCCCGCGGATCGGGGAGATCCGGCCGCACGGCGCCTCCCGATCCCCCTCCCGCGTAGCCGAGGCTGGCGAGCTGCCGCCGCTGCTCCTCCGAGAGCATGTTCTCGGGACGCACCTCGGTGTCGAGCGGCTCCCCCGCCGCTTTCAACTGGTCGCGGAGCTTCTTCTCCCACAGCCGCATCGCCCCCGGCTGCTGCGCCGCGAGGTCCGTCGCCTCGTCCGGATCGGACGGGATCTGATAGAGGCTGCTCTTCGGCGCGTGGAGATAGAAAAAGCGGTCGGTCGACAGAGAACGCAACGGATACCACTTGTAGGCGAAGAACGGGAGGAAGCTCTCGGTGTAGCTGGTGCGGTCGCACCCTTTGCCGGCGGCGGGGAGGGGCAGCAGGCCCTGGCCGTCCAGCCCCGCCGGCACTGGCACCCCAGCCAGGCCGAGCAGGGTCGGCGCGACGTCGACCGTGCGCACCAGGCACTCCTCGGTGCGGCCGGCCGGCACGCCGGGTCCGGCGAGGAGGAGAGGCACCCGGCGGGCCGCCTTGTAGAGGAGGAGCCCGTGGTGCTGCTCGCCGTGCTCGCCGAGCATCTCGCCGTGGTCGCCGACGACGACCACGTCCACGTCCTTCGGCAATTTGGCCAGGAGCACGCCGATCTGCTCGTCCATGTAGGCGATCTCGCCGTCGTAGAGGCGGCTCGGGCCGGTGGCCGAGTCGGCGAAGCGGGTCGGCGGCCGGTACTCCTCGTGCGGATCGTAGTAGTGCACCCAGAGAAAGAAGGGCGGCTTCAGCTTGCCGGCGGCGGCGAGCGCGGCGGCGGTCGTCGCCTCCGCCTGGCGCTCGCTCACCTCGGTGCCCGCGGCGTAGCCGGCTCCCAGGTCGTCGTCATAGATGCGGAAGCCCTGGTTGAGCCCGTGCCGGCGCGCCAGCACGATCGCGGAGACCACGGCGGCCGTGTCGTAGCCATGCGCGGCGAGCCGCTCGGCGACCGTCTCCACCTTGGCGGGGAGCACGAAAGTGCCGTTGTCGCGCACTCCCGTCCGCGGCGGGAAGAGACCGGTGAGGATCGTCGAGTGGCTCGGCAGGGTCACCGGGGCGGCGGTGTCGCAGCGCACGAAACGCACGCCGCGCGCCGCGAGGGCGTCGAGGTTCGGCGTCTTGGCGTACTTCCAGCCCCAGGCTCCGAGGTGGTCGGCGCGGGTGGTGTCGAGCGTGATGAGCACGATGCTGTGCCGCGGCGCGGACGGGGCCTGGGGAGCCGGAGCGGCGTTTGCCACGAATGACATGATCATGCTGACGAGAACCGAGATTGACGAGATCCGTATCGCGACGGCTCGTTCTCGGCGACTGGCGGCACTATTAACCCATAGTGAGCCAATTCCATGCTTGCGGTCCTGAGGGCTGCCAAAAAAAACTGGAGCGTCCATGGGCGGAGCGGGAGTATACCAGCCCGCAGAGCCGCGGTCCGCCAGACCCCTCTCTCTCCAGCTCTTCCACCACCCCGCTTCATTGTTTTGCAGCAATTGATGAGCCTTGTTCCAAATAGATGCGAGCCAAAACCGTTTCTAGTTTCAGAGGAGCCTGTATGAACCGTAGATCCTGTTCCCTGCCGATCCTTTTGTTGCTGATCGGCATGATCGCCCTCCTTCCGGGTTCGGTAACCGCCCAGGTTGCAAAAGAGGGGCACTCGTCCTTCGATGGTCTGGCCTACAGGAGCGCGCGCGTCTTTGCGACCGACGAGCTCGAAACCATCGACAACGTCCAAGGCCTGCTCAAGTCGGACGCGGCCAACAGTTGGGCGACCTTCCGCCAGAACGCCGGCGAATGGAACGCGCTCATCGACAAGCGCACCGGTCACGTCGAGGTCGCCGAAGGCGCCGGCATCCCCTGGATCCCCGGCACCGGCGTCGGCAACCACCTCGACAAGGCCGCGTTCCCCAAGGTCGACCTCGCGACCCTCGACAAGATCGCGCGCGGCTTCATGCCGCGGGTCGCCGGCCTCCTGGGCATCAACCCGGCCGACCTGGTGATCAACAAGGGCCGTTCCGGCCAACAGGCGGACTATCTCTGGTTCGTCGACTATGACGTGCTCGCCGAGGGCAAGGCGGTCGAGGGCGCCCGCGTCGTCTTCCGCGTCAACCATGGCAACCTGATCCAGTTCGGCACCGAGAACATGCCGGCGCAGGGCTCCAAGCTGCCCGCCAAGACGATCAAGCGGGAAACCGCCCTGGCTTCCGTGGCGCGCTACATCGGTGGCTTCACCGCCGCCGACAGCTTCCGCGACACCGGCTCGCTGCACGTGATGTCCCTGGGCCAGGTCGACAACCGCTTCGCCGAGGGCTTCCAGTTCGGCAGCGGCCGCGGCCTCGGCCGGGTGTGGGACTTCACCTTCCACCGCGACGGCGTGATGGGTACCTGGCGTGCCCGCGTCGACGCCGCCACCGGCGAAGTCCTCCACTTCGAAGACGTCAACGAGTACGTCTCGGCGCAGGCCACCGGCGGCATCTACCAGAACTCGCCGGCCACCGGCAGCGAAATCGTGCGTCCCATGCCGTTCGCCAACGCCGGCACCGGCGTCTTCACCAACTCGGGCGGCATCTACAACAACACCGCCGCGGTCACCTCGACGCTGTCCGGGCAGTTCGTCAAGATCACCGACACCTGCGGCGCCATCTCGCAGGCTTCGGACGGCAGCGGCAACCTGATCTTCGGCACCTCCACGGGGACCGACTGCACCACCCCCGGCCACGGCGGCGCGGGCAACACCCACGCCTCCCGTGAGCAGTTCTACCATGTCAACCGGATCAAGGAAGTCGTCAAGGGCTGGCTGCCGACCAACACCTGGCTCACCGGGGTGCTCACCGTCAACGTCAACCTGAACCAGACCTGCAACGCCTATTGGGATGGCACGGCCCTCAACTTCTTCAAGTCGGGCGGCGGCTGCTCCAACACCGGTGAGATCTCCGGCGTTTCGCTGCACGAGTTCGGCCACGGCATCGACCAGAACGACGGCACCGGCACCGCCCCCGAGGGTGGCACCGGCGAATCCTACGGCGACACCACGGCGGTCATCGCTCTGCACAACTCCTGCCTCGGAGCCGGCTTCCTGAGCTCCAACTGCTCCGGTTACGGCAACGCCTGCACCTCCTGCACCGGCGTCCGCGACGTCGACTACGCCAAGCACTCGTCGGGCGTCCCGGCGACTGTTTCGAACCACACGCAGGCCCTCTGCCCCACCGGCTCCGGCCCCTGCGGCAAGGAAGTCCACTGCGAGTCGTACGTCCCGTCCGAAGCGATCTGGGACTTCGCCAACCGCGACCTGCCCAACCCGGGCACCGGTCCGGCGTGGACCACCCTCGACCGCCTGTGGTACCTGTCGCGCAATACGGCGACCAGCTCCTTCACCTGCCACGCCACCGGCACCTTCACCAGCGACGGCTGCGGCACGGGCAGTTGGTGGAAGACCATGCGCGCCGTGGACGACGATGACGGCAACCTGGCCAACGGCACGCCGCACGGCGGCTCCCTCTTCGCCGCCTTCAACCGCCACGGCATCGCCTGCACCACCGACGCCGGCGCCAGCACCTCCTTCGCCGGCTGCGCCGCTCCGGCCGCTCCGACCGTCACCGCGACCCCGGGCAACAACTCGGTCGGCCTGAGCTGGTCGGGCAGCTCCGGTGTCTATGACGTGTTCCGCAACGAGACCGGCTGCAACGCCGGCTTCACCAAGATCGCCAACGACAACACCACCACCAGCTTCACCGACAGCGCGGTGGCCAACGGCCTGACCTACTTCTACCAGGTCATCGCCCAGCCCTCCGGCAACGAAGCCTGCGGCAGCATTCCCAGCACCTGCGTCTCGGTGACCCCGACGGCGACCTCCACCCCCGACTTCACGATCTCGGCCTCGCCGGCCACGCTGTCGGTCAACCAGGGCAGCGCGGGCACCTCGACGGTCACCACCGCCGTCTCGGGTGGATTCAACGCCGCCATCGCGCTGACCGCTTCCGGCCAGCCCACCGGCGTCACCGTCGGCTTCAGCCCCGCCTCCATCGCGGCGCCCGGCGCCGGTACCTCGACGGCCACCTTCACCGTCGCCTCCACCACCGCGACCGGCGTCTACCCGATCACCATCACCGGCACGAGCGGCAGCACTGTCCACTCGACCACGGTCACCCTCACCGTCACCGCCCCGGGCACGCCGGACTTCACGCTCACGGTCTCGCCGGCCGCCCTCTCCGTCGCGCAGGGCGGCACGGGCACCTCGACGGCCACCACCGCCGTCTCCGGCGGCTTCAACGCCGCCATCGCGCTGACCGCTTCCGGCCAGCCCACCGGCGTCACCGTCGGCTTCAGCCCGTCCTCCATCGCGGCGCCCGGCTCCGGCAGCTCGACCATCACCTTCACCGTCGCCTCCACCACCGCGGTCGGCGTCTACCCGATCACCATCACCGGCACCGGCGGCACCAAGACCCACACCGCCACCGTCACCCTCACGGTGACCACCTCGGTGGTGACGCAGCTCCTGCTCAATCCCGGATTCGAGAGCGGCGCGGTCAACTGGACGGCCACCGCCGGCGTCATCGACAACTCGACCGGTGAGCCGGCCCGCACGGGCTCCTGGAAGGCGTGGCTCGACGGCTACGGCGCCTCCCACACCGACAGCATCTATCAGCAGGTGACCATCCCGTCGACCGCGGTCACGGCGACGCTCAACTTCTACCTGCACATCGACACCGCCGAGACCACCACGACGACCCAGTTCGACACCCTCAAGGTGCAGATCCGCAACTCCTCGAACACGGTCCTCGCGACGCTCCAGACCTTCTCCAACCTCGACCACAACACCGGCTTCGCGCTGCACAGCTACAACCTGGCCCCGTACATCGGCCAGACGATCCGCGTCTACTTCCTCGGCGTGGAGGACATCTCGCTGCAGACCTCGTTCGTCATCGACGACACCGCCCTGAACGTCAACTGAGCGCCGATTCACCCGTCGGCGGCTGCACACCCCCGGCCCCCTCTCTTCGGAGAGGGGGCTTTTTTCATGTAAACCATCTAAAACACGTACCGGATCCTCCCCGCGATCGTGCGCGGCGGAATCACGTGCGTGCCTCCGAAAGTGGACTGGAAGTTGTAGAGACCTTTCTTGTCGAAGGCGTTCAAGACGTCGAGCTGGATCTCGAACGGCATGCCGTACTGCTGGAGCCGCGCGCCGAGCGAGAAGTTGAAGATCGTCCGTGGCTTGACGCGCTGCGGGTCCTCGTTGAAGCGGATGAACGGCACGGCGTAGGCGGTATCCGGACTGGACAGCAGATCCTCCGGGGTGCCGCCACCGGTGACCAGACCCGAGTCATAGCGCTGTGTCATGCCGGCCCAGAAGCCTGTCCTGGGGATGTCCCAGAAGATCCCGAGCTGCTCCTGGAGATCCTGGTCGTGGTCGATGACGAAAGGACCGCCGGTCAGGGTGTCGAGGGCGCCGGAGTCGAGGAAGAGACCACCGACGAACGGCGGAATGTAGATCGCATGGACGTGGCCGAGGGAGAGGTAGCCGCGCACCCCGTCAAAAGGTCCGGCGTCGAGACGCGCGTTCCAACCGTTCAGGTCGCCGCCCTTGAAGTTGAGCGGGAAGACGATGCCGGTGTTGAAGAACTGGCCCTGGTCGGCAGCGTTGACCACCGTCCGCTTCCAGTAGGATAGATCGAGGCGCAAACCGGATCCGATGCCCTGTTGGAGGCCGAAGTTCCAGGCCTTGTGGCGCTCCGAGACGTTGAAGAGCTGGCCGAAGCCGAGCCGATTGGATTCCTGGACGTCCGGCGGCACCAGCGAGGCGGCGGCCGACGACGAGGAGGTGAGGATGTTCTCGTACTCCGGCGTGATGAACATGCGGTCGTAAGACGCCCGCACCACAGTCTTCGTGGCGGGAATGTAATAGGCGGCTCCGACGCGCGGCTGGAGCAGGTCTTCCGTCCGGAACAGGCTGTTTTTGTCGTAGCGCAACCCGGCGTTGACCGTCAGGTCCTTCCACTTGAAGGTGTCCTGGGCGAAGGCGGCGTAGTACTTGCCGGTGCGCGAGCCGCTGAACACGAACGGCGCGCCGCCGCGGGTCAGATCATAAGGCGCGAGGTTGGGGTTGTATCCGTCCACGTCGGGATCGTTGAGAGTCGGATCGGTAATGCCGAAGCTGAACGTCTCGCGGATGGGGAAACGTTTGGCCTGGATGCCGGCCTTGAAGACGTTCGGACCCACCTCTTGCGACAGGGCGACGTTGGTGCCCTGGTTGGCCAGCGAGCGGTTCTGCCGCGCCGTCACCGGCGTATCTCCCGCGGAGGGCAGGAGCTTCAGTTGATTGTTCCGGCCGTAGATCTGGGCGTCGAGCACGGTGCCCTGGCCGGCGATGAGCTGGTATCCGAGGTTGGCGTTCCAATCCTGGGAGGTCACCCGCTGGTTCTGGCCGGCCTCCTGCTGCGACGGCAGGTTCGTCACGTCGCGGTCGGTCTTGCCGCCGCTGCCGGTGAGACGGAAGGAGCTTGCGCTGTCGGGCGCCAGGTCGTAGCGGAGGAAGCCGCGCCGGGTGGTGCCGTGATTGTGGAAGTCGTCGAAGGAGACGGGATCGAGGAAGCGGTCGGAGCGCGAGCCGTCGAGGTTCACGAAGAGGCCGGATTTCGAGGAGCCGTGGCCCACGGCGACGGAGCCCTCCTGCGTGGAGAAGCGCGCGGCGCCGACGCCGACGTCCCCTTTCCAACCGTTCTGTCCGAGCGCGGAGCGGGTGGTCAGGTTGATCACGCCGTTCGCCTTCTCCCCGTACTCGGCGGGGATGCCGCCGACGACGATTTCGATCTCCTGCGAGATCGCCGGGTCGAGCGAGTTCGAGAAGGTGACGCCGATCTGGTCGCCGATCGGCTGGCCGTCGATCACCAGGAGCTGCTGGGAGTGGCCGCCCTGGAAGTGGTAGCGGCCGTTCTCGTCCTGGCTGAAGCCCGGCGCGGAGAGCACGATCTGCTCGAAAGCCCGCGACGCCGCGGCCGCCGGCATGCGCTGGATGAGCGACTTGTCGATGTCCACGTGGCTCGACGAGTCGTCGGTTTCGAGCGCCACAGCTTCTTTCTCGGCGGTCACCGTGGTGGTCTCCCCGAACGCCGCGAGGAGGGTCAGGGTCCTGTCGACCGGGATGCTGCCGCGCACGTCGACGTCGACGTGGACATCACGGAACTGATCGAGCGAAGCCAGCAGGTGGTACGGGTTGTCGGGGACGTTGAGAAAGCGGAAGGCGCCGTCCGCCGCCGCGACGGTGGTCTGGGAGTAGCCGACGAGATCGTTGCTCAGGGTGACGGTGGCTCCGGGGAGCGGTTTGCCGTCGGGGCCGACGACGTGGCCCCGTACCTGGCCCGCGAAAGCGGCCGGCGCGCAAAGAAGCCCGAAGAGAAAACCGGGGAGAAGGACGCTTTTCCAAAACATTGCAAACCTCCGGAGAAATCGCCGGCGGAACGGAGCCGCCACGGCGGTTCAAAAACGCACGAGCACGGATCGGCCACCCCGCGGAGGCGCGGCGGCCGGACGATGGGCGGGCGGAGGAGGTCAGCAGGCGGGAGGGCCGCGTGCGAGGCACGGGCGGCGGGCGGGGCGTCCGGCTCGCGGCGGCGCGGAGGCGTGCACGCGGGCATGCACAGGGAGCGGCGCCGCCCGCACGGATTCGAGCACATGAGCGCCGCTCGTCTGCAGGCGGTGCACGCAGCCCGGGCAGGGGCGCTGCACGATGACGTCGGCGCGGCAGAGATGGTTCGGGCCGCGGTGAGAGACGATCGTCGCGCGCGGGCTCCAGGCGGACTCCTCGCCGGAGTCCTCGTGGAGCCCTCCCGGGCGGTGCAGATCGAAGGCGCCCAAGCCGAGCGATGCTGCCACCAGCAGGGCCACCAGCAGGCGGGCACAGAGGGCCCGCCGGACCATGAAAAATCCCGGGAGAGAGAAGATGAACCAAGACAGAGAGGAGCCAGATCCCGTCTGGTTATATCTCTCCCCTCCCCCGAGAAGCTTGCTCAGACGACAACGCCGGAATGCCAATGCCCCTCCAGTCCTTCAGCCGGAACGATGTGGAGCTTTCCCCGGCCGACAGCACGGCCAGGGGACGGAGCACCTCGGTGCCGGAAGGATCAGATCAGGCGATGGGTGGAGCGCGGGCTGGACGGGAGAGGCGGGAGAGACCGCAGGGGACGGGAGCCGTCTCGCTGGAAACCACTCCGCTGGCCGACGGGACGCCGCAGGAGGCTGCGGCGACGAGACGGATGCCGGCCGTTTGCAGGCGGAGCAGGCAGATCTCGCAGACCGGCCGCTTGACGATCTCGGACGCTTCGAAGTGAAGCGGCTGCCCGGGATGGACGGCGGCGTGCGAGAAGGACTCTTCCTCCGCCACGCCGAAGGAGTGCGCGGCGCAGGAAGAGTGGGGAGCGACCGCCGCCAGGGACACGACCAACGCCAGGAACGCCGCCAGGAAGCGGCAGGTTCCAGCGCGGGGGCGGAAGGGTCTCTCCATCGGCAGGGGACAGGATAGCACACCCTGCTACGGTTCCCGGGAGCATTCCCGCAGGAAGCCACGCCGCCCGGCACAAGACATGTCCATGCTGAAAACCGGCTCGCTTTGAGCCCTCTCCTGCACCCTCTCTTTATGGAGACGACGCTGAGGTCGTCCCCATCCATTCACTGACAGCTTGTCATCGGAATTTTATTTCTGGAAAGAGAAGGAGAGTCTATGCAGCGATTCATGCGTGTGCTCGCGCTCGGGATCCTCGTCGCCGGCCTCGTCCCGGCCTCCCGCGCGTTGGCGGCCGGCCGGCAGGAATGGCCGACGGTGCAGGAGCAGCTCAGCAAGGACCATGTGCAGCTCGGGTCCGCCCTCGAACGGCTGATCCTGGCGAACCAGGACTTCAGCGTCCTGAATCCCAAGGAATTCAACGACCGCATCACGATTCCCCTCTGGCTGCGTGTCCTCTATCGGAAGAACCACCCGCACGACACGTTCTCGCCGAAAGACCCGACCGGCGGCTATCCGCTGGTGCTGCACGAAGTCTGGGAGTGGATGGTGAGCCACCAGGACCTGCAACGCGGCAAGGTCGAAGGCATCCACAGCGAGAACAAGTCGGCCACCGAGACCGGCGAGATGCGGATCTCCGGCGCCCAGACCTCGCCGCGCAGCGAGACCGACATCCGGGTCAACTACCAGAACCCGCTGAAGATCATCGGCGCCTCGAACAACATCAGCTCGGCCGGCCGCCAGGCGATGTTCTTCTCCTCGAACGGCGGCACCTCCTGGGGCCAGACCCTGCTGCCGCTGGTGACCGGCGACTCGTTCCAGTCCGATCCCACGGTGGATTGGACCTCGGACGGCACCGCGTGGTCCACCACGATCGGCATCAACTCGGCGGGGACCATCCTCAAGATGCGCTCCTACAAGTCGACCGACGGCGGCGCCACCTGGACCTTCGACGCCACCTTCTCCGGCAGCACGACCAACAACGACAAGCAGATGATCTGGGTCGACCACTCCGCCACCTCGCCGTTCAAGGACAACATCTACGCCATCTGGCACCCCGGGCTTCCCGCCGTCGTGGCGCGGCGCACCGGACCGACCGGCTCGTGGCAGACCCCGGTTCAGGTCAGCGGCTCGGAGACCACCGGCACGGCGATCGGCGATGATGTCAAGACCAACAGCTTCGGCGACGTCTTCGCCTTCTTCCCCGACACCGGCAGCCAGCGGCTCAACGTCGCCAAGTCGACCAACGGCGGCGTCTCCTTCGGTGCGCCGGTGCGCCTCGGCACCAGCTTCGCCTCCTTCCAGTTCGCCATCCCGGCCGACGCCAGCCGCCAGGTGCTGGTCTACATGACCGGCGGCGCCTACCGCACCTCGACCGTGAACAACGTCTACGCCGCCTGGAACGACCTCTCCGGCGACTCCGGCTGCACCAGCGGCGGCGGCCCGGGCACCAACGCCTCCTCGAGCTGCAAGAGCCGCATCTGGTTCTCCCGCTCGACCGACGGCGGCGCCACCTGGTCGGCGCCGGCGAAGATCAACAACCAGTCCGGCCTCAACGACCAGTTCTTCCCCTGGCTGGTGGTGGACGAGACGAACGGCAAGGTCGCGATCGCCTACTACGACACGGTCGGCGACTCGACCCGCGCGACCACCAACGTCTATTACCAGTCCTCGACCGACAACGGCACCACCTGGAGCACCCCGTTCAAGGTGACGACCGCCACCACCAACGAGACCCTCGCCGGCGCCGATTCCGGCAACCAGTACGGTGACTACACCGGCCTGTCCGGCATCGCGGGCACCTTCTTCCCGGTGTGGACCGACCGCCGCAGCGGCGCCTCGGAAGAGGTGTGGACGGCGAACATCGCCGACGGCACCATCGCCACCCCGGACTTCACGATCGCCGCCTCTCCCACCACCCTCTCCGTGCAGCAGGGCAACGCGGGCACCTCGACGATCACCACCACCGTCTCCGGCGGCTTCAACAACGCCATCTCGCTCTCCGCCTCCGGCCAGCCCACCGGTGTGACCGTCGGCTTCAGCCCCAATCCGATCGCGGCGCCGGGCTCCGGCTCCTCGACGGCGACCTTCACCGTCGCCTCCACGGTCGCCGCGGGCACCTATCCGATCACCATCACCGGCACCGGCGGCACCACCACCCACAACACCACGGTGAACCTCACCGTCACCACGGTGCCCACCCCCGACTTCACGATCTCGGCCTCGCCGACCGCGCTCACCGTGGTGCAGGGCAACGCCGGCACCTCGACGGTGACCACCGCCGTCTCCGGCGGCTTCAACGCCGCCATCGCGCTGACCGCTTCCGGCCAGCCCACCGGCGTCACCGTCGGCTTCAGCCCCGCCTCGATCGCGGCGCCCGGCTCCGGCACCTCGACGGCCACCTTCACCGTCGCCTCGACCACCGCGACCGGCGTCTACCCGATCACCATCACCGGCACCGGCGGCGGCAAGACCCACACCGCCACCGTCACCCTCACGGTGACCAGCGGCACCTCGACGCAGCTCCTGCTCAACCCCGGCTTCGAGAGCGGCGCGGTCAACTGGACGGCCACCGCCGGCGTCATCGACAACTCGTCCGGTGAGCCGGCCCGCACGGGCTCCTGGAAGGCGTGGCTCGACGGCTACGGCACCACCCACACCGACTCCATCTATCAGCAGGTGACCATTCCGTCGACCGCCGTCTCGGCGACGCTCAACTTCTATCTCCACATCGACACCGCCGAGACCACCACCACGACCGCGTACGACACCCTGGCGGTGCAGATCCGCAACTCCTCGAACACCGTCCTCGCGACGCTCCATACCTTCTCGAACCTCGATCACAACACCGGTTACGCTCTGCAGAGCTACAACCTGATCGCCTACAAGGGCCAGACGATCCGTGTCTACTTCCTCGGCACGGAAGACGTCTCGCTGCAGACTTCGTTCGTCATCGATGACACCGCCCTGAACGTCAACTGAGCGTTCGACGGCTGCACACCCCCGGCCCCCTCTTCCCTTGTGGGAGAGGGGGCTTTTTCTTGTAAAATCCCCGCACACATTTTCAAGCGAGAAGGGAGAAGTGTCATGTCAGAAGCGCACGAGGCGCTGGAGAGGGCCGAGCATGCGGCGCACAGCGGAGGGCATGAGGATCACGGAGGCCACAAGGGCAGCGCGAAGCTCATCGGCCTGACGATGGCGCTGATCGGCGTGCTCATCGCGCTCTGTGCCGCGATGGTGGGCTCCGAGCGCAACGAGCTGACCCGGGCCATGATCATGCAGACCCAGGCCCACTCCGACTACACCAGCGCGAGCACCAAGTTCCGCCTCGTCATGCTCGATCTGGAGAACCTGCACGGGGCCCAGGCCGCCCCCGGCGCCCAGCCCAGCCCGGTCCTGGAGCGCTTCATCCGCCTCTACATGGACTACTCCACGGAACGCACCCTCTCGAAGACCTGGGCCGACAGCTATGAGCCGCTCGTCGAGGCGCACTTCGAGGCCGCGGAAGGGTATGAGAAAGCACAGCTCATCGCCGAGATCGGCATCGTCATCGCCTCGCTCGGTGTCCTGCTCGCCAGCCGCACCGCCTGGATCATCTCAATCCTCATCGCCGCCCTCTCGGTCGGCCAGCTCGGCCGCACCCTGGTGCACACCCGCTCCAGCGTCGGCAGCGACAACGTGAAGGTCGAAAAGGCCGAGGAGGCCTACCAGAATCTCCGCAAAGCGCACACCGGCGCCAACGAAGACGAAAAAACCGTCGACCAGCTCGATCCCGGCGGCAAGATCCGCACCGCGCTGGACGAAAAGATGAAGGCCGCCAACGCGGCGGCGGGGCACGGAGAGGGCGAGGAGAAGAAGAAGGAGGAGAAATAGGGGGATCGGCCAGCGGCTTTGATAGGCTTCTCTCACCAAGCAGTGGCAAAGAGCTGAAATCTTCGCGGAGGGAAGCCGATGACCGGAGTGTCGCGTGGGTTGGTGGGTCTTGTGCTGTTTCTGTCTCTCGTTGGATCGCCGGCGGCACGGGCGGAGCCTTGGCGCTCTTCCCTGCACGACCTGACCTATGTCGTGATCGAGAAGCGGGTGCGCACCGACATCGCACCCCCCTGTCCGGGATGCCCGCTCCAGGGTCCCAACGCCCTGGAGGCTCTGCCGGCCGAGGTGCTGCAAGGCGCCGGGGCCAACTCGGTGGAGTACGAGAGCTTCCTCTCCCTCTATCTCCCGGAGCCGGCCGCCCGCGCCCTTGCCGCCGTGGCACAGCGGCGCGGCTTGGCCGTCGCTGTCGGCAACGAGCGGGAGATCCATCTCCCCTGGCACACATTCACCCCCGGAGCGGCCGACGGCCGGGATGATCCCAACGTCACCGCCGCGGTGCCGCCCACCGCCGTCCCGGGGCTGTACCTCGTCCAGTTCGCCTATCCCATCCATCCCGACTGGCCCGCGGCCCTCGAAGCCTGCGGCGTCCACCAGATCGCCTACTTCCAGAGCCGCACGCTCCTCGTCCGCGCCTCCGGCCTGCCCGCGATCACCGGCTGCTCCGCCGCGCGCTACCTCTCCTGGAGCGAGTCCTACCGCGCCTCGGACCGCATCGCGCCGGACCTCCTCACCCAGCCGAGCCCGCTCGGCTACTGGCTGCAATTCCCCGACGGTACCGACCTCGCCGCCAAGTCGACTCAACTGCCGTCCGGCCTGACCTTCCAGGGAAGCTGGGCCTCGGCGCAGGACCACGTCGCCTACCTGCGCGTCCAGGCGAGCCCGGCCGCCCTCGCCGCCTACGTGGCCACCGATCCCGACCTCCTCACCGTCGCCAGCCAGTCCGCCGGGGCACCGAGTGACGAGCGGCAAGGGCAAATCATCGCCGGCAACCACGGAGCCTCGAGCCTCTGCGCGGATCCGGCGAATTGCCAATTTCCCCGCTATAAGGACTGGCTCACCAGCCGCGGCCTGCTCACCCCCACCAACCAGCAGACCGTGGCCGTGATCGACCAGACCGGCTACGACAACGGACTTCCGCCGACCCCGGGCATCATCGACCACCACCCCGACATGGAAAGCCCCGAACGCCTCGCCGCCATCTGCGGTGGTGGCACCACGGCCTACTGCTATACGACGCCGAGCCCCTTCGGCGACCAAGCGGGCCATCCGACGATGGTAGCCGGCATCATCGCCGCCGACGGCTCCGTCTCGGGAGCCACCGGCGGCACCGACACCGCGGGCTACTATAATGGCATGGGAATCGCACCCGGAGCGAAGATCTTTTCCTACGAGGTCTCTGGCGGGGGCCTGACTGACATCTCCAATCAGCAGGTGGCCCTCAACTACAGCAGGAACAAGATGGAGGCAGGTTTTGCGGACCGGGCGTTCATTGCGAACAACAGTTGGAATGAGTTTAAGCAAGACGGTTCGCAGGCGTTTGTACCGAAAGCAGTCTATGACCCTGTCGCGCAGTTCTATGACAATCGGGTGCTTGATGCAAACACTGCCGTCTCCGGGAATCAGCCGATGACGCTCGTCTTCTCTGCAGGGAACTACGCCTACAACTGCGTCACCCAGACGAGCAGTTGGGACTCGGTGAGCAGCCCGGCGGTCGCCAAAAACGTCATCTCAGTCGGGGCGTCGTTGAGCTATCGGCCCGCACCGGACCCACCGCTCGCCTGCCGGGGCTGCTTTGGTTCCGATGGCACCACAACCAACGGCCGGCCCCCGGACGAGGACGCGACGAACCTCAACCTGATCGCCAGCTTCAGCGGCCGGGGCCGCTACTTCGCCCCTTACCCCAGCACGGCGACCGCCAACAACACGCGCATCAAGCCGGATCTCGTAGCACCAGGCGTGCGGGTCTTCTCGACCGTGCCTTATCAGTACACATCGTACACATCCGGCACGCCAACGGGTTGTGTCAACTTTTACCCTTCATCTCCGATGACGTATCACACCTACGGCACCGGCACGAGCTTCGCCGCACCGGTGGTGAGCGCCGCCGCGGCCATCGCCCGCAAATTGTTTCTAGACCAGGGCATCAGCAACCCATCGCCGAGCCTCATCAAGGCTGCCCTCATCGCCACAGCCGACGATCTCGGCGGATTCGCCGGCAACGAGCATCGGCCGAGCCCGCTCTATGGTTGGGGCAGGGTCTCTCTCGTCCGGCTCACCGACAGCACCCCGAAAAAAATCGTCTCGGCGACTCCTGCTTCCCCCACGACCAACCAGGTCGGAGTGGGGCAGAGCATCATCTACAAGCTCAAAGTCTCCGACCCGGCCGCTCCCATCCTCGTCGTTCTCGCCTGGGACGATCCAGCGTCGAGCACTCAGTCCGACTCTTCTGCACCGCTCACCAACGACCTCGTCCTCGACGTGGCAGACGGAGTTTATCGAGGCAACTTCTTCAACTCGAACATGACCGGGACGAACGACGGCTGGTCCTACCCCTTCACTTTTGGCGTAGCCGCCAACGACACGGTCAACAATGTCGAAGCGGTGTTCATCCCGGCTGGGACCTTTACAACGGGAACTGTGGTGAAGGTCAAGGTCACGGGCATCAGCATGGCACCCGCCGCACCGCAACAGACTTTCGCGCTTTATGCATACAACCTGATTTCGTCATAAGCATGGGGACCCAGGAAGGCGAAACTCGAATGACCATCTCAAGAAACGTCTACGCCGCCGCGCTCATGAGCGTGGCGTTCGCGAGCATGCCGCTCGCCGCCGCCACCACGATTCGTGAGTTCGTGGTCCCGACCGACAGCTTCGACTTGACAGCGGGAGCGGATGGAGCGGTGTGGTTCACGATATCCGATGCAACGGCTTTGGGCCGGCTCTCCACGGACGGCACATACCGAACTGTCGATTTGCCTGCTCCGTCGGTGCCGTTCGAAGACTTAGGGCTGCTGGGAATCACCTTGGCACCCGACGGGAGCCTCTGGGCGGCAGCTCCGCTTCGCAATTCTGTGTTCCGCCTTTCACTCGCTGGCGTCACCTCACAGTTTCAGACGCCAAACCTCTCTCCATCCGCTGTAACGACGGGACCGGATGGCAACGTTTGGTTCTCTGCGCCGCACACCGTTGGGCGGATTACCAATAGTGGGCAGATAACTCTCTTTGGTGTTCCGAACAACTTGGCCGTCGGTCACATCACGGCCGGCCCGGACGGCAACTTGTGGCTGGCCGAGAAGAACGCCAATAAAGTCGCTCGCGTCACCCTAACTGGTGATGTCACCGAATTCACTCTGCCGCACCCCGGAAGCAGCCCTCTTTCAATCACTCCAGGCTTCAACAACGATCTCTGGTTCACGGAAGCGGATGGCAACCGGATCGGGCACATAACAACGAGCGGTGCCATCACGGAATATGACCTCCCTCATCCGAGCTCTCAGCCGGTTACGATCGTCAAGGCGCCGGACGGCAACCTGTGGTTTACGGAGTACGCGGGGCGCATTGGCCGCATCACACCCCAGGGTGTGGTCACGGAGATCACTGTTCCCGTGCCAACGGTGAAGCCTGCTGCGCTTGCGGTCGGGCCGGATGGCAATCTCTGGTTCACCGAAACTCAGGGCATCAGCATCGGCCGCGTCACCCTCGGCGGCACGCCAGGTCCCTGCGTTCCCGGCGACACCGTGCTCTGCATCGACGACACTCCCGGTGACCGGCGCTTCAAGGTGGAGGTGGAATATTCGACGACGCAGGGCGGCGGGTTGGCCGGCAGTGCTCATGCCGTTCCGCTCGCGAGCCTGGACGTCAACCGCGGCGGTCTTTTCTGGTTCTTCAGTCAGGACAACCCGGAGCTGCTGGTGAAGGTGCTCGATGGCTGCGCCGACAACGGACACCGCTGGGTGTTCCTCTCCGGCGGCACCAATGTGGGGCTTATCGCAACGGTCGCGGACACGGTGACCGGCGAGGTCCATACGTATTACAACCGCGACGTGACGCCGTTTGCGCCGGTGCAGGACACCAAGGCGCACGCCTGCGTGCCGTAAAAACCACAAAGGCCCCGGCATTGCGCCGGGGCCTTTCTCCGTCAAATCACTTCACAACAGGGTGGCCGCCGTGGACACCCCAGATTCACTCGTCCGTGCTACGAAGCCGCCGCCGGCACTTCCTTCTTGAGAAGCTCCACTTCCTTCTTGAGAAGATCATTCTCCTGCTTTTGCAGCTCCGCTTCCTGCGCCTTCAAGGCTTCTTCCTGCGCCTTGAGCTGCGCCGCCTTGCGCGCGCCGCGCTTGCGGAGCGGGACCACCTGGAACGAGGAGAGCTTTTCGTTCCGCGACCCGAGCTTGAACTTCGCCGCGCTTTGAAGCTGGAAGGCCGCGTTCTGGGCCTGTTCGAGGGCCGTCCTCATGTCCTGCGTCGCGGCTTGCCGGTCTCCCCGGAGAGCATCCTGCCGCGACTTGGCGTCTTCCGCGGCGGTCAGCGCCGCTTCCAGGGTCGCCACCTGCGCCGTGACGTCCGGCAGCACGGCCGCGTTTTCCTTCACTGCCACCACTAGACGCCGCAGGCCGGTGATGAAGACGGGATAGTTCTTGATGTTCGGTGTCATGGTTTCCTCCTAGACCAGGCTGGCGGCGAAATCGAGCTGTTCCCGGCCGATCACTCCGCTCCCCTCTCCGTAGGACGGCGCCAGCACGGTGATCACCACCCGGCTGCCGCTCAAACCGATCTGGACCGCCTGCCGGGTGCGCGCCGCCTCCCGCAGAACGAAGCTCGCGTAGTCCGTGGCACCGAACGGCGACGGCAAGGCCCGCGTCCGCCCGATCGCCTGTCCGCCCGACGCCAGGCTCCAGCCCGGCATCCTGCGGAGGCGGTCCTCCAGCCACTTCTGCTGCGCGCCTTCGATCGCGGCCGATGCGGCCGCGGCGAATTCGAATTGCACCCGCTCGGCCTTGAGGTCGAGCTCATCCTGGGGATCGCTCCCCACCTGCGTCTGCACATCACTCATACTGCTCTCTCCTTTTCGGAAAGCTCCGGGATCAGAATTGACCTCGGAATCGTGAACCGGCTTTGTGGGCCGGGAACATCCGGGAAACCAAAGCGTAAACTTCTCGACAGCTTTCCGCGCCAGGATGTGCGCGCGTTCTCTGAAAGCTGTTCCGGGACTCTAAAACCTAAACTTCAGACGCCAACTGCCGGAGCTGCTGCTCGATGCCATGGATCTGCAAAGATTCCGTGGAGCCTTCCGGCCAGCCGGCAGCGAACACCCGCAGACCCTCTTCGACCGCGGCCAGCGCCTGGTCCGGCTGGTCCATGGCGAGCAGCGCCACCGCGAGGCTCTGGATGAGCCGGCTGGCGAGATCGGCGGTCAGGAACCGTCCGGACCGCCCCACCTGCTCCAGATCGGCGAGTGCGTCCAACGGCTCGCTGCTGTCGAGCGCGAGCGCGGCCCGTTCGAGGAGCACCGCGGCCTTCTCGCGTCCACAGCCGACCTCTTCATACAGCCGCGCCGCCCGGCCGAGCAGGCCCGCCGATTCGTCCCGCCGCAACTGGTCGCGGCGCAAGCGCGCCAGGGCGCACAGGTAGCCGGCCCGCTCGAGGGGGTCCGCGGCTTCGGTGACGAAACGCACCGCCTCGGCGAGCGCGGTCTCCGCATCGGCGAGCCGGCCCTCCGCGCGAGCCGCTTCGCCCACCTCGGACCACGCGCCGGTCCCGAGATCGGCCGCCCGCGCGTCCCCAGCCAACATCGCCGTGACGGCCTCCGCCAGCTCTCCCCGCTCCGGACCGCTGCGGCGCCTGGCCTCCTGGAGCAGCGCCTGCGCCAGGCGCAAGGAGCCGTCGTCCGCGTCCCGCTCCGCGATCCGCGCCAGGCGCTCGCGGTGCGGCAGGGCGAGCAGCTCGCCGAGCCCCGGCTCCGGCTCCTGCCGGAGAAGCCGCAGCTCCTCCCGGTGCGCCGCCACGCGCCGCAGCACACTCGCGTAATCGACCTCGCTGCGCGGACGCGGCGAGAACGTCCAGCCCTGCTGCTCGGCGGGCGCGAGCACGGCTTCCACGTCGACCTGGCAGACCACACAGCGGACGAGGTGGAGCACGAGCCCCGCCTCTTCGGTGTGCAGCTCGACCAGGAAGTCCCGCAACAGGTCGCTCTGGGGATGACTCTTCATGGGATGGGTCCTCGGTGGCCTTTCGTCAAAATTTTTTACAGGTCTATTCGTTCCTTACTGCGTAACTGTACGACCTGCCACCATGGATGTCAAGAGTCATTTTCGCTCGCGGATCAACTTTCGACGCATGCCAAGGTGGCACCGCCTGAAATACGGCTCTTTCTCTCGGTTGCCATTCCCTCTTGCTGTCTCGTCTATCAGCGTCTATTTTACCGTATCAAGGTACTGCGAAGCGCGCGTGAGCCCGCGCCGTCTCCTCCAAAGACGAGCGGCCGGTTTGCCGATGCTTCACACTTCGGAGATACGATGAGCTCGCGAGACCCGCCAATCCCGGTCCGGACCTGGCGAGCTTTCAGGAGATTGACCATGTCGTCCAGCTCGAAGATTGTCGTCCGGCGCGTTCTCGCCCTTCTCGTCCTCACCTTCGTCCTCGTGCCCGCCGTGCTCCCCGCGGCCGACAGCCACACACCCAAGACCGCACCCGCGGCCTCTTTCTGGAGCCACCCCTTCGCGTCGCTCTGGAGCCTGGCCGTCCAGGCCGCCTGCACCCTCGACGGTGACCGCTGCCCGAAGCCCGTCACCACCGGCGGCTGCGACAAAGGGATCTCCATTGATCCCAACGGTGGCTGCGCACAGTAGCCCCGCCTCGCCGCAGGAGGTCTTTTCCGCGGGAATGCCTACGTGTTCTCTCAATCGAGAACTCGCCGGAACGGAGATGTGAGACAATCCTCCTGACTGCAAACTTGGGGGAGCCCGCACTTGAGCCATTTCACCGAGCAGGATCTCCGGATGTTCGTCGCCGGCGCGCTTGACCTCGCGAGCCGCCGGCGCCTTCTCCACCACCTCGTCGCCGGCTGCGCCGAGTGCCGCGCCTCGGCCGGCTGGCTCGCGAGCCACCTGGATACGGACGAGGGACCACCCGCGGACCCGCCGCGCTACAAGGAGTCGGACTATGACGAGGTCGCCGCCCGCGTCCTCGCCACGGCGCGGGCGAGCGGCGAGCGCGTCTTCCGCGAGCACCAGGCGCGGGAGAGCTTCCTCGCCGCCCTCCGCCCACTCCACCTGCCCTATGGAGAAGTTCTCGACCGCGTCGAGACGAGCGGCCTGCCCACCCGGGCCCGCGTCGACGCTCTGCTGGCGCTGAGCTTCGAGGAGCGGGCGCGCGATCCCTGGTGCATGCTCCAGTACGCCCTGGTCGCCCAGATCACCGCCGGCTCCCTGCCCCGGGCGAAAGACGCCCGGAGCTACTCGACGGCCGAAGCGGCCGACGTCCTGGCCCGGGCCTGGGGCGAGGTCGCGAACGCCTATCGGGTGAACGAAAAACTGCCCCAGGCCGCGCGCGCTCTCGCCCGGGCGGAGGCCGCGCGCACCGGCGGCTCTCAGGAGCCCATGCTCCACGCCCGCCTGCTCGACATCGAGGCCTCCCTGCGGACCGACCAGCGCCGCTACGACGAGGCGCGCCGCCTTCTCGATCAAGTCATCGGGATCTACCAGGAGATCGGTGAGACGCATCTCGCCGGACGCGCTCTAATCAGCCGGGGGATTGGACTTCACTATGACGGAGAGAGCTCGGAGGCCGTAGCGCTATTGAGGAAGGGTCTTGACCTATTGGATGACCGGGACTCCCAAATGCTCGCGATGGCACGAAAGGCGCTCCTGGATGCCATGGCCGCGAACGGCGAGTACGCCGAGGCCGCGGAGCTGCTGCTCAAGAGCGGCCTGCGCGAGGCGTTCGCCACCGAGCCGGTGAGCTATCTGAAGGTACGCTGGCTGGAGGGCCGGATCTTCGCGGGCCTGGGCAAGCTCGACCGTGCCGCGACCGCTTTCGCCGCGGCCCGCGAGAGCTTCCTGGAGTATGGGCTCGAGTACGAGGGCGCCCTGGTGGGCCTGGAGTCCGCCGCCGTCCTCCTCCAGCAGAGCCGGCTGGACGAGGTCGAGGCGCTGGCGACCGAAGCGCTGGAGATCTTCGAGATCCTGGAGATCCGGCGCGAAGCCGTGCGGGCCGTCGCCTACCTGCAGAAGGTCTGCGTCTCGCGTAAAGCCACGGTCGAGCTGGTGCGCGAGGTGGTCTCCTTCCTGGAGCGCCTCGAACGCCGGCCCAACCTGCGCTTCTTCTATTAGAGGCGCCTCACTCCCTCGGGGTGGGCGGCCGCCCTGCCCGCCCCCTCCCCGACTCTTACTCCGCCTTGCTCTTCGGCTCGGGCCCCCCGGTGACGAGCCGCTGCAGGGCGCGCCGCACCGCCGCTTCGACCACGTGGTCCAGCTCGCGGCTCATGCGCTGCTCCGACTCCTCGGCGTCCTCGGCGCCTTCGGTCTCCAGCAGCGCCTTCACCAGCGGATTGGTCGACCGCTTCTTGAGCCGGTACGCGAGAGAAAAGAACTCCTCCGGCGTCAGCCCGATCGCCCCGGAGAGCATCAGGATGTAGCTCACCTGTGGCCGAACGGCCCCGGTCAGGATCTTGCTGATCATGGAGCTCCCCAAACCGAGCTCCGCCCCCAGCGTGCGCATGGACTTCTTGGACAGTCTCACCAGGCGGGAAAGAAGTTGCATCAAGCGCGCCGCCTCTGCCTCCGCCGCCTTCGCCAATTCAGTTTCTTGCATCCCAGTTTCGTGCGTCTCCATAAGCGCCAGCCTATCACCTTTCGACGCGTGATGCGCCAAGTCTTAGCGTTTTGGCTCTCCAGACTAAGAGCCGAGCCCCTGCAACAACGACCGGCGGACCGCCGCTTCGACCATCCGCTCAAGCTCCGCCGAATTCCGCCCGAGAGGATGGGTGTCGGTCTGCTTCTCGGCGGGATACGCGCGGGAAAAGAACTCCCGCGGGGTCAACCCGATCGCCGCGGCGATCGCCACCAGGTGCCAGGCATGCGGGCGGGTGTAGCCGTTAAGGATCTTGCTGATTGCGGAGCTCCTAACGCCGATCTTCTCGCCGATCACGCGCGTGGACATCCCGGACAGCCTCATCAGGCGGGCGAGAAGCTGCATCAAGCGAGCCGCCTCGTCTTCATTCCTCATCCACACTTTGATATCTTGCGTCGTCATGGGGTTTAGTCTATCACAACTAGACCGCTTCGAGAAACACAGTGGACCTAAAAGCCATTCCAGACGACTCTCCCACGGTTGCGCCTGGGAAGGAAAGCCATAACCACGGCGCCGAGGCCACTGCGTACGACAGTGACGCAACGACGCACGACGGTCACGCCACTGCGCGCGACTCTCAGCGCATCACGTGCGACCGTCCCCGCACCGCGCACGACCGTCACTGCACCACGCGCGACTGTCACTGCACTGCGTGCGACTGTCACTGCACTTCGCACGACTGTCGCTGCACTGCGCACGACTGTCACTGCACTGCGTACGACCGTCGCTGCACTTCGCACGGCTGTCACTGCACTTCGTACGACGGTCACAGCACTGCGCACGGCGGTGACGGCACTACGCTCTGCGGTGACGGCACTCCGCGCGACCGCCATGCCCAAGATCTGCTAATCTTCGACCCTTAACAGTTGGACCACCCAGGAGGTGACCATGAGAAGGAAGCTTTTGGTGCTCGCTGGACTGCTTGGAATCTGTGTCTTCGGTATGCAAGTCCGTCCGGCGGCGGCCTTTACGTTCTGTAACGTTGGCTGTGACCCGGACGCGACCTGCGAATGCCCGGCGAACACGCTGAACCGGGGCGCGATCGTGGATTGCCCCACCTGGCACGCGGACTGTAATTTCCTCTGATCCCCAGACAAGACGGGGCGGCGCCCGGACGGGGCCGCCCTGCCGAGCCGGCTCCGCCACGCCTCACCGCGGCGTGGCGGCTTTGAGGCGAGGCAGGAGGCCGCGGATGCGCGCCATGAGGTCGTCGGCCGCGGTGCGGAAGGCGCGGAGCCTGGTCTCTTCGTCGCCTGCCACGGCGGAGGGATCGGGGATGCTCCAGTGGATGCGCTCGGGGGCGCCGGGAAAGAGGGGGCAGCTCTCGTTGGCGTTGTCGCATACCGTGATCACGGTGTCAAATCTCTGCCCTGACAACTCGTCCATGTGTTTCGAGCGCTGGCCGCTGAGGTCGATCCCCCGCTCGGCCATCGCGGCGATGGCGAGAGGATGGACCCGCGTCGCCACCGTTCCGGCGCTCGAGACCTCGACGTCGGCTCCGCCGAGATGGCGGAGGATGCCCTCGGCCATCTGAGAGCGCGCGCTGTTGTGGGTGCAGAGGAAGAGGACGCGGGAGCCGGCCATGATCCGGCAACCTACGTTGAAATCAAGTGGACTGCAAGAGGTAAGGGAGCGACAGGAAAAAACTACACGCTTTGCGGCTCGAGGAGCAGAGAAAATGCAGAGGCGAGCCCCTCGGACGCCGCGGGCGGCTCGGCAGCGGGCACTGGAGCCGGCTCGGGGCTCGGCACCGGCTCGCGCCGGCTCAAGATGGTCTCGACTTGACTCTCCAGCCTCGCGACCCGCTGGTGAATCACGGTCAAGCGCTCCCTGGTCCGCCGAGACTCCTCCATGACTACGTCCAATTCCTTCAGGAGCTCTCGATGCTCCTTCAGAAGCTCGGTCCGGTCGTTCAAGGAAGCTCCGGCGTAAACATATACGCTACCGCGCATGCAAGATTCGCGCACGCCCGATCCGACGGCTCAAATCCTCACCCACAAAAAACCCATCCATGACAGCGGCTGGTCGCCGTAGGCGTCCTTGAGCGCGCTCGGGATCTCCGCGACGCTGCCGACCAGGCCGACGCCGGTCTTGCAGGTGCCGGTGTCGAGCACGTCGTAGAGATAGCCGAGGGAGACTTTGCCGACGGTGAAGACCTCGCCGGCATGCCCGAGGCTCTGCGCAGCGAGCAGCTCGTCGTTCTGCAGCCGCTCGGCGCGGCCGAAGAGGGTGTGCCGGCTGTGGGTGACCGCGGATTCGACGAGCCAGGCGTCGGTGGTGCGGCCGGGGCTGCGCATGTTCCGTCCCCAGGCGAAGGTGGTCTGCCAGGTGCCGCCGGCGAGCGGCCGGTTGTAGATGGCGGAGAGGGTGGCGCGGTCGGTGTCGACCTGCGGCTCGAGTTGCTCCGGGCTGTGCAAGTGGCCGTAGCTCGCCTGGAACGACCAGTCCTGCGCCGGATTGAACGAGAGGCGGGCGGACCAGGAGTCCATCTTCGGGCTCTCGATGTCCGTGCGGTTCTGGTCCGGCTCGCGGCCGGTGAAGACCGAGCCTTCGAGCTTGAGCGGGCCGCGCACCCAGCCGAGCGTGGCGACGCCGAAGGTGACGTGCGTCGAGTCCAGCCAGTGGTGCGACAGCGGCGCCTCGGGGTTCTCCAGCGCCGAGAAACGGTGCATGAACGCCGGCGGCCCCAGCGCCGGCTCCCCCGGCAGGCCCAGGTAGACGAAGACCGAGCCGTCACTCCCGATCGGCAGGCTGTAGCTTCCCGACAGCTCCATGAACAGGTCGTGCGGATGCTGGCGGTCGACCAGCGGATCGTGCCCGTTCGCGGTCTCCCCGGTCTGCAAGAGGAGCGGATAGCCCGAGCGGCCGATCGTCCACGGCTCGGCGGAGATCATCGCGCGGAAGCCCAGCCGTCCCGGGCCGAGCGAGCGGTTCGCCATCCCCATCAGCATGTTCTCGCTGAAGGTCTTCGTGTCACCCCGCGGCCCGTCCTGGTGGTCGTAGAGTACCGTGGCGTAGCCGTGCAACATCAGCTCCCACGGCCCCGCCATTTGGTGCAGGCCGGTGTGCGGCGCGGAGTCCGGCTGCCACGACGTGCCCGACGCCTCCCGGGTCATCGGATACGGCCCGAGCAGGGCGTGCATCTCATGCATCGAGTGCATCGAGTGATCCATCCCCTCCATTCCCGGCATGTTCTGCATGTCCTGCATATCCTCGTGCTGCGCCCAGACCGGCGCGGCCAGGACCAGGGCGGCCAGCAGAGCCGCCCCCCGGCTCCAGAATCCTCTCGTCATACATCCTCCTCGATGCCGCCAGATGGCCGCGGCCCGGCCGGCGCGAGGATCATTCTCTAACAGTAACGTCTCGGATCAATGGCGTGGCACAGCCAGCGGCGGCTCACAGGCCGGATTGCCGGCGAAATAGCCGACGAAGTGCTTCAGCTCGTCTTGCGTGCCTTTGAGCAGGGCAACCTTGCCGGTCTCGATCGGAGGGATCGATCCGGGAGCGAACGAGTTGGCGATGATCAGCGCGTCGAGCACTTTCTGGCTCATCTGGAGCGCCACGTCGACTTGGGCGAGCCAGTCGGCCTTGGTGCCCTGCCAGTTGGTGATCTCGACGATGCCGTGGCGCAGTTGCAGGACGTAGCCTTCGCTGCCGAAGTCCTGTTCCGTGGGCTCGAACCAGAAGCCGAGCGCCATGCCGGCCTTCTCGTGGGCCGCCCGCTGGCCGTCGAGATGCCAGGTCCAGGAGGCCACCCAGTCGGCGATCGGCACTCTCGCCTGGATTACCGGCGACACGAGGCCGGCCGGGAGATAGTTGATGAAACAGTTGCCGGGCGGATTGTCGAGCTCCTTGGCGGCGGTGAAGTACCAGTCGCTCCAGTTCGGATCGATCGCCCGCGCGCCGAGCTTGCGGAAAGCGTCCGCCTTGATCTTGCGGGCGGTCATGTCGTCGGGATGGGCGCGGACGAGGATCGTCGCGAGCTCCGCCGCCCATTGGAAGTCTTCGCGGCCCTTCCCGGCGAGGGCACCCTGGGCCGCTTCGAGCACGCTCTTGTGGCTGTTGACCAGGGCGATCATCCGCTCGGCCGCCTGGGTGGGTGGGATCGGAGAGAGGGTGACCGGGTCGGCGTTGTACCAGCCGACGTAGCCGAAATAGGTCTCCCGCACTCCTTGCGGCACCGAGCCGTAGAACGGTATCAGGTAGTCCTCGGTGTGAACCGGACCCTGGAATGAGTCGTTGCCCGGCGCGTTGGGCCAGGGCACCAGCGTCTTCAAGTCCTCGACCACCACGTCGGGCACTTTGACCTTCTCGACCAGCTCGTCGGGGGTGTACCCCATGTTCATGTAGCGCAAGGTCTGATCGTGGGTGAACTGGATCGCGTCGCGAAAGTTGGTCAGCAACAGTTGGATGTTCTTGCGCTGGCAGACTGGCGGCCCGTGGCTCGGCACCATGCACCAGGAGTCGAGGTTGCGCAGCTTGTCGACGCTCTGATACCAGGTCTCGGGGCTGCGGTATTGCGTGCCGCGCAGGCTGTAGAGGTTGGGGAAGGCCGGTCCCTGGATCACTTCGGCCGAGAACAGCAGGCCGCTCTTGCCGACGCTCGCCGCGGCGCCGTTTTCGGCGTCGGGAACGAACACGGCCAGCTCGTCGTTGGTCTCGCTCGGCACGTAGATCACCTGCATGTTGACGCCCGCGGCGGAGAGGTCGAGCTGCTCGGAGAAGGTGCGCGACGGCATGCGGAAGCCGGAGAGACCCTTGCTGAGGAAGGGTCCGATGCCGTTGGTGATCGCCTTGCCGACATTGGCTCCCGGTGGATTCCCGGCGGGCTTGCCGTCCCGATACCGCTGTCGAGCTTGATGCCATACATGTAGATCGAGCGCGCCTGGATGATCTGCCCCGACACCGTCGAGGTGTTGACCACGGCGTCGGTGACGCCCTCCTGGCAGATGATCTCGACGCAGTTGCGGCGGCCGACGTACGCGCCGTCGGCGCCGGCGACCGCAGGATCCTCGATCGGACAGGCTTCCTTGTCGGCCATGTCCAGATAGCCGAGCACGCCGCCGGTGTGGTCGATGTGGTTGTGGGTGTAGATGATGGCGTCGATCGGCAGCTTGGTGAGCGCCGCGCCGTACTTGCGGTTGTAGAGCGCCAGAAGGTCGGCGCCCGCCTTCCTGGCGGCGCTGGCGTCTTCGAGGGTGTCGATGATGATCACCCGCCGGGCGCCGTCCACGTCGGTGCGCGGGCCGACCACCATCATGCTGTGGCGAGGCCGTAGGCGATGGCGCTATAGGTGTCGTAGTCGAGCCCCGCCGGCCGCTCGGCCAGGGCATAGGCGCTCGTCTGCAGGTCGAGGATGTGCGCCGGCTGGGCGGCGTCTTTCGACAGGAAATAGTTGTTGTGCTCCTCCTGGCGCTTCGTCGCCTCACCCGGATCGACGAAGTTCTGGTTGATGCCGGTCTTCGCCTCGCCGGCCGCGGGCTGGGCGGCGAGACCGCCCGGCCCGAGCAGCGCCGCCGCGAGGACGGCCACGAGCACCACGGTCAAATGGATGGGGCGCCCACCCCAGGTCGCAAGGCTCCTCCCAAGGATCATGCTCAAACCCTCCTTTCACTTCGTGTCCAGCGATAGATGCGGCATGGTACCGCAAATCTACGGCTGCGGATGTCGTACGGCATGGATGGCTGAAGGGTCGCCAGCAGAGACTCAGCTGCGGCGGCCGTAGCGGTCCAGGATCCACTCGTCGTCCAGTCTCCAGGGATAGGCGAGCGCCGAAAGCTCACTGACACGGTAGCCGAGAAAAGTCTCCTTGAGCTGGTCAGACCGAGCCGCGGCGCGATCCTGCGCCGCCCAGAGAAGAAGAAGCGCCTCCCCTTTCAACCGGCGCCCGAGGTTCTCGCCAAGAATTCTTTCCCAGTCCCAAGCATCAACCCTCCGATCCGCGCATTCCAGAAAAAGCCGGCCCGCGGCCCAGCGATCCGCCACACCCTCGGCCCGCAAAAACTTCTCGAACCAGCTCTCCGCCCAAGCCTCCAGAGACTGTCGCGAGAGAGCGATCTCCGCCTGTTCGCGCACCCAGACAGAAGGATCCTGACTCCGGAGGGCCTCAAGCTGCTCCTGACCTTCTCCGAGCCAACCGAGGATCGCCGCCGCCCGCGCCCTGGCCTCAGCCCGTGGATCAGCGCTGAGATCTCGGGCGAGGCCGTGCAAGCGCTGCTTGTCCTGGCAACGAGCCCCCAGAGCGATCTCAAGAAGCTCCAAATCGGTGCGGGCGTCGAGGATCAGATCGGCGAGAAAGCCTCGCGCCAGCCCGTCATCGCTTTCAGGCTGGTTCAGCGCCACGAGCACCCAGTCCAGCCCATGGCTGTACAAACGAGAGCCGCCCCCGAACCTCCGGCGCTGGAATGGATAGACCTGCGGCCAAAGCACCCTCGCCTGCCCGGCAGCGTTGCGCAGGCACCAGTCGAATGTTGGCCGAATCAGCCCTCCCAACCAACGCCAGCCGGAACCGTCCCAAGCGGTGAACGCCCGGGTCCATTCGGCGACGCGCCGGGCGTCGAGGTGGATCATGAGCTCGGAGGGGAGGTCGTGTCCCTGCCAGTGCGGAAAGATGCCGGCTCGTTGCGCCTCATAGTGCTTAAGATCGGTCGAGATCTCATCCAGAAAGTCTCTTGCGTCCTCCGGCCTTCGCGCTGCCGAGATCGCACGCCAAGAGTCATCGAGGTGATCTTTGATCTGTTCGTGAGGATAATTTCTGATCATGAGACGTGAAGCATGGTCGGCGGCCTGCGTCCGGTCTTGTTCCTTGGCATCGGACCAAGCAGCGACCTCACCGCTCGCAATGGGCAACAAAAGCTTGAGGTCGATGCTCTCGATGCGCTGCTGAACAGCCAGAGCGAGAGCTGAAGTGACCTCCAAGGCCTTTCCCGCACGGAGAGTCCGGCGGATCGCGGCGATCTCTCTTACCGGCAGACAAGGAGAACCTCCCGCTGCCGCCAGCAAGGATCGTAACAAGCTTTTTCGATGCGGATCCTGGGTCGCCTGGAGAGCCTCTACCAACACCTTTCGGTCGGCCACTGTAGAGAGAAAGCCGGCAAGCGCCAGGGTTTGCTTGTGCTGCCACCTCTCCTTCTGATCCACCAGCAGGGCCATGGTCTCGACGGCCGTGGCGGAGGGTAGCAGGGCCAGAGTGATCTCCCGTTGTTCAACCCATTGGCGCTCGTTGCGGCGTCGCGAAAGCCGAAGAGCCCGCCGCAAGTCCTTGCGCGCCTCGCCACCGGCGAGAGCAGCATGCCCCCTCAGCTCCAGAAGAGAAAGCTGCCTACCCTCCTGAATATCGCGGGAAATGTCTTGGAGGGCCTGCACGATCACCTTGGCCCCCAGATCTGGTGCCCGAGCAGCCATCGCGGGGCACAGATCGTCGAGGTCGCTCAGCATCTTCCGGCCGCCCGCTCTCCCCTCCTCCGAGAGTTGGTGCTCAAGGGTTTGTGCGAACGCAATCTGCTCGGCCTCCGGAAGCGGCGCCAAAGCGGGGTCGCCGAGCAGATCAGACGCTTGCTCTTCTTCCTCCAGCCCTTGGCGCAGGCGTTCTCCAACGGGTTGGAGATCGGCCCGGCCGGCGATCTGGACCAGCATGCGCAGAGCCTTGGCCAATGGGTCATTCGGCTCCGCCGTGGGCCGGGAGATTTCTTGTTCGAACCAAGAGGACGGAGCCGCTTCGAGCGCACGCCGGACGGCCCAGAGGTCACCCGAGCCGATCCTCTCTTCAAGGACGATACGCACGATAACGAAGGCCAGCAGATCGTCCGGCCCGACAAGATCGGGCGCGCGGCTCACCAGGTAGAGGCCCAGAGACTGCAAATCCAGGACGTCCAGGCCTTCGACGATCTGGAGGCCTAAGTGCCCGAGGCAAGGTAGCGCGACCCGGTGGCGAAGGCGGGGCGCTACCGCCGCCTTGGCCGCGACATTCGCAGTATCAGTTTTCCGCTCGGTCTTGGCTCGTGCGCGCTGGAGCCAGCTCCCCTCCAGCGGCACGAAGCGGAACCACTCTCGCACCGCCTGCCGCAAGCGACTTTTTTCTTCCCCATTAGCTTGCACCGCTTCGCCAAAAACCATGAATACGATCTCGCGCAGCCGGTTTCTTCGCTTCGCCGTATGCCAGATCGACCGCCAGTTTCGGAAAAGAGGCTCGAAGAGGAGCCGCCGGAGCTCGTAAATGGCCTCAAGGTCTTGTTTGCTCAGATTGCGAGAGCCAAGCCACTTCTCGAGAACTGTGTCCAGGACCTCAAGAGATTCCACGGAGGAGCCGCCTTCTCGGCCGCCGGCCGCAGCGACTTCAACCAACATCAAGGTCGAAGCGGCACGCAAGGCATCGACGGCCTCGTCCCCGTCGGGCTGAGGTGCCAGACAAGAGTCGAGGGTTTCCTTCAAATCCTCTTTCTGCCGAGAAGACTTGATGAGGGCATCCCGCAGGAAAAGGGCGTATCCCATCGTCAACCGGCTTGGCTCTACGGTGTAGTTCCCGAGATCGCCGCAGAGAGCTCCCTGCGAACGAAGGTCTGCGAGAACACGCGGTACCTCGGCCGTCAAATCCTTGAGCAGTCTCCGGACCTCGGCTTCGCCGAGGAATTTCTGATCGAGCCACTGCTGCGCAAGGTCGCGCAAGAAAGCCTGGTACTGCGAAGGGCCCCAATCCACCATTCCCTCTCGCTGGCCGACTTTGTCGCAGAGGTCCAGCCAGTGCAGGACCTCCGCCGTCACCGCGGCGTAGTCCTTCAGGCGAAGTCGATGTGCGACCAGCAAGCCGAGATACCGTGGCCGCCGGGCGAGAGACCGGGCGCTGGGCGGGAGAGACTCCAAGAAGTCGGCAGGAAGCTTCAACAGAGCGAGGGCATCCCGGAGCTCCTCGTCATCGAACGGACCGAGAGGAACCTCCACGAACTCGAGGCAATTCGGCCGGCCTGCTGGATCTGTCTCGCCATCGAGCCGGAGGGGCTCCGCGCCTGGAAGAAGCTCCTTCAACTCCTTCCAGGCATGCTCGCGCACCGTGACGATCAAAGCGGCAGGCCGACAATCGATCTCTCCCCGCCCCAGCGCGGCCTCGAGGTGCCGCTGCCAGACGGCATGGCTCGGCGCGTATTCGTTGAGACCGTCGAGGACCACCACCGCCCAAGGGGTCTTGGCCACGTTTCGGCCACGGAAGTGACGTACGAACGCCTCAATGTCCGCACTCGCCCTCGGGACCACCTCCGCGAGGTCCTCGCTCTGCATCTTGGTGAGCCTTCGGCTCGACTGCAAGCCGCGGCCCGAGCCCATGAAAAAAATTGGGACCTCCGACAGCGCGGCGATTTCGAGCAGCCACTGATAGACCAGCCATGTCTTTCCGTCATATCGCTCGCCCAGCACGACGGCGACCGGAGGCGGGTTTGGGCCCTGTGCCCTCAGAGCCTCGTGAAACCATTGGTCGAGCTGAGAGCGGGCTTTCCTCGGCACGGCCTGCGCCGGCTTGTAATCGGTTCCGAAGGCGGTCCAGGGCGTCTCGCGAATCTGTTTCGCCAGAGCCAGGTTCTGCCTCTCGACGATGAACCGCCAGATCGGCAACCGGTTTCGGATTTCCTCGACCAGCCAATTCGTCCAGGCTGCGAAATCGGGGAGGCTGCGGATTCTCTCGAGCTCCCGGCGGGCGTTGTGGCGGACCTCCTCGCCGAAGGCCGAAAAAAACTCCAGGGTCGTCTCTACATCGGTGGCGCAGAGAGCGGTCATGCCGGCGACCGGATCGAGGTACGGACCCGTCGCCGCGGTGTCGAGGTAGAGGACGGCGAGCCCCTTGCCGTAGCCCGCTCGGTCCAATTTTTCCTTGTCGGTTGGATCGAGGGCGGTCGTCGTCACCAGAATCCAGAGTTGAAGGTCCGGATGCCGTTGTCTGGCTTCTTCCAATTCGCTGATCAGGAGCCTGGCGTTGAGGCGGGTCTCCTCGCCATAGCGCTTACACTCGATCGCGACACCGCCGTCATCTGTCAACGCGTCCTTCCCCTCTTGCGAGCCCGCGTGCGCCCGCCGGACCGGTGCCTGGATGAGCCGGGCCAGCAGACGCGCCACCAAGACTTCGAAGCTCCCCTCCTTTCCCGAAGCGTCGAGCTTCCGCAGTGCGGCGAGCACCGGTTTGTCGGGTGGGTCCGGTCTGTTTCTCAAAGCCATCCCTGAATGCTATCGCCAGCGACCCCTGCGAGAAAAGAATGTCCCCACGAGCCGTGCCAGCCCATCCGAGGAGCGAGGGCTCGCGGGTTGACGCTCCCTCCCTACCGTGCTTTCCGGGAGTCTGAATCCACACTCCCGGGTGGGCTGCTGCGAGGCGCTCCAAATCCTGACGGAGCCACCGCTCCGGAATCGAGGATCAGGCGCTGCGACGCCGGGCGGGTTTCTCTCCGGGGGCTGGCCACGCCTGGCGGACCTCCTCCATGACTCGCGGCTCGATCGGCCCATGTTCCTGCTCGAGCTCCGCCAAGAGGCCGGCGAGACGGTCGCGCTGCAACTGGTGCCGGAGCGCGCGGTTGACGTAGCCGGAAAGCCCACGCACGCCCGCCACCTCACGAGCCTCAGTGACCAGCTCCTTCTCGAGGGTGAGAGAGACTTTGGCGATGCCCATTCCGTAATCCTACTCCGAGTGAGACTGAGGGCACTCCCTGACGACGACGAACGGGTACACGGTCTCGGGCGACGGTTGCGGCGGTTCCACCGTCTCGGCGCAAGTGCCGCACCATTTATGGTACCGTCTGGGCATGGCGGAAGACGACCCGAAGAGCAAAGAGCCAGTTCTCTGTGTGGTCTTCTATCGCACCGAGCTTGGCAATGAACCCGTACGCGACTGGCTCAAGGGCCTGAAGCGGGATGACAGAAAAGCCATAGGCCAAGACGTTAAGACGACCCAGTATGGCTGGCCGCTGGGAATGCCGTTGATCAGGAAACTGGAACCCGGTTTATGGGAAGTCCGCTCCCACATTGCTCAAGGCACGGCTCGCATCATTTTCACCGTCTCCGATGGCGTGATGGTCATCCTGCATGGCTTCGTAAAGAAATCGCAGAAAACTCCGCCGGCAGACCTGATGACTGCTCGGCAACGTCTTGTGAGCCTACGAGGGGAGTAACGCTATGAAGAAGGAGCATCTCGGCAGCGATTTTGACGACTTCCTGCGGGAGGAAAATCTCCTGGAGATCGCAGAAGCGACTGCCGCCAAGCGCGTGATCGCCTTCCAGATCGCCCAGGAAATGAGACGCTGCCGGCTCACCAAGTCGGAGATGGCCAGCCGCATGAAGACCAGCCGGCCGGCTCTGGAGCGGTTGTTGGATCCGGCCAATCCATCCGTGACACTGGCCACCTTGGAACGGGCTGCGTCGGCAGTCGGCAAGAAGCTCAAGGTGGAGCTGGCGTAGCGCGCCCTCGAAGGGCACTGTCTGGCTGAGTTTTTGCAAATTGGGGTCATGCGCAATGGGGCGCTCCAACGGGAGGAACAGCCATGGCCCACGACACGCAGACGCAGACGGACCCGCGGCATCACACTACCCATGTGAAAGGGATGCTCGACGACCTGATCCACCATCTCCGCGGAGACGTCTCCAAAATCGACGAGCCCAAAGCGCAGGCGCTCTTCGAGACGAGCGCCGAGGTACTGCAAGGCCTCAAGACGGCATTCGAGCACTACGAGCAGGGAACAGAGCGGGCGTTCCGGCGGTAAGCCGCTTCGCTTGTCCGCCACCACCTTCAAGGGGACCTTCCGGTTGACGCCCCCTCCCCGCGGGCCATACGCTGTCGCACCAGTCTGCAACCCTCGGGGAGGCTTCAACATGCAGCGGCGTTCGCTCTTCTTGATCCTGGCCGTTCTCGTCGTCCTCACTGCCTGTGGACGTGGTGGGACGGCGAAGCAGGGGGGACGGCAGCTCACCATCGGCCTCTCTCTCGACACGCTCCGCGAGGAGCGCTGGCAGCGCGACCGGGATCTGTTTGTGGCGCGGGCTCAGGCGCTGGGGGCTCGGGTGCTGGTGCAGGCGGCCAACAACAATGAGGTGGTGCAGAACGCTCAGGCGGAGAACCTGCTCACCCAGGGGGTCGACGTGCTGGTGGTGGCGCCGCACAACAGCAAGACGGCGGCGACGATCGTGGAGTCGGCACATCGGACTGGGGTTCCGGTGATCGCCTACGACCGCCTGATCAACGACTCGGACGTCGACCTCTACATCTCCTTCGACAACGAACGGGTCGGCGAGCTGCAGGCGGGCTACGCGGTGCAGCGGGCGCCGCGGGGACGTTATGTGCTGATCGGCGGCTCCCCCGCCGACAACAACGCGCTGCTGTTCCATCAAGGGCAGATGAACGTGCTCAAGCCATTCGTGGAGCGGCATGAGATCGAGATCGTCACCGATCAATACGCCGCCGACTGGCAGCCGGTGCAGGCGCTCAAGATCATGGAGAACGCTTTGACCCGGAACGACAACCACGTGGATGCGGTGGTGGCGTCGAACGACGGGCTCGCGGGCGGAGCGATCCAGGCGCTCGCCGAGCAGGGGCTGGCGGGCAAGATCGTGGTGACCGGGCAGGACGCGGAGCTGAGCGCCTGCCAGCGCATTGTCTCGGAACCGGGCGGCACGCAGAGCATGACGGTCTACAAGCCGATCCGGACGCTGGCGGGGAAGGCGGCGGAGATCGCGGTGGCAATGGGCAGGAAGCAGCCGTACGAAAAGCCCGCGGCGTTCGTCGACAATGGCTTCAAGAAGGTGCCGAGCCTGCTGATCGCGCCGGTGGCGGTCGACAAGGACAACATGGTCTCCACCGTGATCGCCGACGGGTTCCATTCCCTGGAGCAGGTCTACGCCGGGATTCCACGCGAGCGCTGGCCGAAGCGCTGACGATCTCCCGCCTCTCGATGCCCATCCTCGATCTGCGCGCGATCCGCAAGGACTTCCCGGGCGTCCGCGCCCTGGACGGGGTTTCGTTCGATCTCGAGCCTGGTGAGATCCACGCTCTGTGCGGCGAAAACGGCGCCGGCAAGAGCACGCTGATCAAAGTGTTGTGCGGCGTCTACCCCGCCGGGAGCTATGGCGGAGAGATCCGATTGCGCGGCGAGGTGGCCCGCTTCCGCAGTCTGCGCGACAGCGAGGCGCGGGGGATCGCGTTGATCGCCCAGGAGCTGGCGCTGGTGCCGGGGTTGTCCGTGGCCGAGAACCTCGTGCTCGGCCGCGAGCCGCGGCGCTTCGGCTTGGTGCGCTGGACCGAGGTGGAGGCGACGGCACGCCGCGCTCTCGACCGGGTGGGGCTCGACGTGCCATTGGCGACGCCGGTGCGCGAGCTGGGCATCGGCCAGCAGCAACTGGTGGAGATCGCCAGGGCGCTCGAAAAGAACGCGGAGATCCTGGTGCTCGACGAGCCCACGGCCGCGCTGCCGGACGCCGACGCGCGGCGTCTCCTCGGGCTGCTCGGCGAGCTCCGACGCCATGGCGTCGCGGCGATCTACATCAGCCACCGGCTGGACGAGGTCTTCGCCATCGCCGACCGCATCACCGTGCTGCGCGACGGCCGTTCGGTCGGCGCGGCGCGGCGCGCGGAGATGACGCCGGAGCGGGTGATTTCTCTCATGGTCGGGCGCGAGCTTGGTCCACCGGTGGAGCGTCCAGTGCGTGGTGCCGGCGAAAGCCTCCTGCGCGTGGCGGACTGGTCGGTCGAAGATCCGCAGAATCCCGGCCGCCGGGTGCTCGACGGCATCGCGCTCGATCTGCGGGCCGGCGAGGTGCTGGGAATCGCCGGGCTCATGGGCGCCGGCCGCACGGCTCTGCTGGCGTCGCTGTTCGGCGCGGCGCGCAGCCGGGTCACCGGGACGCTTCAGAGTGCGGGCGGTCCGCTGCGCGGACCGTTCCGGAGTCCGGCGGAAGCGATCGCCGCCGGCCTCGCCCTGGTCAGCGAAGACCGCAAACGGTATGGCCTGGTGCCGCAGGGCTCGGTGCTCGACAACATGACGCTCGCCAACCTCGGCGATTTCAGCCGCCGGGCACGGCTCGACGACCGGGCGCGGCGGGCGGCGGTGCGCGGCCAGGCGGAGGCGCTGCGATTGAACGTGGCGAGCCTTGACACGCCGGTGTCTCAGCTCTCCGGCGGCAATCAGCAGAAGGTGGTGCTCGGCCGCTGGCTGCTGCGGAGGCCGCGGGTGCTGCTGCTCGACGAGCCGACGCGCGGCATCGACGTCGGCGCCAAGCAGGAGATCTATGACTTGATCGGCCGCTTGACCGGGTCCGGAATCGGGGTTCTCCTGGTCTCCTCCGAGCTGCCCGAGCTGCTCGCTCTCTCCCACCGTGTGCTGGTGCTGCGCCAGGGCCGGCCCGCGGCGGAGCTGGCGGGCGAGGCGGCGACGCCGGAAACGGTGATGGCGGCGGCGGCCCTCTCGGCGCGAGCGGTCAGGGGCTGACCATGGAACGCAAGCGCCTCCTCTCCAACTGGCGGGCCTGGACGATGGCCGGGGCGCTCGTCGCCATCTGGGTGGTCTTTTCCGTCGCGACCGGCGGCACCTTTCTGTTGCCGCGCAATCTGTCGTTGCTGGCGCGCCAGATGTCGGTGACGTCGATTCTCGCGGTCGGCATGGTGCTGGTGATCGTGGCCGGCCAGATCGATCTGTCGGTCGGCGCTCTCGCCGGTCTGTGCGGCGCGCTGGCGGCGCTCGCCTACAGCCGGCTGGGCTGGCCGCTCGCTCTCGCCTTCCTCGCGGCGCTCGCGGTGGGCGCGGTGCTCGGCGCGCTCCAGGGGAGCCTCACCGCGTGGCTGCGCATTCCACCCTTCATCGTCACCCTCGGCGGCATGCTCCTCTTTCAGGGCGCGCTCCTCGCCGTCACCGGCGGCGTCTCGATTTCGCCGGCGCGCCCGTTCCTCGCCGTCGGCCAGGCATATCTGCCGCAACCGGCCGGTTGGATCGGAGCCGCGCTGATCGCCGTGGCGCTGGGGATCGCCGCGATCCGATCGACCCCGGACGGCGGCCGGCGGCGCGCTACTCTCGCCGTCCTCGCCGTGGCTGTGCTCGCCGCTGTCGCGGTGATGAACGCCTATGAAGGAGTGCCGGTGCCGGTGCTGGTGGTGCTGGCGCTCGCCGCGCTCCTCGCCGCCGTCGCCCGCCACACGCCGTTCGGCCGCCATCTCTACGCCATCGGCGGCAACCGCGAAGCGGCTTTCTACTCCGGCATCGCGATCGAGCGCCACCTGGTGGGCGTCTTCACGCTGATGGGGCTGCTGGCCGGCGCGGCCGGCGTCGTCCTCACCGCGCGCGTCGGCTCGGCCACGCCGAACGCCGGCCAACTCATGGAGCTCGACGCCATCGCCGCCGCGGTGATGGGCGGCACCTCGCTCCTCGGCGGCCAGGGATCGATCTGGGGAGCTCTGCTCGGCGGCCTGCTCATGGCTTCGCTCGACAACGGCATGAGCCTGCTCAACACCGAGTCCTTCTGGCAGCTCATCCTCAAGGGAGCGATCCTGGTCGCCGCAGTGGCGGTGGACATGGCGGGCCGGCGCGGGCGGGGCTAGCGCACCGGGACCCGTCCGGAGTGCTGTTTTCAGGTCAGAGCGGCAAACAGCCGGCTCGTGACGCCGGAAGGCGAGATGAGCACCCGAACGACGAGGTTCGTGTCGAGAACCGCACGCGGAGGATTGTCCTCGGCCACTGAGCGACGCTTTGTGAGAAAGGAGCTACGGCGTGCAGAGGGTGGAGGCGGATTTTCGCCGCGAGCGGACCTCCCGAACGGTCCGATTGACGTCCCGGGCGATCACGCGAGGGTCGGCGGTTCCAATCTTGCCCTGTAGGCTCTCGACCAGCAGGCGAAGCTCCAACTCAGGCGTGACGACGAGTTGGAGAAGCTCCAGCCGGTCGTCCGGGTCGAGCGACAGGATTTGCTTGGCCAGAACACGGACTCTTTGCGGGTTGGTTGCCATGGTGTCTCGCCTTGAAGCCTAGCGTAACACGGAGGAGCCGTACCCGGCGCTTCGAGCGCCGCCTCGATTTCAGGAGCGGTCTTGCCCGTCCGGGCGCCGTCACACCTGCGTTTCGTCACTCCCTTTTCTTGACTTGCTCCGGCTGGGTCGCATAGGGTCGGCGGGCTGTCGATTTCTTCAGCACCGCCGGTCCTCCGACAGGAGATGCTCCTTGCGTCAGGGATTTTTGTCGTACTGGCGACCCGCCGCGCTCCTCGTCGCCGCGCTGGCTTTCGCGTCCGGGCCGGCCGGCGCCCAGAGTCCGCCCAGGATCACCGCCAGCGCGGCACGCCAGATCCAGGCGATCCAGAGCATCAAGACGTCGCGCACCGTGGCCCAGGGCAAGATCGAGTCGCGTCTGCTGATGGCGGTCCTCAAGCAGAACCGGGATACGCGCCTGTCCGCGCTGCCGACCTTCCGCTATGTCACGCCGGACGCGGACGGCAAGATCGAGGTCGACATCGACGCGCGCACGACCGCCGACGTCAAGCCGGTCGTCGACAAGGTCCAGGCGTTGGGCGGCGAGGTCCGTACGTTCCACATCCGCTATCGCGCCGTGCGGGCGCGTGTGCCGCTCGGAGCGGTCGAAGACCTCGCCGCGTTCGACGGCGTGCTCAAGGTGCATCTGGCGCGGAAGCCCTTCACGAGCGCGATCAATGTCTCGCAAGGCGACGTGGCGCACCGCGCCGTGGATGCGCGCCACTTCTTCGGCGTCACCGGTGCCGGGGTCAAGATCTGCGTGCTGTCCACCGGCGTCGATTCTCTCGCCGCTCTGCAGGCGAGCGGCGATCTGCCGCCCGGCGTCGACGTGCTGCCCGGTCAGGCCGGCTCCGGCGATGAAGGCTCGGCGATGCTCGAGATCGTCCACGACCTCGCGCCCGGCGCGCAGCTCGGCTTCGCCACCGCCAATCCCGATGTCGCCACCTTCGCCGCCAACATCATCGCCTTGAAGGATGCGGGCTGTAACATCATCGCCGACGACGTTCTCTATCTGGTCGAGTCTCCCTTCCAGGATCTGGACATCGCCGACGCGGTCAACCAGGTGACGGCGGCGGGCGTCCTCTACTTCTCCTCGGCGGGCAACGAGGGCAACGTCGGCGACGGCACCGCTGGCCACTGGGAGGGCAACTTCGTCGACTCCGGCATCGGGGTGGCGAAGTTCGCGGGCACCGCGCACAACTTCGCGGGCACGACGGGCACCCAGATCTACGA
>DATARD010000221.1:0-27620 GCA_036264355.1 Thermoanaerobaculia bacterium
TTTCATCGTCTCGACGAGGGCCAACCCGTGCTCATCCGCTGCCCAAAATGTCATCAGGGCGTACAATGCCCTTCTCCCTATCGCTCCCACACGGGTAATCTGGTTGTCGTTGCTCCCTCAAATCCACCAAAAAACTCTTACATCCACGAGTTGTACTGATTTATTTTATCTCGCGTCCCAAGCCCTCTCTTTTCTGATAGTTGTGGAGTTTCCGAGACGTCAAGTTAGCTCTCCCGAAGCCATAGCTCCGATCTCATTAGACGGTTTGCTGGCGATGGAGGATTCCTCGCGCCTCGTTATGTATGCCAAAAAAATCAGCGAGGAGCATCGCGGTCAGAGTGAGCTAGTGAATCACTACCGGGGTCTTCTTGATCTCGTCGGGAGAACGACTGCCGAGAGGCGCGACTGGGCATTCTCGATTGCGTCGAAACTCCTTGTCGAGGAAGACGAAATATCTAGGGATCTAACCAGGGCTATGCTCGCTGGTTGGACAGACATGGAGATCGAGCCCGCTGCCGTGTCAGAGATTCTTGAATGGATGGAGAACCAACCTTGGCTTCCTCGGCACGTTGAACAGGCTAGTCGTATAGTCGAGCGGGCGCTTGCGAAAAATTCAAAGAATTTCGAGGAAAAAGATCTCGACCGCGCAGAGAATTTAACTGAAGATCTATGGTCCGTAGTTCCGCTGTTCGAACCTTCGGAGGGTTCTCGGGACTGGTTACACAGAGCGGTTGATCACTCGCAGGGTACTCTAGGATTAATCGTGCTTCACTTAGCTTCCGAGTGGAAGACCCGTCGAGTCGAGTGTCAAGACAAGCTTCCTGTATCACTCCGCCGTCTTATCGCACAGATGATGCAGGCGGGACCGGGCCGCCCTCTTGCGCGTGTGATAGTGGCCAGCCAGCTTAATTTTTTCTTTGCAGTAGACGAGGCGCTTGCTACGGCTGAGATCTTGCCATGGTTCGACTGGAAAGAGAAGGGTCGAGACTCCCTTCAGGCATGGAATGGATATCTGCAATGGGGCCGCATCTATCCGAGTCTTTTCAGTAAGCTGCGGCCATTTTTAGATCATATATTTGAGCGACTTCAAGACCTCGGAGAGCAGAGAAAGCGGCTCGGCGAATTCCTCGCACACCTATCGATGTTTCCCGATTCTGAACCGGTTGAGGAAGGCTGGTTGACGAAGTACTTTGCTTCGGCCTCTGACGAAGACCGAGCCCGCTGGACAGCCGGCCTCGCGAGAGAGGCTGAGAGTCTGGGAACAGAGGCCGCGAGGAGAACCTGGCAGACGTGGCTTCAAGGCTGGGTCGCTGATCGGCTGCGAGTGGGTTATCCAGAGCCGGCGCCTGCAGAGATAAGTGGATTCTATGGCCTTGCACTCGCACTTCCACCTGAGGAGGTCGGTAATGCGCTAGAGATTCTTCGGGACCGCCCAACACAGCCTGAGAGTTTCCATGGGCTTCTTCAGCGACTTGAGAAGCGAACCGCGGAACTTAAGCCCGACGACCTATTGTTGGCATTGGTCCGGTTGCTTGAGCATGCACCAACCCACCTCCACTTCAGCGACCAGGGAATTACGGCAATAAGCGAGAAGATACAGGCTTCTGGACGTGACGATTTAAAACAACGCCTCAAAGCCTCACTGGTTCGTCTTCAGCGGCCCGACTTGGCAGATAGGCTGCTTAACCTATCCGAGCCGGAGCGCGGAGACTAGGTGGCTTTGCCGAAGAGCGGGAGAATGAGTTCTCAACTCCCCCCCTCAATCCACCCGCAACACCGCCAAAAAAGCCTCCTGCGGAATATCCACCCTCCCCACCCGCTTCATCCGCTTCTTGCCTTCCTTCTGCTTCTCGATCAGCTTGCGCTTTCTCGTGATGTCGCCGCCGTAGCATTTGGCGATGACGTTCTTGGAGATTGGGCGAATGCTCTCTCTCGCGATGATGCGCGAGCCGATGGCGGCTTGGAGGACGACTTCGAACATCTGGCGGGGGATGAGCTCTTTCATCTTCTCGACCAGGAGCTTGCCGCGCTGGTAGGAGTTGTCGCGGTGGATGATGAGCGAGAGGGCGTCGACGGGGTCGCCGTTGATCAGGATGTCCAGCTTGACCAGCTCGCTCTTGCGGTAGCCGACCATATGGTAGTCGAAGGAGGCGTAGCCACGGGAGACGGATTTCAGGCGGTCGTAGAAGTCGTGGATGACTTCGGCGAGGGGGAAGTCGTACTCGATCAGGACGCGGTCGGTGGTGAGGTATTGCAGGCTCTTCTGGGTGCCGCGGCGCTCTTCGGCGAGAGCGAGAATGGCTCCGACGTAGTCCGATCTGGTGATGATGGTGGAGGAGATGTAAGGCTCTTCCAGATAGTTGATGCGGCCGGGGTCGGGGAGCTTCGAGGGGCTGTCGATCTCGTGCACCTTGCCGTCGGTGGTGTGGGCGAGATAGCGGACTCCCGGCGCGGTGGTGATGAGGTCGAGGTTGAACTCGCGCTCCAGGCGGGCCTGGATGATCTCCATGTGCAGCAGGCCGAGGAAGCCGCAACGGAAGCCGAAGCCGAGTGCTCCGGAGCTCTCCGGCTCGAAGGTGAAGGAGGCGTCGTTCAGGCGCAGCTTGTCGACCGCGTCTCGCAGGTCTTCGTAGTCGTCGGCGGAGACCGGGTAGAGGCCGGCGAAGACCATCGGCTTGACTTCCTGGAAGCCGGGATAGGCGGCGGCGGTCGGCCGGTCGGCGTGGGTGACGGTGTCGCCGATCTGCGCCAGGATGAGGTCCTTGATGCCGGCGTAGAAGAAGCCGACCTCGCCGACCGAGAGCTGGTCGACCGGGCCGGCTTTCGGGGTGAAGATGCCGAGCTCGTCGACCGGATAGGCACGCTTCGAGGACATGAAGAGGATCTTGTCGCGGTGGCGGAGAGTGCCTTCGACGACGCGCACCATACAGACGACGCCGCGGTAGGGGTCGTACCAGGAGTCGAAGAGGAGCGCCTTGAGCTGCGCTTCCGGATCGCCCTGCGGCGGCGGGATGTCGTGGACGACGCGCTCCAGGACGTCTTCGATGCCGAGGCCGGCTTTGGCGGAGACGAGCACGGCGTCGTGGGCGTCGAGGCCGATGACGCTCTCGATCTGCTCCTTGACGCGGTCCGGATCGGCCGCCGGCAGGTCGATCTTGTTGATCACCGGCACGATGGTGAGGTTGTTGTTGATCGCCAGATACGCGTTGGCGAGCGTCTGCGCCTCGACGCCCTGTGAGGCGTCGACGACCAGGAGCGCTCCTTCGCAGGCGGCGAGGCTGCGCGAGACCTCGTAGGCGAAGTCGACGTGGCCGGGGGTGTCGATGAGGTTGAACTGATACGTCTCGCCGTCGTTGGCCTGATAGAAGAGGCGGACGGCGCGGGCCTTGATGGTGATGCCGCGCTCGCGTTCGAGGTCCATGTCGTCGAGGACCTGATTCATCATCTCGCGCTGGGAGAGGGCGTTGGTGCGCTCGAGGATGCGGTCGGCCAGGGTGGATTTGCCGTGGTCGATGTGGGCGATGATGGAGAAGTTGCGGATGCGCTCGTGCGGTCTCATGCGGGGGTGAGTCTACCGTACGGCCCCATACCGGCCCCTGCGGCCGATATTGGAGACGGTCCGGCTCCGGTTGCGGCTATCATGCGCGGAGCGGAGGAGCCATGGCACGTTTTCTCTGGATCTGTCTGGGTGGAGCGCTGGGGACGGGAGCCCGGTATCTGCTCTCCGGCTGGCTGGCCGAGGCGTGGGGGCCGGGGTTTCCGGTCGGCACCCTGGCGGTCAACGTCATCGGCTCGTTCCTGCTCGGGCTGATCATGCAGGTCGCCCTCACCACGGAGCTGGTCCCGCCGACGCTCCGCCTCTTCCTCTCGACCGGCATCCTGGGCGGTTTCACCACCTACTCCAGCTTCAACTACGAAACCCTCGGGCTGTTCCAGGACAGCGCCTGGGGTCTGGGCGCCCTCAACCTCGGCGTGACCGTGCTCTCCTGCCTCGGCGCCGGGCTGCTCGGCCTCTATGCCGGCCGGCTGCTGTTCGGAAGCTAGTGGAGGATCGCAGATGAGAATCGTCGGACCGGCCAAGCGCCTCACCGTCTATCTCGGCGAGAGCGATGTCTGGCGCGGGCAGCCGTTGCACACTGCCCTCCTCGAAACCCTGCGCCGGGAGGGGTTTGCCGGTGCCACCGTCCTGCGGGCCACGTCCGGCTTCGGCGCCCATTCGCGCATCCACACCACCAGCATCCTGCGGCTGTCGGAAGACCTCCCGCTGGTCCTCGAGCTGGTCGACACCGCCGAGCAGGTCGAGCGGGCGCTGACGTTCGTCGGCCCCATGGTGCGCGAAGGGCTGATCACCCTCGAAGACGTCCATGTGGTCAAGTACAGCCATCGCTATCTCGCCCCGCTGCCGGCCGACCGCCCGGTCCGCGACTTCATGACCGCTCCGGCGGTGGCGGTGCGGGAGAGCGATTCCATCGCCACGGCCTGGGACCTGATGCTGGAGCGCGGCCTCAAGGCGTTGCCGGTCGTCGATGCGGCCGGACGCCCGGTCGGTCTGGTTAGCGACAACGACCTCATGGAGCGCACCGGCCTGGTGCAACGCCTGGGAATCGCGGAGCTGCTTGACGCGGCCACCCTGGCCGCCTGGCGCGCGGCCATCGCGGCGCAGGGCACCACACTCGGCGAGGTGATGAGCCGGCCGGCGGTGACCCTGCGGACCGACAGCCCGCTCGGCCAAGCCGCCGAAATGATGGCGAAGCAGGACGTCAAGCGGCTGCCCGTCGTGAACGGCGACGGCCTGCTGGCGGGAATGCTGAGCCGGGTGGACGTCCTCGGTGCCGTCACGCCGGCCGCCAAGGCGCAGCGGGCCCGGCCACCGCAGGGCGCCCAGCGCACCGTCGGCGACGTAATGGCGGCGCGGGTGCCCGCGGTCGCCGCCGATGCCGACCTCCCCGAGGTGGTGGAGAGGATGGTGGGAAGCGGCTTCAAGCGGGTCATCGTGCTCGACGCCGCGGGCCGTCCGCTCGGGCTGATCACCGACGGCGATCTGGTTGCTCGCGTGCGCCCGGAGACCCGCCCCGGCCTGCTGAACGCGCTGGCTCGCCGCGGGCGGGCTCCCGAGGACGGCGCTCTCGCCCGCGACCTCATGTCGCCGGGCGTCCTCACTGTGCCGGCCGGCTTGCCGGTGGGCGAGGCGATTCAACACGCCCTCGCCAACCGCCGCAAGCGCCTCGTCGTGGTCGACGGCGAAGGGCGGGTGATCGGCATCGTGGATCGCCAGGACCTGCTGCGGGCGGTGGCGACGTAGAGATCCGCTCAATCGACCTGGCGGTATCCGGCACAGCGCAGCACCGGCAGCGGCGGATAGCGGAGGAAGCCGGGATCGGTGTCGGCGAGGCCGCAGCGGAGGAAGACGCTGCGTGCGGAGGCGAGCAGGCGGAGGTGCTCGCAGGTTCGGCAGAGGCCGGGCTGTGCGGTGAGGCGGGAGAGGAGGAGAACAGTCTCTGCGTCGTGGGCCATCGGTCGGTTCGAAGAATCCTATTCCACAAAGATGCTCATTGGTGTATATTACTCTCTCGGGTCGCACGTTCGCGTCGACCGGAGCCCTCCGGGGATCTACCGGCGGCATCCGTCTCCGGTTCAAGGAATCCCCACGGCGAGAATATCGCCCTGCGGCACCAGCCTTCCTTTCACGCGGGCCGAGTGGACCGCGCGCCAGCCACTAAGGGACCGGGAAACCGGTCCCTTTGCCTTTGTGGGCTATCCTGTGCCGGCCATGGCGAAGCCCAGATCCTCCCCTCCGCCTGCCGTTCGCACCGTTCCTGCAACTCCCCACGTCTCCGCCGCCGCCGCGCGCCGCCTCCTGCTGGACGCCCAGGGGCTGCTCGACGATCCGCGCCGCAAGGCGACGGCGGATTCCCTCCATGCGCTGATCGAACGGATCGGCTTCGTGCAGATCGACTCGATCAACGTCGTCGAGCGCGCGCAGCACCTCACCCTGGCGTCGCGGCTGCAGGGCTACCGGCCGGCGCTGCTCGAACGCCTGCTGGAGCGGGACCGCCGGCTGTTCGAGCACTGGACGCACGACGCCGCGGCGATTCCCGCCGTCTGGTATCCGCACTGGCACCACCGCTTCGAGCGCTACCGCCGGCGCGTCCTGGAGCATCCCTGGTGGCGCGAGCGGGTGGGCGCGGACCCGGAGGCCATCGTCGCCCACGTCCGCGCGCGGCTGCGCGCCGAAGGTCCGTTGATGACCAGGGACTTCGAGGACGAACGGCCGCAGGGGACGGACACGACGTGGTGGGGGTGGAAGCCGGCGAAGGCCGCGCTCGAATACCTGTGGCGGGTGGGCGAGGTGGCGGTGGCGAGGCGGGTGAATTTCCACAAGGTCTACGACCTGACGGAGCGGGTGCTGCCGCACCTCCACGCAGCGCCGCTCCCGTCTCCGGAGGAAAACGTGGCCTGGGCCTGCCGCTCGGCCCTGGAACGGCTCGGGGTGGCGACGCCGAGCGAGATCGCGGGATTCTGGAACGCCGTCTCGCTGGAGGAGGCGCGGGACTGGTGCGCCCGCGCGGCGGCGCGCGGGGAGATCGTCGAGGTCCTCGCCGAAGCTCTCCCGGGTCTCGAAGCCGGCTCGGCGCCGCGGCGGTCGTACGCGTTGCCCGACTGGGAGGAGCGGGCCGCCGCTCTGCCGGCGGCGCCACCGCGCCTGCGGATCCTGAGCCCGTTCGATCCGATCCTGCGCGACCGTGCCCGTGCTCTGCGCCTCTTCGGCTTCGACTACCGCTTCGAGGCGTTCGTCCCGGCGCCGCAACGCCGCTGGGGCTATTACATCCTCCCCCTGCTCGAAGGCGAGCGCCTGGTCGGCCGTCTCGATCCCAAGCTCCGCCGCGACGAGGGCGTGCTGGAGATCCGCCAGGTCTGGTGGGAGCCGGGCGTGCGCCTATCTAAAGGAAGGGGAGCGGCCCTGGAGGCGGCGGTCGAGCGCCTGGCGAAGCTGGTGGGCGCGGAACGTTGGGAGATGCCTTAACGTCCGATCCGCTCCAGCGATCTTTGCATCAGCAGGTCCTGGCTGGAGCGTGGCTCCTCGCCGGCGGCCGGAACACGTTGCGTGTAGGTGCCGTCGGCGCGCATCTCCCAGGCTTTCACGTTGTCGCTGAGCTGGAGGTCGAGGATCGCCTTGAGCTCCTCCTGGAGGCGCGGCTCCTCGACCGGCACGATCGCCTCCACCCGGAAGTCGAGATTGCGCGACATCCAGTCGGCCGAGCCGATGAAAAAGTCGGGCTTGCTCCCGTTCGCGGCATGATTGGCGAAGTAGAAGATGCGGGCGTGCTCGAGGAACCGGCCGACGATGCTGATCACCCGGATCGTCTCGCTGTGGCCCGGCAGCCCCGGGCGCAGCCGGCAGATGCCGCGCACGATCAGGTCGATCTCGACCCCGGCTTCCGAGGCGGCGTAGAGCGCCTCGACGATCTGGCGGTCTTCGAGCGCGTTCATCTTCGCGATGATGTGGCCGCCGCGGCCGGCCTTCTGATGCTCCACCTCGCGCTCGATCAGGTCGATAAAGCGCTGGCGCATGTTCACCGGCGCCACCAGGAGCTTCTTGAACTGCGGTTTGTGGACGTAGCCGGTCAGCATGTTGAAGAGCTGGATGACGTCCTCGGCGATGTCCTCGCGGCAGGTGAAGAGGCCCAGGTCGGTGTACAGCTTGGCCGTCTCGTTGTTGTAGTTGCCGGTCGCGATGTGGGTATAGCAGCGCAGCCCTTCTTTTTCCTGGCGCACGATGAGGGCCACCTTGGCGTGGGTCTTCAAGCCGACCATGCCGTAGGCCACGTGCGCGCCGACCGCTTCCAGGCGCTCCGCCCACTCGATGTTCGCCGCCTCGTCGAAACGCGCCTTGATCTCGACCGTCACCGCGACCTGTTTGCGGTCCTCGGCGGCGCGGATCAGCGAGCGCATGTTCGGCGAGTCGGCGGAGGTGCGATACAGCGTCTGCTTGAGGGCGAGGACGGCCGGATCGCTGGCCGACGTCTCGATCAGCCGCTGCACGCTGGTGGCGAAGGAGTCGTAGGGGTGATGCAGCAGGATGTCGCCGCCGGCGATGGTCTGGAAGACGTCGAGCTCTTCGGTGGGGTCCGTCACGGTGAGGCGCGGATGGGTCACCGGCGTCCACGGCCGGTAGCGCAGCGACGGGAGCGGCACACTGGCGAGCTGCATCAGGTCGCGCAAGGCGAGCGGGCCGGAGATCTCGTAGACCTCCTGCTCCTGGATCTCGAGCTGCTCGCCGAGGAGGCCGCACATCCAGCGCGGCATGCCGGCGGCCACCTCCAGGCGGACGGCGGTGGCGAAGCGGCGCTCCCGCAGCTCCTCCTGGATCGCTTCGAGGAGGTCCTCGGCCTCTTCCTCGTTGCGCTGCACGTCGGCGTTCCGTGTCACCCGGAAGGGGTGGGAGTCGACGATCTCCATCCCCGGGAACAGGCGTTCGAGGTTGTGCGAGATCACTTCTTCGAGCGGCACGTAGCGCAACGTCTTCGGCACCTGGAGCCAGCGCGGCAGGAGGTGCGGCGCCTTGACGCGGGCGAAGCGGAGCTCCTCCTCGCCCGGCACCCGCACCGAGATGGCCAGCGACAGGCTGAGGTTGGAGATGAAGGGGAACGGGTGGGCCGGGTCCACCGCCAGCGGGGTGAGGGTGGGGAAGAGCTGCTTGTCGAACACCTCGACGCAGTGGCGCCGCTCGGCGGCCCGCAGGTCGGCCCAGCGGACGATTTCCAGGCCGTGCTGGCGCAGGGCCGGCAGGATCTCCTCGTTGAGCAGCCGGCGCTGGAGGGCGAGCATCGGCCGCACCACCGCGTCGATGGCGGCGAGCTGCTGGCGCGGCGTGTTGCCGTCGAGAGGCAGCTCCCGGATGTTGCTCGCGACCTGTTGCTTGAGGCCGCCCACGCGCTTCATGAAGAACTCGTCGAGATTGTTGTCGAAGATCGCGATGAACTTGAGCCGTTCGAGGAGCGGGTTCGCCGCGTCCTCGGCTTCGCGCAGCACGCGCCGGTTGAACTCCAGCCAGGAGATTTCCCGGTTCAGGAACAGGGGGACCGTTTCCTGGACAGTTTCCGTTTCCTGGCTCGGCAGTGGCAGCAGGGTCGTCATCGGCTCAGACACGTGGAATGGACCTCCCGGAGGCGTCGGGGATTCTGCCACAAGCGGCGGGACTTGTGGATTGACGATGATGTGACGAAAAGCGGATCAGGAATGGTCTGGAGAATTCGTGACCGTTCCGCAACCCGGCCGTCACGCCGCTCCCGTATCTCCTGCCTAATCTTACACAAACGGAGGAGGATGCCCCCTTTGACCAAGCTGACCAAGGTCGATCTGCACGTCCACAGCAAGCACTCGAACCAACCTGCCGAATGGTATCTGCGCCAGCTCGGCGCGCCCGAGAGCTTCACGGAGCCGCTGGAGATCTACCGCCGCTGCCGCGCGCGGGGAATGGATTTCGTCACCATCAGCGACCACGACACGATCGACGGTGCGCTGGAGATCGCCCATCTGCCGGGCACCTTCCTGTCGAGCGAGGTGACGGTCGAATTTCCGGAGGACGGCTGCGAGGTCCACCTCCTCGTCGCCGGCATCAGCGAAGCGGAGCATCGCGACCTCCAGGAGCTGCGCCGCAACATCTATGAGGTCCGCGACTACGTGCGGCAGCGCGGCATCTTCTACTCCGTCGCCCACCCGCTCTTCCGGGTCAACGACCGCCTGACCCTGGAGCAGGTCGAGAAGCTGCTCGTGCTGTTCGACCGCTTCGAGGCGCTCAATGGCATGCACGACCGGCGGGCGAACGGCATGGTGCGCGCGGTCTTCGGCGCGCTCACTCCCGAGATCGTCTTCGACCTCGCGGCACGCCACCGTCTGGAGCCGTTCGGTCCGGCTCCCTGGAGCAAGAGCTTCACCGGCGGCACCGACGACCACGGCGGCCTCTACCCGGGCACCACCTGGACGGAGACGCCGGCCGCCGTCACGGTGGAAGACTTCTTCGCCCACCTGCGCGACGGCCGTCACGAGCCCGGCGGCGCCACCGGCTCGAGCGCCCGGCTGGTGCGCAGCCTCTACGTGATCAGCCACGAATTCTACCGCCGGCAGTTCCCCGGCTTCGACCGCCGCAAGGACCCGTTCGCCGAGCTGATGCGCAGCCTGGCGCAGGTGCCCCAGGAATCCCATCGGCCCGGCAGCGAGCCGGTGAGTGGATGGCGGCGGTTCTTCTCCTTCGGGGCCGCGAAGGCAGAGACCCCGGAGACCTTGGAGAGCGCCACCCTGGGCTCGGCGAGCCGGGCGAGCCGGCGCCATCTGGCCGGTCTGCTGCGCGGCGTGGTGCGCAACGCCCGCCGCGGCCGTCTGATGGAAGGGCTCGCCGCCGTCTCCCAGCTCGCGCCGCTCGCCCTGAGCCTCGCGCCCTATCTGGTGGCCGTGCACCAGCTCCACAAGGACGCGGACCTGCTGGACGCCGCCGCCCGGCGCTTCCCGGGCCGGCCGCTCGATCTCGATTTCCCCCTCTCCCGGGCGGCGGGATGGGGCTTGGAGAGGGGGCCAGGGGGTGAGGGGCCAGGCCGGCGGGCCTGGCTCACCGATTCATTGGACGACGCGGACGGGCTGGCGCGCGTCCTGCGGCGCCTGCCCACCGGGCGGGGCGGAGCGGTGAGCGGACTGGTGGCGCTCACCTGCGGGCGTGGCGACGAGGCGGTGCCGGGCCTGACCGTGCAGAGCTTCCGGCCGCTGATGGACATCCCGCTCCCCGGCGTCCTGCCGCTTCGTCAGGCGCGCAAGCTGGCTCTGCCGCCTCTCCTGGAGGTGCTGGACCACTGCGAGCGCGAGCGCTATGCCGAGATCGTGATCTCCACGCCCGGCCCTTTCGGCCTGCTCGGCGTCGCCGTCGGCCGTCTGCTGGGCATTCCGGTCATCGGACTGTGGCACACCGATCTGCCCTCCGCGGCGCGGCGGCTGGCCGGCGGCGCGGCGGTGGAGGACCTGGCGTGGATGTATCTGCGCTGGCTCTTCGGCCAGACGGAGCGGGTCTTCGTGCCCAGCACCGTGGAGTGGGAGCTGCTCGCCGAGCGCGGCTTTCCGCCCGCTCGTCTGGAGCTTCTGCCGGGCCACCCCGCGCCGTCCCGGACCGCCCAGGCCTGGGATGAGGCGGCCATTCTCGTGGCGGGCTAGTAGAATCGGCAGGTGACCGGCATCGTGGTGCAACCGCTGACCTTTCCCCGCCCGGCCTCCGGCGTCCAGACGCCCAGCCGCTTGGCCGCCATCGACATCGGCTCCAACTCGATCCACATGATCGTCGTGGCCACCGAGCCGCAGGGCGGCTACCGCGTGCTCGGCCGCGAGCGCGACATGGTGCGCCTGGGCAAGACCGGCCTCGGCGATGGCGCGCTCTCCGAGGCGGCGATGCAGGACGGCCTCGAAGCGCTGCTCAAGATGACCACTCTCGCCCGCCTCAAGGGGGCGGAGCAGGTCGTCGCGGTGGCCACCAGCGCCGTGCGCGAAGCCACCAACGGGCAGGATTTCCTGGCCCGCGTCAAGGCGCAGACCGGGCTCGACGTCCAGCTCCTCACCGGCGTCGAGGAGGGGCGGCTGATCTATCGCGCCGTGCGCGAGGCGGTCGAGCTGGGACGGGGGACCGCCGTCATCGTCGACGTCGGCGGCGGCAGCACGGAGTGGATCACCACCCGTGCCGGCGAGGCCGAGGAGGTGTTGAGCCTGCCGCTGGGCTCGCTGCGTTGCGCCGCCACCCTCAAGGGCGATCCGCCGGCCGCCGCATCGCTCGACCGCCTGCGCCGCGAGATCCAGAAAAAACTGCGGGCGAGCGTGCCCAAGACGAAGGTGAGCCGCATGATCGCCACCTCGGGCACCGCCGCCTGCTGCGCCGACCTGGTGGACGCGGCGGCCGGCCGCGTGCTGCGCGAGGTGTCGAGCGGCCTGCGCGAGGTCCGTCTCAAAGACCTCGCGGCCCTCATCGAGCGCCTGCGCGGCATGGAGCGGCAGAAGATCGCCGCCCTGCCCTCGGTCGGCGAGCCGCGCTCCGAGAGCCTGCTGGCGGGCGCCATCCTCCTCGCCGAGCTCGCGCTCCACGCCGGCGTCGACCGCTTCCAGGTGAGCGACCGGGCGTTGCGCGAAGGGCTCGTGCTGGACGCCCTGGGGCAGCCGCTGCCGGCGGTCCGCGAGCCGGAAGACCTGCGCCGCCGCCAGGTGTTGCAGCTCGCCGAGCGCACCGAGAGCGTCTACCGGCACAGCCTGCAGAGCGCCCGCCTCGCCCTCCGCCTGTTCGACGTCACCGCCTCCCTGCACGGCCTCACTGCGCGCGAGCGGGAGTGGCTCGAATACGCCGCCCTGCTGCACGACATCGGCTACTCGATCCAATACCGCAACCACCACAAGCACACCTACTACCTGATCACCAACGCCAACCTCGACGCCTTCGACCAGCGCGAGATCGAGATCATCGCTCACGTCGCCCGTTTCCACCGCGGATCGGCGCCGAAGCCCGAACGTCACCCCACCCTGGCGGCGCTCAAGCCCTGGCAGCAACGCACCATCCGCAAGCTCGCCGCCCTGCTGCGCGTCGCCGACTCGCTCGACCGGACTCACGCCTCGCGCGTCGACGAAATCTACGGCGCCTTGCGTAAGCGCCGGGTCACCCTGGAGGTGCTGTCGCGCTACGACGTCGGCCTTGAGCTCGAAGCGGCACGCGAGCGCGGACGGTTTTTCCAAAAGGTCTTCGACTGCCGGTTGCGCCTGCGCCAGGGGCTCGAAACGGCCGGCGCATGACCCGCGATCGACCCGGCGAACCTCCGCCTTTTTTACGCTCTTGTAAGAAACTCCCGTCTGCCAAGCCCATGAAAAAATTCTTGCTTGCTCTCCCTAAACCACTCCGTCACAAAGAGTTAACAGACTTCTCACAGAGATTTCACCTGCCTGTCTGTGGAAATCCCTGCACGCTCCCTGCCGGGGGTTTTTGCCGAAAAGTCATTTCATCCTCTAAATCTTTTGTTATCAGTCAGTTGCAGAGGTTGCACAGGCCGTTGTTCAAAGTGCACAAAGCGGCCTGGAAGGCGCGTTTGCAGTGGCTTCCAGGCCGCTTTTCCACAGCTTTTTCCGCATCGATTGTGGAAACTCCATGGTAGTGTCGGTGACCGATGACGCAAGAACGGATTCTCCTGATTGAAGACGAGCCGGACATCGCCGAGGTGCTGCAGTACAACCTCGAAAAAGAGGGTTTCGAGGTCGAGACCGCGCGCCGGGGGGACACCGGGCTGGAGGTGATCCGCCGCGGCGCTCCCGACCTGCTCCTGCTCGACCTGATGCTGCCCGGGATCGACGGCCTGGAGCTGACCCGCCTGCTCAAGCGCGACACGGCGACCGCCCACCTGCCGATCGTGATGCTGACCGCGCGCGGCGAGGAGGTGGACCGCATCGTCGGCCTCGAGCTGGGGGCGGACGACTACATCAGCAAGCCGTTCAGCCCGCGCGAGGTGGTGCTGCGGGTGAAGGCGGTCCTGCGGCGCTTCCAGCATGAGGAGAGCGAAGCGGAGCTGATCACGGTGGGCGGCATCGAGCTCGACATCTCCGCCCACCAACTGCGGGTGAAAGGCAAGGAGATCCCGCTCACCGCCACCGAGTTCCGCCTCCTCCGCCTGCTGATGGAGCGCGGCGGCCGGGTGCAGACACGCGGCCAGCTCCTGAGCGACGTCTGGGGCTACGCCGAGGACATCGACAGCCGCACCGTCGACACCCACATCCGGCGCTTGCGCCGCAAGCTCGGCTCCGAGGCCGACCGCATCGAGACGGTCATCGGCGTCGGCTATCGCCTGAGACCCTGAGTGCGACTCCTCGGGCTCCCTCCGAAGCTGCGTCTGGCGCCGTTGTGGCCGGCGCTGGCTGCGGTGCTCGTCGCCACCATCCTGCTCTGGTCCCTGCTCCCCGGTCTGCTGGAGAAGGGCGCCTCGGTGCAGCTCCTGGACACGCTACGCATCCTGTCGCCGATCGTCATCCGTGAGCTCCAGCGCGAGGCCGATCCCCAGACCTGGGTGCGCGCCATCGCCGCCGACAGCGGATTGCGCATCACGCTCGTCCGCAGCGACGGCGTGGTCTTCGCCGACAGCGCCCGCTCGGCCGAGCAGATGCACCAGATGGAAAACCACGCCGGGCGTCCCGAGGTGCGAGAGGCCCTGGCGAGCGGCGAAGGCTCGTCGGTGCGGCGGAGCGCGACGACCGGGCAGACCTATGTCTACGCCGCGCACACGCTGACCGACGCCCGCGGCCACCTGGTGGTGCTCCGCCTGGCGCAGCCGGTCTCCCAGATCGAGGCGTTGCGCGGCAGCATCGCCACCTCGATGCTGTTCGCCGCTCTCGCCGCCGGGGCCGCCATCCTCGTCACCTCGCTGTGGATCGACCGCCGTCTGTTCCGTCCTTACTACACGCTGATCGCCGACGCGCGGGAGCTGGCGGCCGGCCGCATCCGCCGCGTCCCGCTGCCGGATGAAGAGGAGCTCGCCGCCCTCGGCTCCGCCCTGAACCGGTTGGCGGAGGCCGCCGAGGCGCAGTTCGCGGCGGTGCGCGACGAGCGCGACCATCTGATGACCATCCTCGCCAGCATGTCCGAGGGGGTGATGGTGGTCGGCGGCGACGGCCGGGCGCGACTGGTCAATCCGGCCTTCCGCCGTCTCTTCGACCTGCCCGGCGAGGTGACCGGCCGCACCGTGCTCGAGCTGCTCCGCCAGCCCGCGCTGGCGCGCATCGTGGACGACACCCTCCGCCTCGGCGAGGCGCAGAGCGGCGGCATCGAATTGCAGACTCCGGAGCGCCGCAACCTGCTGCTTGCCAGCGCCGCCCTGGCCGGCGGCGAGCGGGGCGCCGTGGTGGTGGCGCGCGACACCACCGAGATGACCCGCCTCGCCGACATGCGGCGCGATTTCGTGGCCAACGTCTCGCACGAGCTGAAGACGCCGCTCGCCGCCATCCGCGGCTATGCCGAGACGCTGCGCGACGGCGCGCTCGACGAGCCGGCCACCGCCGTCCGCTTCACCGAGCGCATCCTCCAGCACTGCCGCCGCCTGCAAGCCCTCCTCGACGACCTGCTGACCCTGTCGCGCCTGGAGAGCGTCGCGGTGGCCGAAAATCAAGCTCCGCGCGAGCCGGTCGATCTGAACGCCGTGGTGCAGCGTGCCGTCGACCTCCTCGCGGCGTCCGCCCGCGAGCACCAGGTGCGCATCGAGGTGCAGGAAGAGAAAATGCCCACCCTCTCCGGCGACGCCGACGGCATCGAACGGCTGGTGCTCAACCTGCTGGACAACGCCCTCAAATACAACCAGCCCGGCGGCCAGGTCACCCTCCGCCTCTCGCACCAGGACCAGCAAGCCGTGCTGGAGGTGAGCGACACCGGCATCGGCATCCCTCCGGAGTCCGTGCCCCGCATCTTCGAGCGCTTCTACCGCGTCGACAAGGGCCGCGCGCGCGACGACGGCGGCACCGGTCTCGGCCTCGCCATCGTCAAACACCTCGTCCAGGCGCACGGCGGCCAGGTGGACGTCGAAAGCCGCATGGGCAAGGGAACGACGTTCCGCGTCAAGCTTCCGCTCGGGTAAGCTTTCCTGGTAGAGGAAGCACCGTCCTCGGCCCAGCCGGTTGGGCTGAGAAAGGCGGTCGGCGCTGAATATGGCGAAAGGTTTTGTCCCGGTGCAGAAGAAGGTGCAGCCTGCGGATGGGCAGGGGGCATCGCCGTTTCTGAAAGTGCGGCCTTTTCCGGAGGCCAGGGCGAGGGTGGAGGGTGGGGAGCAAAGGGATTTACTCGCCGAGTACGTTCAGCGGCGGGCGGTGACTGCCGCGCCGGAAGCGGGTGGGGCTTTGGGTTTCGGGGGGCATGGAACCGTTCAACTGGCCAGAGGGAAGAAAAGCAAGCACGACAGGAAAAACCGGCGGCTGGCGAAAGCATCAGGGCTGCATCTTTCTGAGTTGGCCTCCCCCACTCCAAAAAATATCGAGGCTGAAATTGGATTACGGTATCCCGAAGAGAACGATCTGGTGCGGGCTGCTGAACAATTAAGCGGCGATTTTGTTTGGACGTCACCTGGGGGTACCCTGTTTTACGACACGCTCTTCAAGCACTGGGGTCAGTATGCTCCCTGGTTGCGGAGCCGGGTAAAAAGAAAAAATCGGGCCCAATTTGATCTGCTCTCCACGAAAATCGCCAACCTGGACAGAGAAGCCGACGAAGGTGCATATGCCCCTCTGCTGAAGGGAGTGCGTGCGTTGTTGGAGGGGCTGGAAGAAAATGAAGTGGGCGATGAAAGTTTCCTCGATCTGGGCGATCAGTTCAAGTCATGGCTCGACGAGGGCGTCAAGCCCACTCATCTCAATTGCTGGGAGGCCGTTATCTTTGCATGCGTGGAGGCGGGGAAGCTTGACCGGGGTGAGATCCGGGACTATGTCGAGGAAGCGACAAACAAGAGCAGTGAAGCTGTTTTCCGCAAGTTTATCTTAGGCAGGTCCATGGAGGTTGTCATTGAGAATGGCGAGGAGATTCCGGAACATTCCCCGATCGAAAATGCGGAGGCCGGAGCGATCCTATGCTTCTGGAAAGACGATTCCATCGACCATGTGGCGATATACCTCGGTAATGGAAGGTGTAAAAGCATCTGGGTTGAAGACACGATGAGGTTTGCAACAACAACCTACGCAAGGCTTGCCGCGCTCTATGACGAGGTGCACCTTGAGATTATCAATTTTTGATCATCCAGGGCACGATCTTCCGCGTCGAGCTGCCGGCGGGGCAGAGGTTCTCCGGATGGACTCTTCTCTCGGCAGACGACCCGGTCTCTGTTAGAATGCCCGGTGTGGACGAAAAACGCTCAGGTTACGCTCTCAAAGCGCCGGGTGCCTCGGGCGCTTCTTCCTTGCACCTGCCGGGCCGTGGCGACTTCCCGCGGGTCGACGATCATCTGGTCGTGCCGGAGGTGACGCGCGACGAGATCATCAAGGGCCGCCGGGTGGTGGCCGAGCCGGCCGATGCACCCCATGGCGACCAGCATTTCCGGCTCGACTATGTCGTAGGGGCTCACGTGGCATCCGGGTACGAGGGCTCGACGGACCTTCTGACCCGCACGGGCAAGAAATCCGACTTCGCCACGGACGCCTGCATCCGCAAGACGGGGACCGACCCGGCCACAGGCACGCGGTACCTGGAGGAGATCGCCTTCGAGGTGGTGTCCACGCAGAGCGAAAGGTACGCGGCGGACAAGACCGAGGAGATGCTCGCGCGCGGGGTGCGCCGCGTCTTCGGGATCTTCGTCAAGGGGCCGCGGCGTGTCTGCGAGTGGTCTCCCGAGAGCGGGCGCTGGATACCCCTCGATGCCGGCGCCCGGATCGAGGATCCCTGCCTGGTGACGCCTTTGGCCGCGACGGCTCTGCTCGATGCCGCGCGGGCCGATGACGCGGTGGTGGAAGCCTTGAAGGCCAAGCGCAACCCAGAGATCCTGAAGCTCGAAGCGGCGGCGGAAGCCAGGGGAGAAGCCAGGGGCAAGGCCGAGACCATTCTGGCGGTCTTGGAAGCGCGCGGGGTCGCCGTGAGTCAGGCGCAGAGGGAGGAGATCTTGCGCTGTTCCGACCTGGCTCGATTGAGCCGGTGGGTGGTTCGGGCCTCGTTGGCGACCTCTGCGGAAGAGGTCACGGCAGAGCTCTGACGTTCCGGTCCCAACCTACCTGTCACGCGGACGCCACTTCGGCGCCACCGCCTCATCGCCGCCGGCTGGCAGGATCTCGGCATGGCAGCGCTGCAGGTCCCCCTCGTCCCCGGTCCCCTCGAGGCTTTGGGGATGCCGTTACCGGACCTGGCGCCGGCCTCCCGCCGTGCCGCGTTGCGCGCGCTTCTGTTGCTGTGCGGTCCGCTGGTCCGCGTGGAGCGGTCCGAGCGGCTGACCGCGGCGCCTGAGCCGGCCATCTTCGCCTTGAACCATAGCAACGCCTCGAGGCGCTCCTGGCTCCGGCGGCGTTGATCTGGCTGCGCCGCGGCCGGCCAGTCCACTTCCTCGCCGACTGGATGTACCTGCACCTGCCGGCGGTCGGCTGGCTGCTGCGCCAGGGTGAGCCGATTCCGGTGTGGGGAAAGCCGGCGCGCTGGAGGCTGGGGGAGAAGCTTCGCCACGCCGGCCGGCGCATCCCGGTGCTCGATTCCTGCCTGGCCCGTCTCGCGGCCGGCGGCAGTCTGGGAATCTTTCCCGGAAGGGACCCGCAACGCAGATCCGCACCGGCTCCTGCCGGGAGGCCGCGGCCTTGGCGAGGTCGTTTTGCGTTCGGCCGCGCCGGTGGTGCCGGTGGGTATCCGTTTTCCAGCCGTGCAACGCCTCGGCCGCGTCCCACGGCTTGCGGGAGGTCGCGCGCCGGATCGGCGACCGCGTCATGGACGAGCTCGCGCGCCTCGCGGGCAAAAAGCAGAAGGAGAAATCTCCATGAAGAGCGTTGCGGCACGGAAGGTCACCACCCCCGAAGATCGTGCTCTCGCGCTCGCCGTCATCGCGAGCGTCTATCTCCGCGAGAAGCAGTGGATCCGCAATCCGGGCGCCGAAATCCCGGCTGAGCCGAGGAGCGGTGCCAGGCGTCTCGTTGTTCAGAGCCGTGGAAGCTGGAGTCGGGCGCGCGTCCCGCCGAGCGGTGAGGTCTCCAGCGTGACAGAGCCATTGTAGAGCTCGGCGAGATCGCTGACGATCGCGAGACCGAGCCCTGATCCCTGGACCTGCTGGTCGGCCCGCACTCCTCGCTGCAGCACCTGAGCGCGCATGGATGGATCGAGGCCCGGCCCATCGTCATCCACCGAGATCATAAGTTGGGCGTGGTCGATGGCTGACGAAATGGCGACTCGGGAGCGCGCCCACTTGCACGCGTTGTCGAGCAGATTCCCCAGCATCTCGTCGAGGTCTTCCCGGCGGCCACGGATCTCATGCGCCGGCGAAACATCGATGTCGATCCTGAGCTCGCGTCCCGCGTGCAGGCGCCGCATCGTGCGCACGAGACCTTCCACGGACGGAAGAACAGAGCAGCGGAGTCCCGGCGCTGCACGCGCCGATGCGGTCGCGCGTGCTCGCGCCAGGTGATAGTCGACCTGCCGCTGCATCCGCTCGACCAACTGACCGAGCGTCGTCGCGAGATCGTGATGGCCCTCGGCGCCGGCCTGTTCCGCCTCCTGCGTGAGCACCGCGAGGGGCGTCTTCAATCCGTGCGCGAGATCTCCCGCCGTGGTGAGGGCTCGGGCGATCGCACGCTCACGATCCGCGAGCAGCGCATTCAGATCGTTCACGAGCGGCTGCACTTCGGCCGGATAGTCGCCTTCGATTTGCTGGCTGCGTCCCTCGCGCACCGCAGACAGACCGGCGCGAAGAGTCCTGAACGGCGCGAGCGCTTTGCTCACGAGGAACAAGCCCCCCACGATGAAGGCTCCGGCGAAGAGTCCCATCGCGGTGTGATAGGTCACCCCGGGCATCTCGAACTCCGGATGATTCCGAGTGACCTTGAGCAGCAGAGCCGTGATCGCGACAAACACCGCGGTCATCCAGACGAGCGCTCCGACGAACAGGCGTGTGCGGAGAGAGCCCTTCACGATTCCGCCCGGATGCGATATCCGAGTCCGCGCACGGTCTCGATCGTCGAGGCACCGAGCTTCCGGCGCAGACGCGCGATGAACACTTCGACGGTGTTCGAGTCGCGGTCGAACGTCTGCGCGTAGATGTGCTCGGTCAGCTCGGTCTGTGAAACGACGCGGCCGCGATGGTGCATGAGGTAGGAGAGCACGCGAAGCTCGTGACCGGTCAGCTTCACCGGCTGCCCGTCGAGAGTGACCTGCGACGTCCGTGGGTCCAGCACCAGAGCGCCGTGGCGCAGCTCGGGCGTGAGCTGGCCGCTCGCTCGCCGGATCAGTGCGCGCAACCGCGCCAGCAGCTCCTCCATCCGGAATGGCTTGGTGACGTAGTCGTCCGCGCCGCCGTCGATGCCACGGACTTTCTCGCTCCAGCTTCCGCGGGCGGTGAGAACCAGCACCGGTACCGCGATTCCGCCGGCGCGCCAGCGCTCGAGCAGCGTCAACCCGTCGACACGCGGCAGCCCGAGATCGAGAATGACCGCGTCGTAGGGCTCGGTGCTGGCGAGAAAGTCGCCGCGCTCTCCGTCCCTGGCAATGTCGACCGCATAGCCGCGTTCTCCGAGTGCGGTGGCGAGCCGGTCGGCCAGCAGCGACTCATCTTCGACGATCAGGACTCTCATTCTCAGCTTCAGAGCGAACCGCCACGACGGACGGCCCCATCATATTCCGAGACTGCAGTTTCCACAGCCCGTGCGCCGAGAGGATGACGGAGAAGACGGCGCACACGCCAATCGCGATCAGCGTCCAGACCCAGAAAAGGGCTCCGCTGGACGCCGCGATCCCGTGGCCGACAACGCCTCCCGTCGCCTTGAAGTGGAGGACGGGAACGTACGCCCCGAGGAGCGATGCAAGGAGGACGATGACGTAGCCCGATCGCCGTTCGGCGAGCACCAGCGTTCCGTACAGCCAGATGACCGCGATGGGCACCGCAAGGAGGTTCGAGGGCACTCCCTTCTCGAACCCACGGACGATGTCGTCCGCCAGGTGCAACGTCAAGAACAGGAGCGTGAGCACGGACGTGATGGGCAACAGGACGCTCTGCTTCATCGAAAGCTCCTTCGCCAGGTCGTGTTTGAGGTGGTCATGTCAGGCAGTCTAGGGCGCTCCTGCTGAACGGCCGCTGAACAGGCCGTTCAGCGGCCGTTCAGCAAAGCCTCGCCACGATGACGGCCGCAAACGAAGAAGGCGATCGAGGGCCGGCTTCTCACCTCCCCGGCGTGAGCCGCCGGACCGTCACAGCGTCGTCTGCGGATTGTCACAGTCTGGTGTCCCAGCGCCTTTCGCCCGCCTGCCGTGAGGGATTAAAATCGCGGTCCTGAAAGGAATGGGTAACTCATGGAACGACGTCTGGATCAGGACCTCGATCGTGTGCGGCAGATGCTGCTCCGCATGGGCGGGATGGTGGAGGGGATGGTCGCCAAGGCGACGCAGTCCCTCCTCGAGCGCAAACCGGCTCTCTGCACCGAGGTCATCGACGGAGACCGGGACGTCGATCAGCTCGAGATCGAGATCGACGAGGTCTGCCACAGCATCCTCGGCCGGAAACAGCCGACCGCGGTCGACCTCCGCTTTCTGGTGGCGGTGATGAAGATCAACAGCGACCTCGAACGCATCGGCGACTCGGCGGTCAACATCGCGCAGTCGGTCGAGCAGCTCATCGATCAGCCGCCGCTCAAGCCCTATATCGATCTGCCGCACCTGTCGGAGCTCGTGCAGGCCATGGTGCGCAAGAGCCTCGACGCCTTCGTGCAGCGCGACCCCGAGATGGCCGCCGACGTCTGCCGCTCGGACGACGCCGTCGACGGCCTCTACAAGCAGCTCTTCCGCGAGCTGCTGACCTACATGATCGAGGACCCGCGGACGGTGAGCCGCGCGCTCCATCTGCTCCTCATCTCGCGCAACATGGAGCGCATCGCGGACCACGCGACCAACATCGCCGAGGACGTCATCTACTACGTCGAAGGCCGCGACGTGCGGCACTCGCTGGCATGAAGATGAGATCCGAACGAGAGCGCCGCTCAGTGGTCGTTCTTGTAGCCGGTGACCGCGTCGTCGTTCTCCACCCGCGAGTTGATGCGGCTCTTCAGATAGCAGGCGCCTGAGCTGAAGATGTAGGTGAAGGCCCGGCAGCGGTCGTCGCGGCGGCAGGCCGCGATGCAGCCGTCCGGGTCGTGCGCCCGGAAGGACGTGTAGTCGTTGCCGCGCCGGTCGTAACCGCGCTCTTCGACCAGGTCCCGGTCGCGCCGGTCGTGATCGCGGTCTCTGTCTCTGTCATGGTCGCGGTCGAAATCCCCCTTGACGCCGGTCACCGCGTCGCGGCTCTCGACGACCCGGTAGACGCGCTCCTTGAGGAAGCACTTCTCGTCCCGCCGCTGAAAGGTGTAGGCCACGCAGCGGCGCTCGCGCCGGCAGGCGTTCTGGCACGATTCCAGACTGCGCGTCCGGAAGGACGTGTAGTCGCCTCCGGCGTGGTCGTAGCCGTGCTCCTCACTCACATCCTGCGCTGCGGCAGTCCCCGCCGCGAGCATCAAAAGGGCAACGAAAATCCATGGCTTCATGGTCATTTCTCCGCCTCGTCCACTGTGGTTTAACTGGGCTTGATTGTATCATGGCCGTGTCATGGGACGCGCGGGGCAGTGGCTGATCGCGATGCTGCTGGGAGCGGGAGTGGCAACCGCCTGCTTCCTGGCCGGTGCCGCCTGGCGCGGCGGCGGCCTGCCGCTGGCTCCCTTGGCTCCCTTGGCTCCAACACCGTCCGGACCCGCGGCCGCGGCGCCGCGGACGGTGACGCCGCGCGGCGACCTGGCGGCGGACGAGAAGGCCACCATCTCCCTGTTCGAGAACGCCTCTCCGTCGGTCGTCTTCATCACCAGCTTGGCGGTGCAGCAGGAGCTGTTCAGTCTCAACGTGCAGGAGATCCCGCGGGGCGCCGGCTCCGGCTTCGTCTGGGACACCGCCGGGCACGTGGTCACCAACTTCCACGTCATCCAGAATTCCGACGCCGCCCGGGTGACGCTGGCCGACCACTCCAACTGGCCGGCGAAGACGGTGGGGGTGGCGCCGGAAAAAGACATCGCGGTCTTGCAGATCGAAGCGCCGGCGAGCCGCTTGCGCGCCCTGGCGATCGGCTCCTCGCAGAACCTCCGCGTCGGCCAGAAGGTCTTCGCCATCGGCAACCCTTTCGGCTTCGACCAAACCCTGACCACCGGCATCATCAGCGCCCTCGGGCGCGAGATCCAGTCGGTCTCCGGCGCGCCGATCCGCGACGTCATCCAGACCGACGCGGCGATCAATCCCGGCAACTCCGGCGGGCCGCTGCTCGACAGCGCCGGCCGGGTGATCGGGATCAACACCGCCATCTACAGCCCGTCCGGAGCCTCGTCCGGCATCGGCTTCGCCATTCCGGTCGACGACATCCGGCGGGCGGTGCCGGACCTGATCGCCCACGGCCGCATCCAGCGGCCGACCCTGGGGGTCGAGTTTGCCCCGGAGTCGGTGATGCAACAGCTCGGGCTCGAAGGAGCGCTGGTCTTCCGCATCGAGCGCGGCAGCGGCGCCGACCACGCCGGGCTGCGCGGCACCCGCCGCGACACCTGGGGACGCTGGACTCTCGGCGACGTGATCGTGGGCCTGGACGGCAAGCCGGTGCGCTCGTCCGGTGACATCCTCGTCGCGCTGGAGACCCGGAAGGCCGGCGAGAAGGTGAAGCTGGAGGTGATCCGCGACGGCCGCCGCACCGATGCCACGGTCACCTTGAGCCCGGCTGCCGAGGCGGCCGGTCCGGACGCGCCGGATATTCAATGATCAGGCGTTACGGAGGGCTTGACGCCTCCAGCCAGGTCAGTGCATGCTCAGTGCATGGCAGTGAAGACAGTCACCATCGACCTGGAAGCCTACGATCTCCTGAGCCGGCACAAGCGAGAGGGGCAGTCCTTCTCGCAGGTAGTCAAGGAGCATTTCTCGGGCGCGAAGAAAGGAAGAGACCTCATCGCGGCCCTCCGCGAAGTCTCTCTTTCGGAAGAAACTCTCGACGCCATCGAGGCACAGGTCAAAAGGCGCGGGGCCTCTATCGCGAAAGCACCTAAGCTTTGATCCACCTGGACACGACGTTTCTTGTCGACTTGTTGCGAGAGGCCCGCCGGGGTCCCGGCCCGGCCACGGCTTTTCTGGCGACGCTCGCGGATCAGGAGCTTGCGATCAGCGTGCATGCGCTCTGCGAGCTCCATGCGGGGGCAGAGCTTTCCAACAATCCTCCGCGCGAGCGGCAATCGATCCAGCGTCTCTGTTCCGCTCTGAACCTTCGCCCTGCGGGTGCCGATCTGGCCCCTGTCTACGGCCGTATCCTTGCCCATTTGCAAAAGCCGGGGAAGTCTATCGCCACGATGGACCTTCTGATCGCGGCGGCTGCTCTGGTAGACGAGGCACCGGTCCTCACCCGCAACCTGGATCACTTTCAGCGGATACCCGGTCTCGAAGTGCTGACCTACTGATGAAAAGAGCTCTACGCTTCTTCCTTTGGGGCTTGCTCGCCGTCGTTACGTTGGGTGCGCTGCTCGTCTACTTCGTCTACTCGCCGACTCCCGAAGCTCCACGACTGTCCGGCAAACTGATCAAGGGGACTCTTGAGGTGGGCGGATTGAAGCGGACGTACCTGACCTACGTGCCGCAGGGGTTGACGAAAGGAGCACCGCTTGTGGTGATTGATGCACGGCTCGGGTCAAAACGGCGCGCGAATACGAAGGGCGACGGGGTACGGGTTCGACCGCGTTGCGGACGAACATGGCTTTGCGGTCGTCTATCCCGACGGGACCGGCCCGCGATCCACGGGCCGGCTCCGCAATGAGTGAGAGGGTCAAAGATGGCTCTGGAAACCTACTGTGCTTGACCTTCGTAGGTGCAGGGAGGGCCACAGTCTGCCAAGCACGCGTTCATGCAGTCGTCATAACCGTCGCAGGATTTATAGATGCCATCACTGTAGCAGTAGTAGTACCAGCCGGCCGCAGTCGTTTGCTTGGTATGAGCTCCGCCCTTTTTCGGCCCACCGAAAGACCCGGTTGACTGCGTCGAGGCGGAGAGAGCGGCAGCGCTCAATGCCAACAGCACCATCAAGAGGCGAACGATTCTCATAGTTCCTCCCTTTGGGTCGTCCTTCGTTTCGCGCGCATCGTAGCAAATCCGTGGCAGCGAAGCAAGAAATATCGAATGGACGAGAATTCAGTTCTTGTCGGCTTTGTGCGCGCCTCGCGTTAGAATTGCAAAGAACGTTCCTTTGCCCGAGGAGGCGCCATGCCGAAACGCTCGCTGATGCTCGCCGGGAGTGGTCTCAAGATCGCCTTCCAGGCCGGAGCGCTGCAAGTCTGGTTGGACGAGGCCGGCCTCACCTTCGACCACGCGGATGCGGTGAGCGCCGCCTGCTTCAATCTCGCCATGTGGACCCAGGGGATGGGCGGCCGGCAGATCGCCGACAACTGGCGGAATCTGGACCCGGTCGTCGGCGTCGACGTGAACGTGGCCGAGCTCGCCAAGCTGTTCCATGCCGAATCGCTCTTCAAGCTCGACGCCTATCGCCACAAGGTCTTTCCGGCCTGGGGGCTCGACTGGGAGAAAATCCGCGCGAGCCCGCGCGAAGCGACGTTCAACATCTACAACTTCTCGAAGCACGAGCTCCGCCCGGTCACCGCGCCGGAGATGACGGAGGATCACCTCGTCGCCGCCGCGTCGCTGCCGATCTGGTTCCCGCCGGTCCAGATCGACGGCGACACCTACATCGACGCTGTCTTCAACACCGCCAGCAATCTGGAGGAGGCGATCCGCCGCGGCGCGGACGAGCTGTGGGTCATCTGGACCACGAGCCAGCGCGGCGAGTGGCAGGACGGCTTCGTCGGCAACTTCTTCGGGATTTTCGAGGCGACCACGAACAACTGCTACAAACAGATCCTGGCGCGCATCCGGCGGAACAACGAGGCCATCGCGGGCGGCAAGCCGGGTGAGTTTGGCCGTCCCCTCACGGTCCGCGAGCTGAAGGCGGAAGTGCCGCTGCACTACCTCCTCAACTTCAGCAAGGCCCACGCCGTGGAAGCGGTGAACCTTGGCGTGGAAGCCGCCCGCGCCTGGCTCGATACGGCGCCCGTTCTGATAGCAGGCAACTGACTTGGCTTGAGGCGAGGGCCTACTCCTCCACCAGCGCCAGCACCCGCAGCGGGCTGCCACTGCCGTTGACGATCTTGAGCGGCGCGGCGATGACGACCGCTCCGGTCGCGGGGAGCTGATCGAGGTTGTGCAGGCTCGCGAGGCCAAAGCGGCCGGCGCCGTGCATGAAGGTGTGGTTTGGGAACGGTGGATCGAAGGTACCGGCCTGGCCGGCGTCGGTTCCCACGGTCTCCACTCCGACACCGAGGATGTCGCGCTCCTCGAGGAGGAAGAGGGTGGTCTCTTTATGGAAGCCGGGGCTGTGCGGACCGTCGGCGCCGACGTTGAGGAACTCCTTGGCGCCGGTGCGCCGGCTCCAGCCGGTGTGCAGCAGCACCCAGGCGCCGCGCGGAATACGGCCGTGCTGGGCTTCCCAGGCCAGGAGCCCGTCGCGCGTCAACAGAAAGTCCGGATTCGCCGCCACCTCGGCGGTCACGTCGATCACGCAGGCCGGACCGACGAAACGCCCGGCGGGGATCGTGTCGCAGGCGTTGTCCGGCAGGTCCTTGCCGGTGATCCAGTGGACCGGCGCGTCGAAGTGGGTGCCGGTGTGCTCGCCGAGATGCAGGGTGTTCCAGTACCAGCCCGGGCCTTTGTCGTCGTAGTGGGAAATCACCTCCATCGTCACTCCGGGCGAGGAGGCGAACTGCGGCGGCAGGCCGATCACCGGCGTGTCCGGACCGAGAGGCTGGGTGAGATCGACGACCCGGACACGTCCGGCGTCGAGCTCGGTCACGAGTTGCTGGAGGATGCTCATCGGCGGTCTCCTTCGGCTGGGGATGCTGGGGCTGCCAGGCTGCGCAGGTGGCGTTGGAACTGAAAACGGCTCTCCAGGAAGTGCAGATCGATGAAGTAGCTCGCCGGCCCTTGCGGCTCGACCTTGGCGACCAGGCAGGACAGCTCCCGGGCCGCGAGAGCGTCCCGCAGGGCGCTCTGCAGCTCTTCTTCGGTGCGGCAGGTGCCGGTGCGGGGAACGCCCGAGGCCGCGGCGATGGCGGCCAGGTCCGAGCCCGTGGCGGTCGCGGTGGTGAAGCTCCGTCCCACCGAGAGGAGGACCTCGTTGTCGAACACGACGTGGATGAGATTGGCCGGCCGGTAGCGGGCCATCGTGGTCAGGCTGCCGAGGTTCATCAGCAACGAGCCGTCGCCGTCGATGACCACCACCTGCAGCTCGGGGCGGCTCAGGGCGATCCCCAGGCCGACCGACGAGGCCAGGCCCATGGAATGCCAGAGATAGAAGAAGCCGGGCTGGTGCCCGAGGGAGAATAGCTCGGCCGGCGCGGCCCCCATGTTGGTGACTACGATGCACCGCTTGAGCTCGGGATAGATGGCGCGCAACGCGTCGACGCGGAGCATCAGTCCTCCCTCAGTCTTCCCACATCAGGCCGCGGCCCAGCAGCACGGCGACGGGCCGCAGGCTGGCCTCGGCGAGCACGACGGCCTGGCGGATGCGCACGGCCACGTGCTCCGGCTCGTCCAGGGTGATGTAGGGGATGCGGAGAGCGTCCAGCACGTGCTCGGTGACGCCGCCGCCTTCCGTCTGCCACGGGTGCTCCTCCCCGAATCCGCCGCGGTGGCTCACCACCATCACCAGGGGGATGCGGTAGAGCTGGGCCAGGGAGACGATGCCGTTGATGCTCGCCAGCAGGCCATGGTTCTGCATCAACATCGCCGACTTCACTCCGGCGAGGTGTGCGCCCGCCGACACCCCCACCCCCTCCTCCTCCTTGGCCAAGCGGACCAGAACCATCTCCGGGTCCTC
>DATARD010000236.1:0-3698 GCA_036264355.1 Thermoanaerobaculia bacterium
CATGGGCCCGGCGGCCATCACCTCCATCCTGGTCTCACGCGAAGCCTTCGGCTACCTGCCGACCACCGTCTCCCTGGTGGTGAACATGTCCCTGGTCTTCCTCACCCTCGCCTTCGCGCCGCTCTTCGGCCGCTACATGCCTTCGGCCCTGAGCCGCGCCGTCGCCAAAGTCGCCAGCCTCTTCCTCGCCGCCATCTCCGTCGCCTTGATCCGTGCCGGAATCGTGGGGATGGTGGCGGCGTTGCCGCGGAAGCTGTAGAGGGACGGCGGCAGCCATGCCGGGCTGAGTCTCGTCAGATCTACCCCTGGCTGTCCTACCTTCGCCCGAGGATGGTCTTTCTGATGCTTGCGGTGAGTTCGGCGGTTGCGTGATCACGCTCCGCTCGATCCAAAATTTCCAACGCCCCGGCAGTGTTGCCCTTCCTGTGAAGATAGAGAGCCTCCTCGGCGTAGAAAGCGGCGTTGCGTGATCCCGTGGCAATCCGCTCTTGGCGCAGCCGGGACGCCTCCTCCGGCTGCCCGGATTCGCCGAGGATCTGCGCCTTAATCGCAAGGGTGTAGTCATCGACTGCATGATTCTTCCCGGCCAGCTCGACGACCCGCAACGCCCCGGCAGTGTCGCCATTCCTGTGAAGATAGAGAGCCTCGTCATTGTAGCAAGCCGCGTTGCGTGACCCTGCGGCAATCCGCTCTTGTCGCAGCCGCGACGCCTCCTCCGGCTGCCCGCTACGTGCCACACAGGCCGAATAGACGCTGAAGAATACGTCGTCGGCCAATGCATTTCGCCGGTCCCCGGCATCCATGGCGCGCACGTGCTCCAGGAGCCGGGCCTCCTCTCCTCGCGCCAGCAAGCAACGGCCAAAGCTCGCAAGGTATTGAGGATAAGCAGGCATGAAACGAAGTGCGATTTCATAGTGCCGGAGGGCCTCATCGGCACCCCGCCGCTCGAGCCTTTCGATCGCTTCCGCGAGAAAACGATGTGCTTTGTGGTTGTCCTCCTCGAGCGCCACCCAGAGCGCCAGAACGTCCTTCTGCTCCTTGAACCGCCGCTGGTCGAACAATCGCCTCTGGAGATCTTCGAGAAACGGAACCACGCCCTTGTCCAGCAGACTGGCGGTGATTTCAGCCAAACGGTCAAAGCGCTCCGCCTGTGCCAGATGGTATAGCGCCTCCCGCGTGGCGACGATGTTCGCAAGAGTCGGCCGCTGGCTCAGCTTGAGGCGCGACAGCCAGGCATCCGCGACCATTTCATGAGCAAGACGGAACTCTTCACCATCCGCTGCGAAGCGTTGCCTCGCGAGCTTGGCGAGCAGTGCGTGCAGATAATAGTGCTCCTGGTTGGGGCCCGGCGTGATGATACAGCGCCGGACCAAGCCTTGAAATGCGTCGCCCTTGTCGCCTGCCTGCCGGCTCAACGTCTCGACGTGCAGGTCGGGAATGGCGAGCCCCTCGCGGTAAAGCGAGCAGGTCTTGAGGATCGACGTCTCGTGGGTTGTCAGGACATCGTCGAAGAGGTCGCCGAAGAGAGCGTCGTTGAGTTCTTCGAGGAGCTTCGCCTCATGCCGGGCGAGAACCTCCAGAGGTGTCGTGTTGAGGCCGCGAGCCACGGTGGCGAGCAGACCCATGCCGAACGGGTGCGCGCTATTAACCCCCTTTTCATCGCCACCGAGCCGGGAGTAGATTCGGGCGGCCTCGTCTGCCTGTAAGCTCCAGCCAACTTCGGGCGAATCGGGAAACGGCCTGCGAAAGAATTCTTCGACGGCTTCCGCACCGAGCCCCTGGATGCGGCGCACGACCAAGTTCCTCTCTGGCAAGAGCTTGTCGGGAGGCTGTTGCCGGCTCTCGAGGATGACGCGAGCCTGCGGTGCATGCTGTGCAATCGCCTGCAAGAATTCACCGATCCGGTGGTCCAGAAAGCCCTGCCCGGAGAACAGCTCATGCGCGCGTTCCAGATGGATCAGGCAAGGTTGCGCCTTGCGTGCCCAGGCGGCGAGTTGGCTGAAACTGACCTGACCGCCAACTCCCAGCAGGGTGGGACGCTCTTCTCGCGAGCCGAGAGCGGGGGCCAGCATTTGGAAGAGAGCCTCGACCTGAAGGCCAGGAAAGGCCGCGATGCGGTGAAACACGCGATTCTGGTGTGCCGCGGTGTGCCCGACTTCGCCGATCAGAGACGTCTTGCCGATGCCGCTCAAACCGTAGACGAGACCGATGGGCTTTTTCACCAGCGCGTCGGCGAGGGCCTGAATGTCTTTCCGTCTTCCGAAGACACCCCGAGACTCCGGACCCGGAGCGCCGGCCGGCGCCGGCTTCTCTGGCGCCGGCGGCTGCGGAAGCTCCGGCTTGGTGTCCACCGGCTTGGCCCTGCCGGGCAGCCATCCCAGAGATGGAAGCGGCCAGACCCCGAGCGCATCGGTCTTGCCGGGAATCTCGTTGCCTCGCCAACCGCGGCCTTCCCTTTTGTACTCGCGCAGCCACACCTCGCCTCGGCCGGCATCTAGATCGAGCCGAACGATGTTGTAGCCGTTCGATTTGTCGGAGCGGTCGTAGCACGCACCGGCGGCGATCCGCGTGTAGGCGCCGCTCGCCGTTACCCAGGACGTGTGCTCGTGCCCGTGGAGATGAAAATGAAAGCAGTTCTCGAAGTCCGACTGGAGAGCCGGATCTTCCGCAGGGATGAACCAGTTGATGGGGTGGTGGACGAGGCAGATGCGCAGGTCGGTGTGGCGAAGCGTGCGATAGATCTCGTTGATCTGCCAGTCACCGCCGAGCCACAGCTTGTTCTTTTCATCGCTGCCGGTGCCACGGCACGACCAAGCGGAGCTCAGACCTGCGATGCCCACCTTGAGCCCCTGAATCTCGCGGACATGGCTAAAGACGAGGCGCTCCTTGTCCTGCAACAGATGAGGAAGACCCGCCACCTCCAGAAAGTCGCGATACGCCCCTAGCCGACGCATGTAGTCCTGCCACGCCGGAGAAGCGTCCCGGATCATCGCCGTGACGGGCTCTATCGAATAGGCGGCGGCGAGCTGCTCGAGCCAGGTGGTCTCTGCAGGACGAACTTCTCGCCGGTCGATGTCGTGATTCCCCGGAACGAGGAAGAGATTTTCGGCAGGGATCGGATCAGGATAAACCCCAAGGACCTCCTGGAAGAAGAGTGCCGCCTCTTCGAGCTGGGATTCCAGATCGCCGCCTTTCCCGATCCGGCCGTAGGCCGCGTCGCCGGTGAAGAAGACCAGGTCGGGGCGAAGGCCGTGGCGTTCGTGCAGCTTGCGCAGATCGTCCCGCAGAGAGCTCAACACCTGGTCGGCGTCGTAGCCCGTCTTCGACGGGCAGCAATGGAGATCGGAGAGATGAAGCCAGGTGATTGACCTTGCCATGCCGGAATCATATCGGTACTGCCGGGCGGCCGACAGCTCGGTCGCCCATGCGCGACTACATCCAGAGCTTCCTGCCGCTCTTCGTGGCGATCAATCTGCCGGGCATTCTCCCCATGTATCTCGGGCTCACCGAGACGATGACTACCGCCGAGCGCCGCCGGCTGACCTTCCTGGCGGTGACGACCGCGACCATCATCGCCGTCCTCATCCTCTTCGCCGGCCAGCTCGTCTTCGCCCTGCTCGGCATCACGGTCAACGACCTGCGGGTCGGCGGCGGCCTGATCCTCCTCGTGCTCAGCATCTCCAACCTGATCTTCGGCG
>DATARD010000254.1:0-26341 GCA_036264355.1 Thermoanaerobaculia bacterium
GTACGACGAGGTGGTCACCGTGCCGTTGCGGTCGGTGTGCGTCTTGGCGCGCTCCTTGATGTAGGGCGGCGTGAACGTGGCGGGCGGCCAGTACTCGGTCGTCGTCGTGTAGGTGTGCGGCGTGCCGTCGACGTCGGTGACGTCCACCGACTCGGTGAGCTGGTTGCCATTGGCGTCGTAGGTGAACCGGGTGACGACGCCGTTGGCGTCGGTACGGCTGGTCATCAGGACGTCGTTCGGGCTCCACTCCATCGCCGCCGTGTGCTGGAGCGGATCGGTGATCGTCAGCGGGCTGCCATACTGGTTGAGCGTGTAGGTGGTCACCTTCTGCCGCGGATCGGTGACCGTGGCGGTGAGCACCGGCGCGGTCCGGCTCGACAGGGCGGCCTGATCGAACGAGAAGGTGGTCTCCCCTCCCTCCGGCTCGCGGACCTTGGTCACGTAGATCGTGGGCACCGAGGCATTGGCGCCCTGGAGACCGATCACCCCCTGCGCGGCGTCGTAGTGGGTGACGGCGCCGTTGAGGACGTTGGTGACATCGGTCAGTTGGTGGCGATAGACCGGGCCGAAGACCGGCGGCAGCGCGTAGGCGTAGGTCTCCACCCGGCTGTCGCCCTCGCGGGCGGCACGGATGAGGTTGCCGTAGACGTCGTAGTCGAAGGAGAGAGAGAGCCCGTCAGGGCCGGTGACCTGGACCAGCACCGGGCCGGACTTGTTGGTGAAGAACTGCCGGCGGTCGTAGGTGAAGGCCAGGGTGCGGCCCGCGGCGTCGTGCACCGCGACGAGTTGGGGCTGGCCCGAGCTGTTGTCATACTCCAGCGTCGTCGTGTTGCCGTCCGGATCCTGGATCCAGGCGAGCGGGAACTCTTCGTCGACGCCGTGCACGTAGTGGTAGCGCGTGCCGTTCTTGCTGTAGAAATCGAATCCGTTCTCTGAATTGTTGATCAGCAGGGTGCCATGGAAACCCCGCAGCGGCTTGAGGCCGCCGTTGCCGTCGCTGACGAAGCGCATGCCGCCGCCTTCGCCACCGATCACGATCACCTCGCCGCAGGGATCGATGATGACCCGCGATTCGTAGTTGTGGCTCCAGGCGGCGCCCAGCGGGCCGATCGCGTCGCCGCCGCTGCTCGAATAGTTGCGTTGGAATTCGAGGGGGGCGCCGCGGCCCGGAAGGCGGAAGTCCTCGCGATTCAGCGTCAGATGGCCGTCCCAGAGGTCGACCCCCTGCACGATCGTGTGGCCGACGGGCAGGGAGTCGCGGGTCCGGTATTCGGAATCGACGAAGGTCTGCGCCGTGTCCACACTGCCGTCGGACTGCGCGACGCCGCGCAGCTCGAGCTGGTAGGTTCCCGGCGGCAGCGCGAAATCCGCCGCGGCGAGCCCGGCCGGACCGAGGATGTAGTCGTGGCCGCCGGCGGTCAGCAGCCGGTCGCTGAAGATCTCGGACGGCGGACCGAGGACCGGCGTTTGATCGGTCTCGATGGCATCGATCTTGCGGACCGTCAAAGTCACTTTCGCCGGCTGCGCCAGGTCGAAGTGGAAGTTTCCGCCGGTCGCGCAGTAACGCTGGTTGACCAGGTCGACGTCCTGCGACAGGTGGATGGCTCCGGTCACGTCGGACAGGTGGCTTCCCTGGCCATGGATGTTGGAGAAAATCCCCGCGTGCAGGGGCAACGGGAATCGATCGCCATGGACCTCGAACTGGGTGCCGCGGTTGAGCACCAGCTCGGCTTCATACACAGTGCCGGCGGAGAACGGGAATCCGCGCTGGATGCTGGCGAGGCCGGCACCGGACCGGGTGGAGCCGATCGCCGTCCCCTGCGCCAGGCCCGACCCGAAGAGATCGATCTCCGTCGTGTTGCTGAAGTAGCCGGGCGGCTCGACCGTGTACTCCAAGGCGACCACCGTCGCCGACCTCCCGGTGGTGGTCAAAGGGATCGGCGACGGCGCGACGGCGACGATCTTCGGATCGAGGCCCCAGACGTCGAGCACCTTGCCATCGATCGAGAAGAGATTCGAAGGGAGGACCTCGGTCAGATTGCTGACGTCGCCGGTGTTCGGATTGACGTCGTCGACCGCGACCAGCAGCTCGTCGGCGTGCAGGGTCACTGCGTTGGCGCCGGGAATGGGCCCCGTCGTCACCGTGGTGCGGTAGGTCAGGTCGTTGGTGAGCACAGCAGGGCTCGCCTGGCCGCCGTTGCCGACCTGAAAGACAACCCGGCCGGTGATCCGTTCCCACTGGCCATCCATCAGGTCTCGTTTGTAGTACTCCTTCCCCACCGAGCCGTCCGGATTCACCTTGGGACGGCTTTCCACCGTGAAGGCGGGCCGCCAGTACAGAAGCCCGACGTCGACGGGCTGCGCCAGGGCATGGCCGGCCCGCGTCGCGGCGATCTCGTCGCCAAGCTCGTTTGCCGACACCATGCGCGCGAAATACAACGCGTTGGCGTCGCAGTGGTGGGTCGATCCGTTGGCGATGACCAGCCCGCTGTAGGAGAAATGGAGCGCCGACAGGACCGAGCCCGCCGGCAGCCCCGACGCGGTCACGTCGACGGTGTAGACATAGTTGGCGCTGTTGCCGAGGATCAGCCCGGCGGAGGCGCCGGAATGCCCGGTCTTGACCGTCAGCTCCTGGCCGCCGCACTCACCGAGCAAGGGGTGCTGATTGGGGCAATTGATCAGCTTGCCCGCCGCGTCGACCGCGGGGTCGAAGACTGCGGCGTTCTGCGGAAAATGTGGCTGGTTTTCGCACGTTTCATCATGCGCCCCGAGGGGGCCGACCAGGAAGGTCAGATCGACGTTCGACACCGGGTTGCCGAAGCGATCGCGCGCCTGGATTGACAGGGTGTCCGCCCACATGCCGATGCCGACGATGGCGTTGAACACAGTGCCGTCCCGGTCGGTCCTCTTGAGCTCGGTCACGGGACCGGGATAGCCGAGCTCCTGGAACGGGGTGTCGACGGTGAGGGTGCCGAGGAAGCTCTCCGCGGTCACGTCGATCAGATGCTCCAGGGCCTGCGTGCTGTTCGCCTCTCCCGCGGCCAGCCGCACGTAGACCGGGTTGTCGGCGGTGTGCTGGCCGAGCTTGAGCGGCACGGAGGCGATGCCCCGGAAGTCGGTGCGCACGGTGAGGCTGTCGAGCTCGTGGTGGAGCTCGTCGATCAGGTGGCCGCCGCCCTGAATGGAGGTGAACGTCACCCGCGCGCCTTGCACCGGCCGGCCGTCGACGTCGGTGACGATCACCTCCGGGAAGGGGCCCAGTTGACCCACCTGCCCGAAGCCGCCGTCGCTGCCGGCGATCTTGCGCAGGAGGACGCCAGCGAGGGGATTGGTGTTCGGACCGGTGGAATACGGCGACCGCAAGACGTTGGCCAGGAAGCCGAGCACCCAGGCATCGGGTGTCACCGCGGTGGCGCCGCCGGCGAGGCCGCCGGCAATGAAGTAACCGCCTCCCCCACTCACCGGATCTTCCACCCGCCAGACGGAGCCCTGCCAATCCGCCCGCATGACGGCGCTCCGCGGCACATCGACGGTCATCCCCTGGCGCACCCAGTCCTGGATCTCCTGCTTCACCGCGTCCGGCTGCTGCAGGGTGGGAACGACGGTGGCAGCGTTCTGGGCGTCGACGTGGAGGACGTCCATGCCGGCCTGATGCGCGACGCCGAGGCCTTTGTCGGCGGAGATCGAGTCGACCAGGAAGTCCTGCTCGAAGACGAAATGCTCGAGCGCCGAGCCTTCGAGGGCCGAGAGGCGCATCCAGTCGCGCGGAGCCGCGGTGTCGGCGGTCCGGGCGAGCGGCTCGGCGACGCGGAGCGACGCGTCCAGAGTCACGCCGTCGAAACGCAGGCTCTGTGGCAGTCCGAAGGCGCTCTCGACCGTCACCGCGGTGCCGGCCACGGCCACCGTGGGCAACGGCCGGACGACGCTGACCGAGAGCAGGCCCGCGAGCGTCGCTTCTCCCTGGTCCCAGCGTTCGCTGTAGCCGAGGGCGATCTGGCTCAGCAGGCGGGCGGCCAGGTATTCGTCGTCCGCCGGATCGAGCACCTCGTCGGCCGACGCCATGTGGTGCCGTGCCTGCTGTGCCGAAACACCGAGCGCGTAGTAGCCCCCGGCGATCACGGTCTCGTCGATCCGCTCCTCGCCGAAGGGACCGTCGACGAGAAGCTCGAAGGTGTGCGTGGCGGCCATGTCGACCGCACCGGTCCCGACCGCCACCGCCCGGCCGTCGAGCCGGATCTCCGGCCGCAGCTTGACCAGATAGGGCGGCACCAGCGAGAGGCCGCCGAAGGCGTCGATCGTGGCCTGGTCGTCGACGGTGGCCGGCAGGTAAGAGAGGGTGAGCCGATGGCTCGCCACCGCGGCCAGGGGGAGCGTCAGGTCGAGGATCACCGGCGCGTCCGCGGCGTCGCCGGAACGCACGAGGAGGTGCAGGCTGTGGGTCTGCGCCGCCGCGAGGTCCGCCTCTTCGCCGGTCACCGCGACGACGGTCATCGGCAGCGAGCTCGGCAGCAGCTCGAGGTCTTCCGGCTTGATGCTTCGCGAGCCGAGCTGGCCGTCCCAGGTCTCTCCGGACGCATTGCGGGCGAGCCAGGCCTCGACGTCGCGCCGGACCGCCGCCAGCGGATCCTCCGCCTGCGGCGCCGCGATGGTCGAGGCGATGGCGCCGTCGACCGAATAGGCCATCCGCCGCAGGATGCCGGTGGGCAACACATCGGCGACCCCCTTGCGCGCGGGCGCCAGCGGCACCCACGTCTTGCCGGAGAAATCGACCACGGCACCGCGGTAGTTGGTGTAGGGCACGTAGGCCGACACCCAGGTCTGCTCGACCTGGACGGCGGCCACCTTGCCGCCGTGCACGATCGGGGTGAGCGCGACTCCGGCGCGAGCGAGCGCGGCGGGAACGGACGCGGCGGGAACGCCCAGGCTCTCGGCCACGGCGTCGACCGGCAGCTCGACGACGCCGTGGACGTAGCGGGCCGGCGCGTCGCTCGCGCGCAGCAGGGCGATCAACAGGCTCGCTTGGTCGACGTCGTTGCCGCTCCCTTGAAGCAGCGTGCCGGCGGCGCCTTTCATGCCGCCCGCGTACCACTCGGTGCGGATGTTGTTGCGGACGAACTGGTAGATGCGCGTGTAGTCGTGCCCGAGCTCCGCCGCCTTGGCCAGGATCTCCGGAGTGAGTGGCGCCTGGGTCGTGCCGCTGCGGTCCGCCCCGGTGGGCTGAGCGCCCGTGGGATCCAGATAGGAAGGCTGCACGGCCGGCGCCGTCACCGGCGCCCGCGGTGCGAGGCCGGTGCGGCGGTAGGGCAGCTCGCTCGCCCGCAGGATGGGATGAGCCACCGGCTCAGTCGCCGCGCTGAGCGCCGGCCTCACCGCTTCGAAAGCCCGCGCCAAGTCCGTCGTCGCCGCGGCGAGGGGTTTTTTGTCCTGCCAAGCCTTGCGCGCGGCTTCGGCGGGAGCGCTCAGGGGTTTGAGAATGCGCTCTGCAGCGGCGGTATAGGCCGCCTCGGCCTCCGCCAGGCGCCCGGCGGCCCCGCCGGCGAACTTGCGGGAGGCGATCCGCTCACCGGCGCTGCGGAAACGCGCGCGCAGGGAGAGGTCGGCGGCGCGCAGCCGGTCGTAGGCCGCGAGGAGGCCGGTCAGCTCCTGCTCTGTCAGGGCGGCGCGCCGCGCGGTGATCCCACGGCTCTGCCGCGCCATCGTCTCCAGCGCACCGCGCAGGTCCGCGGTCTCCCGGCTCTCCAGCCTCAAGGGTGCGCGGCGTACCGCGCCCTCGCGAGCGATCTCCTCGCGCAGCGCCGTGGCGTCGCCGCCGCGGGCGAAGAGCTCCACCACCTTCTGCTCGCGGTCGGCGCGATCAGCGCGCTCGACCGGAGGCGCTCCCCAAACCACTGCCGGGATCAGACAGCCGGCGACGACGAGACATGAGCTGAAGCGGCGCAAGTGCGACATTCTTATCCTCGACAGGAGAGACCGATCCGGAGGGATCAGTTGTCTCCGCAGATCTGACCTTCGTTGTAATTTTCGAGCTGATCTTTCAGGTTTTCGGCCTGATCCATATCGGCCCCCGTCGGCTTGCTTCCCGGCGGGAAGCGGACCAGGAAGGCGTCCGCGGCGCCGACCACCGGCAGGATCGAGGGGCTCGATCCCATCAGCAGGTCGAATTTCGTGGCCACGAGCTGGCGCACCAGGTGCATCGACGCGTCCGAGCCGCCGTAGCTGAGGAAGCCCAACAGCGTTTTGCTGTCGTATCCCACGCCGCCGAGGACGAGCGTGGAGGCCGGCCATGCGCTGGTGTGGGTCTTCCAATACCCCGCTCCACGCGGGCAGGCGTCGTCGTTCAAGATCACGCCGAGACCTTGCGGGTCCACGAGGACCGCCTGCGGCGGCGTCACGGGATCGGTGACGTTGAGCAGGAAGGTCTCGTTCGGCTCGTTCACCCGGTCTCCCAGGACCGGCACGTTGACCGTGTGCGCCGTGCTGCCGGCCGGGAAGGTCACCGTCCCCTGGGTTGCGACGTAGTCCGAGCCCGCGGTCGCCGTGCCGTTTGCCGTCGCCTCCAGGAAAGCCACGTCGTGATCGAGCGGGCAGGCCAGGGTGATGGCGAAGGGGGCGTTGGTGGTGCCGGCGTCTCCTTCGTAGACCGTGGCATCGCCGACCGTCAGGACCGGCGCCCGCAGCGAACGCAGCGAAAGGGCGTCGAAGTAGCCGTCGTTCGAGCCGTCGGAGCCGGCGGTGAAGCGGGTGCTCAGGAGGCGCACACGGATCCAGCCGGTGCCGGCCGGCGCCGGCCGGCGGTCGACGACCTGCTGCCAGCCTTGCGGGCTGGCGACGTCCCCGGTGTCGAAGGCATCGAGAACCACCTGATTGGCGGCATCGCGGTATTCGACGACGAAGCGCGCGGTGTCCGCCGGGCTCTCGTTGAGCGAGCGCAGGGAGCCCTTGAATTCGAAGCGCTGTCCGCCGGCCTGGATGCGGGAGGCGTAGGCGCTCACGTTGACGTCCTGCGCGAGCTCGGCGAATTGCACCTTGCCGGCCCAGAAGTAGGCCGCCCCCTCGGCGGGCGGCGGGCTCGACGTCTTACGCTGCCACGACGTCCCCTGGATCTGACTCCAGCCAGGGAGAGGAGCGCTGCCCGTGGGAGCCAGCTCGGCCCCCGGGTTGACCAGAAGGTTCGGACCCGGGCAGTCCTCGTTGTCGACGATCGTCCCGGTCGCCTTGGCGCGGTTGAGGACGGCTCCGACCGGGCTCGACAGAGTCACGGTGAAGGTCTCCTCGTCCGGTTCGAGGATGAGATCGCCCACGATCGGCACGGGGATCGACTTCACCGTTTCGCCGGGAGCGAAGACAAGGGTGCCCGAGGTCGCCAGGTAGTCGCCCGGTGCCTTGGCCGTGTCGTCGCCGGTGGCATAGAGAACGCTCACGGGCGAGGTCGCCGCGCTGCTCAGAGTGACCGGGAAGAGAACGTTGGCGGTCCCCGTATCGCCCTCGGTGACCCGCACGTCGGCGATCGAGATGCGCGGTGTCACGAAGACCGGAGTCAACGTGGCGTCGCCGGCCGCCGGCGTGGCGGGATCGTCGCTCAGGATCGCAGGCAGCTCGGCGGAGGTCACCGTCGCCTGGTTGGAGAACGCGGTGAGATGGGACGGCAGGGTGGCGTCGATGGTGACGCGGAAGCTCACCGAAGCCGAGGCTCCGGCCGCCAGCTCGCCGAGGCTCACCGTGAGCGGAGAGCCGCCGGTCGCCGTGCCCTGGGACGTCTGGAGCGAGCCGGCGACGAACGCCGTGCCGGCCGGAACCGCGTCGGTCAGGACGACGCCGGTCGCCGCCGTGTTCCCCTGGTTGGTGAGGGTGATCTGGTAGAGCAACGTGTCGCCCGGGGACGCCACGCCGTCGCCGTCCGCGTCGGTGAGCAGGACCGCCGCCTTCTCGGCCGCGAGCCGCGGCACCGCGGTGATCGCGGTCACCGTGGGATCGGCGTTGCCGCCGGCCGCCGGATCGTCGGTGAGCACGGCCGGCAGCTCGGCGCTCGTCACCGTCGCCTGGTTGCTGAGCGTCCGCACGCCCGCCGGCACCGCCGCGTCGATCTTCACCCGCAGGGTGATTGTCGCGGTGGCTCCGGCCGCGAGCTCGCCGAGGGTGGCCTGGGGTGGATTCTCGCCGTCGACCGTTCCTACGGTCGTCGCAACCGATCCGGCGACCAGAGACGTGTGCGCCGGAACCGGATCGCGCAGCACGACGCTGGTCGCCGAGGTGTTGCCGGCGTTGCGCACCGTGATGGTGTAGGCCAGCGTGTCGCCTGGGCTGGGTTGGCCGTCGCCATCCGCGTCGACCGCCAGGGCGGCGGTCTTCTCCGCGACCAGACGGGGCAAGGCGGTGATCGCCGTCACCGTCGGGTCCGCCGTGCCGCCGGCCGCCGGGTCGTCGGTGAGCAGAGCCGGCAGCTCGGCGCTCGTCACCGTCCCCTGGTTGCCGATCGTCCGCATACCAGCCGGCACGGTGGTGTCGATCTTCACCCGCAGGGTGATCGTCGCGGTGGCTCCGGCCGCCAGCTCGCCGAGGGTGACCTGGGGCGGGGCCTCGCCGTCGACCGTCCCCACAGTCGCCGTCACCGAGCCGGTCACCAGCGACGTGCTCGCCGGGACCGGGTCGCGCAGCACGACGCTGGTCGCCGACGTGTTGCCGGCGTTGCGGATCGTGATCGTATACGCCAGCGTGTCGCCCGGGCTGGGCTGGCCGTCGCCGTCCGCGTCGACCGCCAGGGCAGCCGTCATCTCCGCGATCAGGCGGGGTGAGGCGGTGATCGCGGTCACCGTCGGATCGGCGCTGCCGCCGGCCGCCGGATCGTCGGAGAGCACCGCCGGCAGCTCGGCGCTGGTCACCGTCGCCTGGTTGGAGACGGTGCGCACTCCTGCCGGCACGGTGGTGTCGATCTGCGCCTGGAAGGAGAGGGTGGCGGTCGCCGCCGGTGCGAGATCGCCCACCGTGGCGACGATTCCGCTCTCCGTTGTCTGCACCGTCCCCGCGGTCACCGTCGCCGAGCCCGCGACGAGGGAGGTGTAGGCGGGCATGGGATCGCTCACCGTGACGCCGGTCGCCGGCGCGCTGCCGGTGTTGCGCACGGTGATCGTGTAGGTCAGGGTGTCACCCGGGCTCGGGCTCCCGTCGTGATCGGCGTCGTTGGTCAGGACAGCCGTTTTCACCACCGCGAGCACCGGCTCGCCGCCGGCCGCGATGGTGAAGTGGATGTGCGCCTCGGAGTGGTTGCCCGCGAGGTCGTCCGCCGCCACCGCGAGGTCGTACGTCCCGGCATCGCCGACTTCCGAGCCGGAGACGAACGGCCGGCCGTTGAGGGAGATGGACTGGCTGCCCGGATACGCGTCGGAGACCGCGATCACCGGGGTCACCGGCGCCGTGTAGGTGCCGCCGTCCACGACGCCGCTCACCTGGATCTGCGGCGCCGTCAGGTCCACCTCGAACGCCACCGGCCCGGCCTGGGCGGTGTTGTTCCAGACGTCCGTGGCGCGGGCGTCCAGGGTGTGCGGGCCTTCGCTCAGACCGGTCAGCACCGTGCCGTAGCGTCCGCTCGCCGCATCGCGCAGCACGAGCGCCAGCCAGGCGCCGCCGTCGAGGCGGACCTCGACGCGACCGATCGCCGACAGGTCGTCGTGCGCCGACACCGCCACCTCCTGGCCGGCGCGCAGGAAGCTCCCCGCGCCCGGCGTGCCGATGCTCAAGACCGGCGGCGTGCGGTCGAGGACGGTGAGGCTCACGACGCCGAGCGTCACGGTCTGGACGCCGCCCCCCGCCGCGGGTAGGTCGGCCCGCAGCACGGCCAGCCGGTTGCCGAGACCGAGGGTGCGCGTGTCGAAGCTCACCGTCCGGTCGACGCGTTGGCCCGGCGCGAGATCGACGGCGGTGTCGTCTTCGGCGAGCGCAGTGCCGCTCGCCGCGTCGAGCACGAGGAGGCGGACCGGCACCTGGGAGAGCGCCGCCGTGCCCGCGTTGCTGACGGAGGTGCCGAGGACGAGCGGCGAGCCCCAGGCGACGCTCCGGTCGGCGAGGTTGATGCCACCGGTCACCTGCACCGTCTGCGCGGTGAGGTCGAAGAGGGTCTCGGCGCTGGTCAGGATGGTGCCGGTCGCGCCCGCCATGCGGACGTCGAGATGCGCGCGGTAGGAGCCCACGGCGGCGCCGGTGCTGCTCCAGTCCACCGCGACCGTTCCCTGCGTCCCTGGCAACAGGTCGCCGAGCGGGCGCACCCAGTCGCCGCGCACGGTGCCGGCGGCGTCGAGGACCTGGATGTGCGTCTCGGCACCGCTCAACGGCGCGTTGCCGGCGCGCTGGCTGACCGTCGCCGCCAGCCGGACGGTCGCGCCCGGCGTGTACGTGGCATGGTCGCTCGCGATCTCCGCGGTGACCGCGATCGCGGCAGTGATGGTGAACGGCGACCGCGCCTCCATCACCAGCGTGCCCTGGGAGTCCAGCAGGCGCGCGTGCACCTGATACGAGCCGGCGAAGACCGTGCCGGAGCTCCAGGTCAGGGATTGGGCGGTGCGCTGGCCGACCTCGAGCCCGGTGACGGTGGTGACCGGCAGATCCGCCACCAGGAAGCCGTCGCCGTCCTCGATGGACGTCTCGATGCGGCCGGAGAAGACGGGACCCGCGTTGACCACTTCGAGGCTCGCCGTCACGTCGGCGCCGCCCGCGTAGGAGGAGTGGTCGGTCGCAACGAAGAGCGCCGGCGCCGCCGTCCCCACGATCACGAAGGGCAGCTCCGCCCGGTTGTTGCTCTCGCTCGCCTCGTGCAACCGGTCGAGCGGATCGACCGCGGCGGCCAGGGTGTAGCGGCCGGTCGCGCCGGACAGGGTGACGTCGCGCGTCACCGTGAAGGAGCCGCCCACCGGGAGCGCGCCGACCGCGATGCTATCCGCCAGGGAGAGCGGCGGACCGTCCGGACGGACGACCACCAGGGCGAGGTCGCTGGCCGGCGTGGCGACGGCACCGGCGTTGCGCACCGTCACCGTGATCCGGGCGCTGCCGCCCGAGACGAGCGCGGCAGGCGACAGGGCGAGGTCCGCCGCGGCGATCGCGAGATCGGGCAGCGCGGCGGTCCCCAGGGTGACCACGGCGGGCGTCGAGACCGCGCTGGCATTGCCGGCGGCGTCACGGGCGACCGCGGTGAAGGTGTTGTCGCCGGCGGTGAGGGTCACCGCGTCGAAGACGAACAGACCCGCCGGCGCCAGCCGCTGCGGCACCGCGCTCCCCGCCGTCATGAGATAACCGCCCTGAACCCAGTCGAACGCGATCAAGTCCTGGGACAGGGGCAGCAGGCGTTCTTCCCCGCCGCTCACCGGCTGGACGACGAGATTCCGGTCGCCGGTCATGGAGGCGATCGAACGCCCGTCCGGCGACCAGCGGCCATTCAGATGAGCCAGCGGACCCTGGGTGACCTGGGTCGTCCGGCCGTCGGCCAGCCTGTAGCGGGCCACCTGAGCAGCTCCATCGGCGGCCACCGTGAGCAGGATCTCGCGGCTGTCCGGCGACCAGTCGACGTCGGTGTAGGCCGTGTCCACATCCTGTTCGGCGAAGGACGCGAGATCGACCACCGCGACCTGCTGGGAGGGACTGGTCGCCACGAACGCCAGACGGCTACCGTCCGGTGACCAGCGGATCGAGGAATTATTGAACGTCCCGAGGTTGTCGCGCAGCAGGTGCAGGTCTCCCGTGGCCGGGTTCAGAAGCCACAGCCCGCCGCCGCCGGAGCTCGGCTGAGCCAGCACGGCAAACCGGCTGCCGTCCGGCGACGGAATCACCACCTCCGCTCCGTCGACGGCCGCCAGGTCGCGCACCGAGCCGTCGCTCGCGGTGTAGGCACGGATGACTCCCTGTTCGCCATATACCAGAGCCGTTCCATCAGCGGTCCAATGCGGCACGGTCGTCACGTCGACCGGCTTGCGGCTGCCGGTCGCGAAGTCGTAAAGCGAGCCGGCTCCGTTGACGTTGAGCCAGAGATACCGGCCGTCCGGCGAGAGCAGGGGCGCCGCCGGGATGTCCGACAGGCCCGCCACCGCGTCGACCTGGTCCGCGGCGAGCGCCGTCCTGCTGCCCACGGTGACGCCGTTCTGGCTGAGCGTCACCGCGGCCCCCGGCTCCGTCGTCCCCATCACCGGGACGACCGGCGACTGCGCCGTACGGTGCTCCCCGGTCCGCGCGGGGAAATGGAGGACCGGCACGGCCGGCGGCAGCGTATCCGCCGGTACTCCGCTCGCCTCGGCCGACGGAGCGCTCGCGTTGCCGAACGCGTCGAGGGCGAAGACGACATAGAAGTACTGCTTGCCATTGGTGAGCCCGGTGTCGCGCAGAGTGGTCGCCGTGAGGGTGGTGACGGTCTCGTAAGGACCGCCCGCGGTGGCGCCGCGCACCAGCCGGTACCCCGCGGGAGCCGTTCCCGCGCCGGGCTGCCATGCCTGCCATGCGATATCGAGGGCGCCGCCCGTCGGCACCGCGGTCACGCTGAGCGCGGCCGGCGCGGCCGGCAGCTCGACGGCGACCGCGATCTGCACCTCGTTCGACGGCTCGCCCGCGTTGCCGGCGGCGTCCACCGGCCGCACGCTGTAGCGGTAGACGCCGTTGGGCCGCCGCGCGTCGCGGTATGACAGACCATCCGCCAGCGGAACGGCCGCGATCCGCGCGCCGTCGCGGTAGACGTCGTAGCGCTGCACGTCCGGCGACGGGCTGGCCGACCAGGTGAGCACGGCGTCGGCGCCGTCCGCCGAGCCGGAGAGCGTCACCGGGTCGGGCGGCGTCAGGTCTCCGACCGCCAGGGGCGCGGCGGCCGAGGGAGCACTCTCGAACCCATGGCCGTCGACCGCGGTCAGCGTGTAGGCGTATCGCCCGTCGGCGACCGTGTCCGCGGCCGACGTACCCGTCACCAGCGGCAGGTGGCTCAAGGTCAGCTCGAAGAGGCTGCTTGCGTTCGCCGTGCCGTCATCGCTCTGCAGGATGACCAGGCGCACGCGGTCGGTGAGGTACGGCCGCGCGAAGGTCAGCAGGTTCTCCGTCACGCTGTTGGCGCGCACCCGGGCGAGCGGCACCCAGAGCCGGCCGTCCCAGCCCTCGAGGTCGAAGTCGGCGGGCGCTTCGTTCCACTCGAAGCCAGCTCCGGAGAGGAAGCGGCGCTCCGCCAGATGCACGATGAGCCACTGGTTGCCGGTCGAGTCCGGCCACCAGGCGCTGCCGAGGTCGCCGTCGACCGCGGCCGGCGCGCTGTCGGAGGCGGACGACGCCTCGACGCCGGTGACGTCGGAACCGCTCGCCGCGGTCTCCGCGAGCAGCGGCGTGCCGTCGCGGAACGGGCGGTAGCCGGCAAGGCCGGGCTCCGCATTGGCGTTCCACGACAGGCTGACCGCATAGGGCGGCGGCGGCGTGCCGGTCGACGACGCGGCGAGGCCCGTCGGCCGCGCCGGCGGATCGCCGGAGAGCACCGTGACCGCGGCCGGCTTGCTCAGGTTGTCCGCCGCGTCGCGCAGGCGGACGGTGAGCGTGTTGTCGCCGGCGCCCAGCGCGACGCCGTGCACGGTGAAATGCCCCTGCGCGTCGGCGGTCGCCGCGGGCAGCAGGCCGTTGCCGGCGCCCCCGACGGAACCGGAGACGGTCGCACCGGCGGCCCCGGTGCCGCCGGTGCCGGTGAGATCGATGCTCTTCTCCACCGTCGGCGTGTAGGGCTGATCCAACTGCGGCGTGTAGACCACCGCGGTCTTCGCCGGCGACGGATCGGACTCGTTGCCGGTCTGGTCGACCGCCTTGACGGTGTAAACATAGGTGCCGTCGGCCAGGCCGCTGTCGTCATAGGCGGTCGCGGAGAGCGCCGACGGCGTGATCCGGGACGGCACGCCGTCCGTGCCCGCACGGTCGATCTGATAGCCGGCGAGGTCCGCCGCGGTCACCGCGGTCCACGACAGGTGGACGGTGCCGCCGTCGACGCGGGCGGTGAGACTGCTCACCGCCGGCGGCCGGGTGAGGTCGGTGTGGCTGATGGTGATCGCCGCCGGGTCCGGATCGGTCTGGCCGGCGCGGTCGGTCGCCACGGCACGGATCTGATATTGGCCGTAGGGCAGAGCGCTCGGATCCCACACCGTTTCCCAGGGCGCGGCGTTGATCGCGCCTCCGGCATTGGTCCAGGTCGCGGCGGCGGCGGCCTTCACCTGGAACTGCACGCGCGCCACGTCGGTGTCCGCCAGCGTGGCGAGGAGATAGACGTTCCCCTCCACCCGCGCGCCGTCCGCCGGCTTCGCCATCACGGCGTGCGGCGCATGGGTGTCGACGCTCAGGGTGACCGGCGCCGACGGCGCGCTCAGGTTGCCGGCCTGGTCGACGGCGTAGACCTCCCAGGTGAACGAGCCGTCGGGGAGCGCCGCATCGGTGTAGGCAGGCGTCGTGAGGAGGTACGGGATGAGGTCGCCGATCACCGCCCCGGTCGCGTTGGCGAGCCGCCCGTTGCGATAGAGGAGATAGCCGCGCAGGTCAGGCTCGGCATTGGCGTTCCAATGCACCGCGGCGTCGGCGCCGTTGAGCGTGACGGCGAGGCCGGTCGGGGCCGCCGCCGGCTGGTTGTCGACGGTGACGGTGACCTGCTGCGTGGCGACGTTGCCGTGCACGTCCTCGGCTTCGAGGCGGAGGGTGAACGCGGCACCTTCCGGCAGACCGAGCGTGCTCCACTGCGCCAGGAGGTCGGAGACCACCGGCAGCGGCGAGCTGCGCAAGAGCTGCCACCCCGGTCCTGCGCTCGCGTAGACGCGGTACTCCTTGAAGTCGTTGCCGCTGTGCGCGGTGCCGCGCACGTCCACCAGACCGCTCACCCGGCTGCCGGCCACCGGCTTCTGGATCAGCGCTTCGGGCGCCGTCACGTCGACGGCGGCCACGGCCGGCGCCGAGGCCGGACCGGCCTGGCCCGCGCGGTCGAACGCGCGGACGGTGTAGCTGTAGGTCCCCTCGGCGAGGCCATGGTCGACGTACGCCGCCTGGGTCAGGAGCTGCGCGCTCAGCCGCACGCCGTCGCGGTAGACGGCGTAGCCGGCGAGATCGCTCTCGCTGTTGGCATGCCAGGCGAGCTGGACGTCCCGCCCGGCGAGGATCGCGGTCAGGCCCTGCACCGCCGCCGGAGGCTGCGTGTCGACGGTCACCGCGGCGACGGCCTGCGCCTCGTTGCCGGCGGCGTCCACGACCTTGAGGCGCAGGGTGTAGGCGCCGTCCGGCGGCAAGCTCGACCACTGCGCCAGGGCGCCCGCCTCGACGCTCGCCGAGCCGCCGCCGATCTCGGTGAACAGCGCCGAGCCGGCGGGAGCGGCGGCGAGCCGGTAGTCGAGCGGGTGCGCGTCGCTCGCGGTCCCGGTCACGGCCATCGGCGCGGTGACGTAGCCGCCGTCCGCCGGAGCGGTGAGGCGGGCGACCGGCGCCGTGTTGTCGATGGTGACCAGAGCGCGCGCCTCGCCGGTCAGGCCGGCCTTGTCGACCGCCACCAGACGCAGGGTGTAGGCGCCATCGGCGAGGCCGGACGGAGTCCACGAGAAGAGGATTGGCGCGGTGGGCACGGTGGTGCCCTGGGCGAGTTGCGTCCAGCTCTGCGGCGCCGCGCCGGCTCCCACTTCGATGCGCCAGGAGTCGAGATGGTCCTCGGCCACGCCGCCGCGGACGTCGAGCGCGCCGCGCGCCGCGCCGAGGACCAGGGCGGCCGTGCCGGGCGCGGGGTTGGTGAGGGTGACCCGCGGCGCGGTGTTGTCGATGGTGAACGGGATCACCTGCTCGCTGTGGATCTCCCCCTGGTCCGTCGCCTCGACGCGCAGGGCCCAGGCCCCTTCCTTCAACCCCTGGAGACTGCCAAAGGTGTAGGCCGTCCGGCTCAGGGTGCCGCTGTCGATCACCGTCCAGACCGGCGCATCCGGGCTGTCGGTGAGCGAGACGGTATAGCTCGCCGGGTTGGCGTCCTCGATCGAGCCGGTGATCGCGCCCGAGGCCGGGACGAAACCGCCCGCCGGACGCGTCATGGCGATGCGCGGCGGCGTGCGGTCGAGGACGACGGTCACCTCCTGGCGCTCGGTGACGAGCAGATTGGAGGCCTGGCGCGCGACGAGCTGCACACGGTAGACCCCGTCGGGCGCCGGAGCGCCGCCGTCGAGAGCGCCGTCCCAGGCGCGGACCACCGCACCGGTGGCGAGCGGCTCGTTGGTCAGCAGCGAACGCAGCGCATGGCCGGCGGTATCGACGATCGTGAGGTCCACCCGCGCGTCGACCCCCAGCCCGAAGCGCACGGCCGTGGTCTCCCGCTTGCCGTCGCCGTCCGGCGAGAAGAGGCGCGGCACAGCCTGGAGATCGGTGATCAGCGCCGTGGACGCGGTGAGCGACAGCGGGACCAGCGTCTGGGCTTCGTTGCCCACCTTGTCGCGAGCGTGCAGGCGGAGCGTGAAGTCGCCGCTGAGCCCGTAGGTGTTCCAGGCGGCCAGGACCTCCTGGAGGTGCTCGCCGGTGCCGCTGCCGATCTGCCCCCAGGTCGCCGGCTCCGAGCCGGCACCGAAATCGACCGTGAAGGTGTCGGGATGAGCATCGCTGACCGATCCCTGGACCTCGACGACGAGCGGCAGCGGGTCGCCGGGCCGTGGATAGGCCAGGGAGACCGTGGGCGGCGTGGTGTCGACCTGGACGCAGGCATAGGCGACGGCGCGGTTGCCGCAACCGTCGGTGAAGGTGACGGCGAGCCGGTACATTCCGTCTCCGACCACGGCGCCGTCGTCTCCCTTGCCGTCCCACCGCGAGCTGCCGCCGGCGGCGAGGGAGAGACCGCTCTCCAGGTGGCGGACCGCCGCGCCGGTCACCGGGCAGGGATCGAAGATGGAGCCTTTGTCCGCGGGAAGGGCCTCAACATCGACCGTCGTCGGCTCGGCGGCCTGGTAGGACAGGCTCACCGTGTCGAGGAAGCCGTCGCCATTGGGCGAGAAGACCGGCAGGTCGGCGGCCACCCGGATACCTTCCACCGTGCCGTCGAAGGTGAAGGTGCTTTCCGTGCAACGGTAGAAGCCGCCGTTGTCCACGGCGCGCAGACGCAAGGTGACGTCGCCGGTGAAATCCGCCACCGTCCCGGTCAGCCCCTGCGCCCCAGTCGTCGTGAGCGCGGTCTGCAAGAGGGGCGCTTTCGGATCGCAGAAGGTCCGCACCACCGCGACGCCGCCGCCCTCGATCAGCAGGCACCCATTCCCGCCGGTGATCTGGAGAGGCGCTTCGGAGCCGTCTCCTGGCTGCGCCGTGAAGAGGGCGGCGAAACCACCCGCGTCCGTCACCCGCGCCTGCACCTGGATCGTGCTGTGGCCGTCCTGTCCCGCGACGCCACAGACCTTCTGCCCCTGGAGCGGATAGGTGATGGCGAGGACCGGCGGCGTGTTGTCCACCACCAGGTGGGGCCCCATGCTGCCATGCAGGGAGACCTCCTGACCGTCGACGTTGGTGAGGCGGGCGGTCAGCGCGTAGATCCCTTCGGGGATGCGCGTCAGGTCGAACGTCACCTCGTAGCTCTTGCCGCTCTCCGGCCGGGTGATGCTGAACAGGACGCCGTCGTGGCCGTTCTCGTCCGGCCCGGACAGGGTTAGGAGCTGAAGCTGCCGGCCGTCCTTCGACTGCGGCGTGAGCACGACGGTGCGCCGCGTGCTCTGCCGCGCGCTGTTGCACTCCCCCACCGACACCGGCTGCCATTGCAGGTCGAGCGACAGACAGGGCAACGCGAGCAAACCTTCCGACGAGCGGAGCGTGCGGCCGGGGCCACCGGCCGTGGCGGCCGTCTCGACGATCACCAGGCCCTTGTAGCCGGTGCACGACACCCAGTCCGTGGGGTTGAAGATGAAATAACCGCCGCTCGCCGCCACCGCGGGCAGGGAGCGCGGGATGGCGTAGCGCGGATCCTGGCCGCTGCTCGCGAGCAGGGTGATCCGGGCGATGGGATCGGCGATCGACTCACTGCCCCAGAGAATCAGATCGCGGTCGGGGTCGAGCCCCGCTTCGGCGACCAGCTTGCTCAGGGTGGGATTCGCCAGGTCGTCCTTCGACAGCACGCCCCGGAAGTCCACGCCGTCGGTCGCCAGGGTAAAGGTCTGCGACAGGAATTGCCGCCCCTGGAAGTCCACGCCGCGCACCCGCACCGCCGTCACCACGCCCGCCCGGACGTCGTTCATGTCCCACAGGAATTCCATCTGCGTCGGCGGCACGCCGGCGCCCACCGGTTGCGCCGGGAAGTAGGCCGTCACCGGCGCCGCGGTCCACGCCTGGTCGCCCAGGAGGTCGGGACGCAGTTGGCCGTTGAGAATCGGAATGGCCTGCGTTTCGATCAGCAACTGCGCCAGGTCGGTACGCACCGTCTCGGACATCGCGAGGCGCGCCAGCCCCTTCTCCACACTGAAGCTCGCGTTGACGCAGGCGAAGGGCGAGAGCGGCACGGGCTGCCCGTCGGTGCCGATGCGGTGCGTCCCGAAGCCGGTGAGGATCAGCTCCTCGGGCACCTGCTGCGCGTTGACGACCGTCCGGTTCCCCGCCAGGTCGCGGGCCACCAGGCGGAAGCTGTTATCGACGACCTGATCGAGCGACAGGAGGAGCGATCCGTTACGCCGGGTGCTGCCGACTCCCGGAGCGCGCAGCAGTTGGATCAGCAAGGGGCTCCACACCACGGGATTGGCTCCGGGACCGGTCTCCAGGCTCTCCTTGAGATCGGGGTTCGCCTCGTCGACCGAGAAGGAGGCCACCGACTCGGCAACGACCACGTTGTGAGCGCAGGCGCGGGCGCTCGACAGGCTGAGCGCGACCTGCGGCGGCGTGCGGTCGACGGTGACGAAGAGCTCGTAGCTCTGCACCGTGATGCGGTAGAAGCCGTCGGCGACCGGCAGGCCGGCGTCGTCGCGGCCGTCCCAGGAGACGGAGACGTCGATTCCCACCGTGCCGTGGTCGCGCTGGATCGTCCGCACCTTCTCCCCCGCCTCGTTGAACACCTGGAATTCCAGATGGACCGGCGCGAGCACGCGATACTGGATCACCGCCTCGTCCTGCACGCCGTCGCCGTTCGGCGAGATGTAGGCCGGCGCGATGGTCAACGCCGAAATGCTCGGCGTGTCGGCGAACGAGACCTGTTGCACGCTCTGCCGCGTATTGCCCGCGAGGTCCTCGACGCTCAATCGCACGAAGTAGGAGCCCGGGCCGGGCGGCACCCAGGTGGCGAAACGGCCGTCGATGACCGGAGTCTCCGACGGAGCGCCGATCGGCCGCCAATCGCCCGGCGCCGCGGTGCTCGCGTATTCGAGCGTGTAGCGCGCGAAGTTGAGGTCGGAGGCGCTCCCTTCGAGGAGGATGCCGCCCTCGGTCGCGCTGCGCCGCGGGCGCAGGTCGGCGGTCAGGTTGAGCAGCGACTGGAACGCGAAGAGATCGGAGGCTCCCCGGCCGTGGCAGGGGCTCTGCGGGTTCGCCGCGTCGCGATTGCTGTCGAAGAGGAGCCGCCGGCCGGTCGGCCCGAAGCGGGCGTAGTTGAGCCTGGCGGTGGCGAAGCTGCCGTCCGGCACGGCGCGCAACGAATTCCCGTCGTCGAGGTCGATCACCCAGGCGGCTTCCGCGCTGTTGTAGAGCAGGGAGCGCTCGTCGCGTGCCCACAGCACGATGTCCCCGGTGGCGAACGAGAACGGCAGGAGACCGGTCTCGGGATCGAGCGCCTTGCCGCGCAGTCCCGCGGTGTTGTTGACGCTCTGCGGCGCCAGCCAGGCGATGGTCGAGAACGCCCCGCCGCCAGCATCGCCAGCGTCGCTGACATCGAGGCGCAGGATCCTGCCGAAGTTTGTGGAGGCTTCGTTGTAGAGCGCCTTCAGGGCGAGCTCCGTGCCATCCGGCGACCAGGCCGGGGTGCCGAGCGAGGAGAGAGTTGCCCCCGTGCCCGCCGGAGGGACGTCGAGCGCTGCATACTCCGGCACGTCCGCCATCTCGGTGACCGGGACCGTCCAGGCTCCGATCTGATGGCCGTCGCCGCCGTCGAAAACCAGCACGCGGCCGGTGGCCTCCTCCACCAGGGCGAGTCGGGAGCTGTCGGCCGTCCAGGCCAGGCGCTGCGTGTCGTCGTCTCCCGGGAAGTGCTGGCCGATGATCGCCGTCGCCCCCGAATCGACATTCAGCAGGACGAGATCTTCGCCCTGCGCCAGCACCAGCCGGCGCCGGCTCGGCGAGACGCTCTCGACCGCGAGCCCGCCGTCGGGGTCGCTGAGCAGAGTCGTCGCGGAACCGTCGAGGAGCACCCGTTGCAGCGCGAAGCCACCGTCGGTGACCACGAGCAGGCTCTGGCCTCCGGCGGCGAACAGGGCGCTGCCCGCGCTGTCGGCGATCTGCCGCAGATCGCTACCATCGGCGTTGGCGAGCCACAACGCCGCGGGCTCGCCGAAATGGGCGCCGTCGCGCCGGATGGCGACCTGGTTGCCGTCCGGAGAGACGATCGGACCATCGAGCGCGTCGGGAAGGATCTGGCTGGCGTCGCCGCCGTTGCCGGTCACCCGGTAGATGCCCGCCGGATACCCCGGCGTCGCCGGGCTGAGCTCGAAGAAGAGCCAGCTCTCGTCGTCGCTCCAGGTGAAATAGGCCGGATTGATTGCATCGCAGGTGAGGTTGGTGTAGGCCGCGAAGGGCGTGCCGAAGGCGCGGAAGAGCGGCCAATGATCGGTGTCGAGAGTGGTGACGGCCGCTCCGATCTCCTTGCCTTGCGCGTCGACCAGGCGCAGCCGGTAGTCGCCGTCGGCCGCCATCACCCCGCGGTCGTCCCGGCCGTCCCACTCGAAGCTGGCGGCGGCGAGATCGCCGCCCGCGTACCGCCGCACCACCCGGCCGCGGGCGTCGACCGCCTCGACCGCCGCCGGAACCACACCGGCCGGCGCCCGGAAGAAGAACCGCGTCGTGTCCTTGACTCCGTCGCCGTTTGGCGAGAAGTAGCGCTCGGTGACGTAGAAGTCGCCGTCGTGCGGCGCGACGTCGAGGCGGGCCGTGTTGTTCGCCTTCGACGCCTCGTCCACCGCGCCGTCCGGGTCGAGCACGACGACCAGCGGGCGCGCTCCCGCGCCGGCTCCCAGGGTCGCGGCGAAGGTGACCTGCGCCGTGCTGTCGCCGGCCAGGAGCGCGATCGTCTGATCCGCGGCGAGCTGCGGCGCTCCCTGCGCCGGGTCGCCGTCGAAGGCGCGCACCACCAGGCCGGCGATCTCCTGCTGCCCGAGGTTGGCGACGGTCACCGTGAGGGTCACCGCCTGGCCGGGCGCCGGCACGGCCGGCGTCAGCAGCAAGGAAGCCGGCGAGATCTCGGCGTCGGGGAGGCTCAGGACGGTCACGGTCTCGAAAGCGTCGTTGTCGTCCTCGCGCAGCTCCGCGATGTGGTTCGCCGGATCGGCGACGACATGGATGACCCGGCTCGCGCTGTCCGGATAGCGGTCCCAGGTAACGCTCACCGTGGCCGCGGCGCCGGGAGCGAGCTCCGGCAGGGTCTGTACCGTCGCAATCAGGTGCCCGCCCTGCCGCGGATCGCCGTCGTAGAACCCCACCTCGGCGCCGGCCGGAACCGGCTGGCCGCCGGTGTTCCGCACCACCGCCGCGATGGTCAGCGGCTTGCCCTCGCGCGCCGGGTTCGGCGTGAACGTCAGATCCGTGTGCGCGACCGCCAGGTTGGGCACGTCGACCGCGCCCGCCGTGAAGGCCAGCTCGGCCGTGTTGTTGGTCTCGTCGGCCTCGTCGACCTGGTTGTCGGGATCGAGCTCCACGCGGAGCCTCAGGGAGCCGCTGCGGTCGACCCGCCAGACGACGGTCCGGTTGAGGGTCGCGCCGGCGCTGAGCGCCACCGTCCCCGAATCCGGCAGCTCGATCACCGTCCCGCCGCCGCTGTCCACGATCGAGAAGCGGACCCGGACGCTCGGCGCGTCCACCGTGCCCCGGTTGTGCAGCGCCACCTGGAAAGTCGCGTCGTTGCCCAGGTAGGCCGGCCCGGCGATCTGGAGATCCGCCGCGGTGACCGCGAGGTCGGCCTGGCTCACCGTCGAGACCGTGGCGGCGGCCTGGTTGTTCCCTTCGTCCGCCTCGGCGATCTGGTTGTCGGGATCGACCTGGACGGTGAACAGGGTGGTGCCCGCGGCGGTCAGCGTGTAGACGAAATTCGCCGCGGCGCTCGAACGGTCCGGCAGGTTGACCACGACGTCGGCGATCCGCACGCCGGTCGTCGCCGGCCCCTTCCACAGGCGCACCGTCACCGGCCCCGCGGCGGCGTGCCCGAGGTTGCGCACCACCGCCGTGATGCCGAGCTCCACCGGCAGCGTCGCCGGCTGCGCCGGCGAGATGGTGATCCCCGCGGCGCTCACCGCCAGATCCACTCCCGCCGGTGCCGGCTGCACGTTGACGGTCACGGCGAGGCGGTTGTCCTGCTCCGACAGCTCGGCGACCGTCTGGTCGGGATCGATGACCGCCACCAGGGTCCGCGGTCCGGGCCGGTCGAGGCTGTCCCAATCGAGCGCCAGCGTCACGCCGCGGCCGGGCGCGAGCGGCGGGACCGCCACGTCCGGTCCCGACGCCGTCCCGCCGGCGCCGGGATCTCCCTCATAGAGACGCAGCACGCCGGTGGGGGTGGCCAGGTTGCCGTCGTTGGCCACGGTCACGGTGATCGTCACCCGCTCGCCGTCCTTGGGCTGCGCCGGGCTCACCTGGGCGGCGCCCGTGAAGCGCCAGTTGGGAAAGCCGGAACGGCGCAGCGCCGACAGCACGCGGCCGGTGGTGTAGGCGCTCCCCTCCCAGCTCCCCTCCGCCGTCTGCCCGGCGCTCAGATAGGAGACGGCGCCGCCGGCGCGGATGCGCGCCGCGGCGCCGAGCTCGATCACCGCCTGCAACACGTCGGCGGTGTCGTGGGCGGTGCTCGGGCTGTCGCCGAACCCGCCGTCCGGATTCTGCTTGGTGGCGAGCCAGGTGAGGGCACGCTCGGCGACCGCGTCCTGCTTGCCGGCCGCCTTGAGCGCGCGCAACACCGCCGCGGTCACACTGCCGCGGCTCGCGCCCCCGGCGACGTTGCTCCAGCCGCCGTCCGCCCCCTGCCGCGCCACCAGATAGGCCGACGCCTGATCGAGCGCCGCGGCCGGCGTGTCGGACGCGCCGGAGAGAGCGAGCACCGCCAGCGCGGTGTCCAGCGGATCGCTGCCATAGCCCGCCGCGAGGCCCCAGCCGCCGTCGGCGTTCTGCACCGCGCGGAGCTTCGCCCGCAAGTCCGCCGAGGCGGTGCCGGCGCCACTCACCAGGGCGGGAGCGATGCGGGCGATCTCGTCGGTGTTCGCCGTCAGGCGCGCCGCCAGCCACTGCACCGCGCGGTCGCGGTCCGTGGCGGGGAACGACGCGTCGAACGCGGTCAGCGCCGCCAGCGCTTCCGTCGTATCGCGGCTGCGCGTGGCGGACGTGTCCTCCCAGTATCCTTTGGGGTCCCCGGCACCCGCCGCCGTCTGGCGGCCGCGCAGCCAGGCGAGCGCCCGCGTGACGTCCACCGACCCGGCCCCCGGCGTCCCCGGATCGATCGGCACCGGGTCGCCCGGCGCGCCGTCGGACTGCCCGGCGGGATAGATCCGCAGCACGCCCCGGCCGCCCGTCAACACTGAGAACCGCGTCTCGAAGGCGCGCCGAACCCCTTCGATCGCCGCCAGGTCCTCCGCGGCGGCCGTCTGCCCCGGGCGCAGGAGATAGATAAAGGCCGCGCGGAGGTCGTGCGGCGCGGCGCCGGCCGCCGGCACCCGCGGCCCTTCGGCCGCGATCACGTCCTCGATGCGCACCGTGCGCGCCTGGCCGCTCACCGTCACACCGGTCTCCGGCAGCCGCGCCGGATCGGTGCCGGGGCTGTCGATCAACCGGAACGGAGGCACCTCCTCGGGCGCCAGAAAGCCCGCCAGGTAGAGGTCGAGCGGGCTGAAGAACTTGAGCCGGCCGGTCGAGGTGAAGGTGCCGTCGCCGTTGTCGCGCCACTGGTTGCCGTAGAGCACCGAGGCGCTCGTATCGAGCAGGAAGCTCCAGTGCGATGCGCTCTCCCCAAGCAGCGCGCTCGACAGCGCGCCGTCCGCCTGGCGGAACCGCACGTGAGCCGCCCACTGGTGCAGGACCTCATGCGCCATGATGAGGAGCGTCTGCTCGAAATCGGGAGCGAGCGGGTTCGTGGTGTAGCTCGACAGGGCCGCCATGTCGACGTAGCCCTGGAGCTTTGCCGCGCTGCCGAACGCGGAGCCGTTGTCGAACTGCGGAATCCCGATCCCCTGGACGCCGTTCCGCACCCCGGTGTAGAAGGCTTTGACCTCGCCCCCGCCGCCTTGCGGATCCTGGAGATTGAACGAAAAGCCGGTGAAGACGATGACGAAATCATAGTCATCCGGATGAGTGCGGAAGAATTCACGGGCGACCGCCGCGCGCGGATCGATATTGAGGTCGCCGTTCGACAGATTGCGATCGTAATTTCCTGTCAGCTCAAGGATTGAGACATGATCGTGGTCGGCCACGAAGACGGCCTGCGCATCGCCATCGGCCAGGAGCGGCGCGCCGGCCAGCGAGGCGGCCAGCGCCATTCCCAACGCAGCGAAAACACACCACCCCTGTCCCCAAAATGGAGATTTTCTCATTCTCATCCCCCTGTCCAACCCAGACAGACAACAACAAACAACCCTCCAGACCGGACCGAAGAGACACCAGGAGCTTAAGCCTCACCGAGACGTGGACGGCAGTCTGGAGACGAGCAGATCAATCTACGGAATCGATCTCAGTTTGTTGCATCGGACGGCAGAAGTAAAGAGCGCGGAGTGGCACGGAGCCCCTCATGCCCTGCTCCCGCATGTCCCGCTTACCGCTCTGACGCGCACTTGACAGCTAACGAGCAACATCTCGTTGTTCTGCCGCGCCGGCGGATAATGCTTGATCATGTGATCATGAACGCGATCGACTCGATCGAAGAGATACCCTTTTGGGAACGCGAGATCCTCGCCAACCCGGTCGCCTCCCCGGGAGGGCCGCTCGGGCTCGGCCTGCTCGACGTTCTGCCGGTGGGCGTCCTTCTGCTCGACGCCCGGCGGCCGGGCCGCCCCATCGTGTCGGCGAACCGCGCGGCGTGCGAGCTGACCGGCTACCCACTGGAGGAGGTCCTGCGGTACGGCGCGAGCTTCCTGGAGGGACCCCGGAGCGATCCGGAGACGGTCCGGAAGCTGCGGGCCGCACTGGCCGAGGGGCTCGCGTTCCACGGCGAGATCCTCGGCGAGCGCCGGGACCGGAGCCCGCTCTGGAGCGAGCTGACGGTGCGCCCCCTGCGCGATGGAGAGGGGCGGATCTCGCATCTCCTGGTCGTTCAGGTCGACGTGACCGCGCGCCGCAAGGCTGAGGAAGCGCAGCGCGAAAGCGAGCAGCGGTTCCGCGCCTTCCTCGAGTGCTCACCCGATTTCAATATCCTGTTATCTCGCACCGGAGACGTTCTCTACATCAACCGCACGGTGCCGGAGATGACGCCCGAACAGACCATCGGCCAGAACGTGGCGCTGCTCTTCCCTCCCGAGGAGGTGGAGCGGCAGCTCCAGGTCCTGGAGATCCTGTTCACGACGGGACAGGGCACCACGCGGGAGGTGCGGATGGGAGAGCACTGGTTCCTGGCGCGCTGTGTCCCGGTCATCCGCGACGGGCAGATCACCGAAGCGCTTTTCGTCGCCACCGAAATCACCGCCCAGAAGCGAACCGAGACAGCCTTGCGGGCGGCCGAGAGCCGTCTGAGCCTCGCCCTGGAGGCGGGAAAGATCGGCACCTGGGAGTGGGACGTGGTGACCGGACGCCTCGCCTGGGACGCCCGCCAACTGGAGCTGTTCGGCCTCGCGCCGGACCGCTTCGATCAATCGGTCGAGACCTTCCTGCAGCTCGTGCACCCGGACGACCGGGAACGCCTGCGGGCCGAGACGGAGCTGCAGATGTCCGGCTTCGGCCGCAGCCAGAACGAGTTCCGCATCGTCCGGCCGGACGGCGGCATCCGCTGGCTGGTGGGCGACGGTCTCGCGGTGGGCCGCGGCGAGGGCCTGCCGGAGCTCTTCTGTGGCATCAACTACGACGTGACCGACCGCAAGCAGGTCGAGCTCGAGCTCGCCGAGGCGCGCGACCGGGCGGAAGCCGCCAACCGGGCCAAAAGCAAGTTCCTGGCCACCATGAGCCACGAGATCCGCACTCCCATGAACGGCGTCCTGGGGATGGCCGACCTGCTGCTCCACAGCGATCTCACGGAGCCGCAGCATCGGCTCGCGGAGACCTTGAGCTC
>DATARD010000312.1:0-32297 GCA_036264355.1 Thermoanaerobaculia bacterium
CCACCCAGGAGAACCATCGCCTGCTCCTCGGCCGGCCCGCCGCCGCCGTGGCGGACAAGCTCGCCGCCGGCGCCGCCGCGGCGCACGGCATCGCCTGGATCGGCGGCGTCCGCATCACCCGCGAAGGGATCGTCTACCCGCGCCGGCGGTGGCACGGCCGCATGGAGCCGGAGCTCGCTCCCTTCGCCGAAACGCTCCGCTTCGGAATGTCCAAAGACTCCTGGCGCCTCTACCGCGCCGGCCGCTCCAAGCCCTCCCTGGTGCTCGACACCGCGGCCTGGAACTTTCTCCCCGGCCTCGTCCTCCTCGAACGCCGCCACTGCTCGGGGCTGCTGGACGGCGTCGGGGCGACGATGTAGGCCGTCAGATCACCTGGCCGTCAGATCACCCGTTCATTGCCGCCGTCGACCGGCACCTGCGCGCCGGTGGTCTTGGCGAAGAGCGGGCCGCACATCTCGGCTGCCAGCTCGGCGACGTCGCGGCTGGTGACCTCGACGCCGAGGACGTTGTTGCGGCGATAGCTGCCGGTGTCCAGGCCGTAGGCGGCGGCCCGCGAGGCGATCAGGTCCGCGCTCCAGATGGCGGTGTCGAAGACGGCGTTGGGATGGATCACGTTGACCCGGATGCCGTCTTTTCCCCACTCCAGCGCCGCCACCCGCGCGAGCTGGTTGAGCGCCGCCTTGGAGGCCGAGTAGGCGCCGACGCCGGGACCGGGCGCCGGCACGTTCTTCGAGCCGATGACGACCACGCGTCCACCGTTCGGAGCGAGCGCCAGCAGCGGATGCGCCTCGCGGAAAAGTGACAGATTGGAATCCAGATTGATCGCAAAGATCCGCCGCCATTCGTCGGATCCCAGCTCGTGGAGCTTGCGGCCCGGCGGAAAGATCCCCGCGTTCAGGATCAACATGTCGAGCCCGCCGAACGCGTCGACCGCCGCGGCCAGGGCGCGCCGGACACCGGCCTCGTCCGTGATGTCGCCCGCGATCCCGAGGAAATCCTTCCGGTCGTGGAGAGACACCACCGCCGGATTGACGTCGAGCCCCACCACCGCCGCGCCCCGCGCGAGGAGCGAGGCGGCGCACGCCTTGCCGATCCCCGACGCGGCGCCGGTGACCAGGGCGACCTCGCCCGCGAAGACCAGCGGCTGGCCCGCTCTCTTGAGCTTCGCCTGCTGCAGATCCCAATATTCCATGTCGAACAGATCGCGCTCCGGCAACGCCTGCCAGCCGCCGAGGAGGACGGCGCGTTCGATGACGTCCATCGTGTGCTCATAGATCTCTGCCGCGACGGCCGCGTCCGTGGCCCGCCGGCCGGCGGCGAGCAGCCCGAGCTCGGGATCGAGCACCAGACGCGGCGCCGGATCGACCATCGTCTTCGGCTCCTTCGCCTGCGGCGCATGCTCCGCGAAATACCGCCGGTAGTCCTCCGCCCAGCCTGCCGCGTCCCGTCCCAGCATTGGAAACCGCTTGGTGCGGATCACATGATCCGGCGTCGCCGGTCCCTGCTGAGCGATCACCCCGACATCCGGCCGGCGCGCGAACGCCAGGCTCCGCGCATCCCGCCGCGAGGAAACGATCAGGGGAAAACCCGCCGCACGCGACAGATCCCGCCGTACTGTGGCGATCGTCGTCGAGGACGGTGCGCTGTCCACGACCGCAGGCGGCACCGGCAATGACCACGCGTTCCTGCTCGCCAGATACTCCTCCGCGAGGCTCACCAGATCGATCATCCGCTCATACGATTCGCGCGCCGTCGCACCGAACGAAAAGATGCCATGCTGCAACAGGACCATGCCAATCGTCCGCGGTCCTTTCTGGGCCGGGAAGATCCGCGCACACAACCGCGCCAGATCGAAGCCCGGCATCACGTACGGAATCACCACCACCGAATCGCCCCAGATCTCCCGCACCCGCGCCTCGCCGCCAGGCCCGCCGCCGGCAGCATTGGTAATCGTCACCACCGCGTCGGCGTGCGTGTGATCAACATACTGATGAGGAAGGATCGCATGCAGGATCGTCTCGACCGACGGCGGCGGCGCGGAGCTGCGCGTCATGTGGGTCACCATCTCATTGACCATCCGCGGATCGGACAGCTCCTCCAATCCGGCGAGCCGGACCATGTGATCCAGCCGCACCGGCGCGAATCCGGCCGCCTCGATCGTCTCCAGATCCCATCCGCTCCCCTTCACATAGAGGATGTCCTCCTCCTCGCCCACCAGATTGCGCTCGCGGATCTTGACCGACGTGTTGCCGCCGCCATGCAGCACCAGCGACTTGTCGCGACCGAGCAGCCGCGATGTATAGACGCGCAACCCCAGCTCCCCGCCCTCCGCCGCGAACCGGGCGGCCTCTTCGTCGTTCCACAGGCTCTTCATGGCACGCAAGCTATCAAATCCTTGACCCTGGGAGCGAGACCTCCACCTCTCCCAGGCTCAGAAAGAGCACAAGCGCATCCTCTTTGGTCGGCGGCTGGCGTAGTTGACGTTCATACGGCAAAGCCGTATAGTCTAGCCATGTACACCGTCGTCGAGCCCCCCCTGTTCCAGCGGCTCGCCGACGGCTATTGGACGGAGGAGGAGCGCAGCTCGTTCGTGTCGTTTATCGCGGCCAACCCGGAGGCCGGCGAGGTCGTTCCGAGCTCAGGTGGTGTGCGCAAGGTACGGTGGAGCAGAGCAGGGAGCGGGAAACGCGGAGGAGTACGCGTCATCTATTTCAACCGGCTCTCCGCTGGGGAGATCTGGCTTCTGATCTTGTACGCAAAATCGAAGTCCGAGAACATCCCGGCTCACACCTTGCGCCAAATCAAGGAGGAAATTGAACATGGCTAAGGATTCCAGGAAAGCCAAGCTCGCTACAACCGGAGAAGAGTTGGGAACGCAGCTCCTGCAGGCCGTTCGCGAGATGAAAGCCGGATTGCGTGGCCGCGTGCACACGCCCGAAGTGTCCGGCATCGCGGAGGCCCGCTTGGGCTCAGGCCTCTCCCAAGCATCATTTGCCTCTCTGCTGGGCGTCTCGGTCCGCACGCTACAGGACTGGGAACAAGGGCGCCGAGCGCCCTCGGGTGCGGCAAAGACACTGATCAAGGTCGCCAGACTGCATCCTGAAGTCTTGCAGGAGCTGGCTTCGTAGATCCTCCGTAGGGGCGGTCCACAGGATGCCGTCAGGCACCCTGTGTGGCCGCCCTGGGTGGATGGCTCACTCCCTGGCTCAATCCCCTTCCTTCTCCCCCGCCGCCCCCTTCCGCTTCCGCTGAAACCGCGCCTTCGCCTCCTCGATCGTGCGGTTCTCCACGAAGTAGGCGATGGCGGCCTCTCCGAGCGCCCAGGTGCCGGCGAAGGCGACTCCGGCGGAGATGACTTCTCCACCGCCCGGAAAGGCGAACTTGACCACCGCCCGGGCGAGCTCGCGGAGCGCGAAGGCGGCTCCCAGGTTGGCTCCCAGGGCGACCAGGAACTCCTTCGCGGCTTTGCGCGAGAGCTCGCGGCCCGAGACGTAGGCGATGCCGGTGATGAGGCCGACCTGGAGGGCGGTGATGGGAAAGATGTCCGCCACCGGAATGGGCGTCGCCGCGATGCCGGCGGCGATGGTGGCGGCGGCGCCGGACATCTTGCGGGCGGCTTTGGCCTGCGCGCTCTTGAGCCGCGAGAGCCGCGCCATCTGCATCTGGGCGCTCTGCGGCAGGACCTCGACGAGGTATTCGACCAGGTCTTCGAGGTTCCAGTAATTGTCGTAGCTCCGCCGGCTGTCCTCTCCGTATTCCGCGTACGCGGAGACCGGAATGACCCGCGCGAGGGCGATCCCGTTGTCGCGGAGCGCTTTCTCGACCGCCTCGACGGCGGTGCGGATGTTCTGCTTCTTGGTGTCGTTCTCGTACGGCGGCTCGATCCGCTTCGGATCCAGCTCGTCGACCTGGGTGACCACCGCCACCACGGGCGCGTCATAGCGGTGCTTGCTGTGCAGGAACTGGCGGATCTCGCGCACGTTCGCGATGTCCTGCGCGATGTGCGCGTCCACCTCTTTCGCCTTGGCCAGGAAGAGGATGGCGTCCGGAAAGTCCTTGGTCAGGGCGGCGCGGATCTCGTCCAGAGCGTTGCGGAAGTTGGCCGACTCGGGCTGCGTGCTGTCGCCGAGGCCGCGGGTGTCGAGCACCCACAGGTCGCCGCGCGGGCTGCGCGCGGTGTACCAGGTCGGCTGGCCGGTGGTGGAGAGCACGGAGCCCACAGCCGCCACCGGCCCGCCGCAGATGGCGTTGATCAGCGAGGACTTCCCCGCGCCGCGGCGGCCCACGATCATCAGCTTCGGCGGACGCGATTCCATCAGCATCTCCTTGAGCGCGCGGACAGACTCCATGACCGGTCCACGGTGGACATCGGGAACCCTCTCGAGAGCACGGTCGATGAGGTCGGAAATCGAGGGGAGGAGCGGTTCTTCGTCAGCCATGAGGGGGGATCTTACAGGAGGTCTTCTGGTGTACAGTTCTCGGTCACCATGAGCCTCGACTGGAGCCCCACTTCCTGGCAGCAGAAGACTGCTTTACAGCAGCCCACGTACCCGGACACCGCCCATCTGGAGCAGGTGATGCAGGACCTGTCGCGCCTGCCTCCGCTCGTCACCTCCTGGGAGATCGAGCACCTGAAGGCGCAACTCGCCGAGGCGGCGGAAGGCAAGATGTTCCTCCTGCAAGGGGGCGATTGCGCCGAAAGCTTCGCGGATTGCACGTCCGACATCATCGCCAACAAGCTCAAGATCCTGCTGCAGATGAGCCTCGTGCTGATCCATGGCACGCAGCGCCGGGTGGTCCGCGTCGGGCGTTTCGCCGGCCAGTACGCCAAGCCGCGCAGCGAGGACATGGAGAAGCGGGGGGACACGTCCCTGCCGTCCTACCGCGGCGAGCTGATCAACAGTCCGCCCTTCACGCTCGCCGACCGCACGCCGGACCCCGAGCGCCTGCTGCGCGGCTATGAGCGGGCCGGTCTGACGCTCAACTTCATCCGCGGCCTGATCGACGGCGGCTTCGCGGACCTCCACCATCCCGAGTATTGGGACCTCGACTGGGTGAAGCACTCACCGCACGCCGAGGAGTACCAGCGGCTGGTGGCGGCGATCAGCCATTCGCTCCTCTTCCTGGAGACCCTGGCCGACCGGCCGATCGGCGCGATGAGCCGGGTCGACTACTACAGCAGCCACGAGGGCCTCCACCTCTACTATGAGCAGGCGCAGACCCGCAAGGTGCCGCGGCGGCCGGGCTGGTACAACCTGTCGACGCACTTCCCGTGGATCGGCATGCGCACGGCCCAGGCGGACGGCGCGCACGTCGAGTACTTCCGCGGCATCGCGAACCCCATTGGGGTGAAAGTCGGTCCTGCCACGACGCCGGAGAAGCTCATGGAGCTGATCGGCATCCTCGATCCCGACCGGATACCCGGCCGCCTCACCCTCATCCACCGCTTCGGGCAGAAGAAGATCGCCGACGGCCTGCCGCCTCTCCTTCACGCGGTGCAACAGGCGAAGAGGAAAGTCCTCTGGGTCTGCGATCCGATGCACGGCAACACCGAGTCGACCGCGAGCGGCTACAAGACGCGGCGCTTCGACGCCATCCTGGGCGAGCTCGACCAAGCCATCGACCTCCACCAGCAGGCCGGCACCCACCTGGGCGGCGTCCATCTGGAGCTGACCGGCGAGAACGTCACCGAATGCGTCGGCGGCGCCCGCGGCCTCAACGAAGAAGACCTCCAGCGCTCCTACCACACCCAGGTGGACCCGCGTCTGAACTACGAGCAGGCACTGGAAGTCGCCATGCTGATCTCCCGCAAGATGGCGGCGGAGCCGTTCCCGCGGATCGTGTAGGGTGCGCGCTCCACGCACCGGTTGTGTTTGTGCGCACAGCGCACCCTACCCCATCAACTGTCTCTTCCTCCCCGCCACCGCGGCCACGGCCAGCGCCGCGGTGAGTCCCAGAAAGATCAGCGGCATTCCTTCCGCCGCGCCGGTCTTCGATGCTCCCAGGTAGTCCAGCGTCGAGACGTGGTTGAGTGCGCCGATGTACCAGATCACCAGGTAGAGCACCTCGAAGAGCTTGCTCGTGCCGCTCCAGACGCCCAGAGCCAGCGCGAGCGTCGGGATGAACAGGGCGCCCACCAGCCAGGCGCCAAGAGCGGTGTGATCGCCCGCGGCGAGGAAACGGACCGCTGCGCCGGAGCCGGTCGCCATCGCCAGCAGCACTCCGGCGAGCCAGGTGGCCGGGAGTTGGCGCAGGAGCGGCCGGGCGGAGGAGAAGAGCAGTCCGCCGGTGTCGAAGCGCGACTCGCGTGTGCCGAGGGGAGACCAGACGAGGATCGGCCAGATCCAGGTGAGCGGAAGGACGATCTCCTTCACCGCCTGCGGCTGATTGACCAGACCGGCGATGAAGAGACCCGCCGCTCCGGCGTACCACCACCAGCGCTGCCCCTTCAACGCGAGCTTGAGCTCGGCCCGGAGAACCGCAAGGAAGCGGAAGCTTGTTCCTCCTGAGGGGATGGGAGTCAGGATGACGGGCTCTGGACGCGCCGCGATCGGCGGCTTCACCTCGATCAGCTCGCCGTTCGTGCCGGCGGCCCCGGTCTGCCGCCGCAGGCCGCCTCGCGACGGATCGAAGCGGTCAAAGAAGAGAGCCGCCAGGAAGGCAACGCCCACCGCCAGGACGGCCCAGATCATACGGCCGGCCGCCGCGCTCACCGTCCAGTCGAGGCCGTTCCAAAGAAACGTCTTGACCGGCTCCTGGTGCTCGACGCCGCCGAGAACGAAGCCTTTGGGCACCGTTCCGAAATTCGCCTGGAAGGCGCGCATCAGATTGCCGTAGACTTGGCCCAAGCCGATCAGGTCGTTGGTGTCGGGCCGGCCGATCCCGCTCGCCAGCCCCGCCGTCCAGAGGAAGAACCAGACGATGTTGCCGAATCCGCCGCGCAGGCCGGGCGTCGTCTCGAACAGCACGGCGGTCGCCGCGACCAGCGCCATCAGGGGCAGGGAGAGAAAGACGAACGGCATCAGAAGGGTCGCCAGATGGACGTGAGGATCCTCCCCCGCCGTGAATTGGATGACCACCGAAGCCACCGCCAGCACGCCCACCATGCTGGCCAGGACGGCGAAGTTGCTGGCCGCCTTGCCGAGCGTGTAGAGCGGCTTCGCGAGCGGCGTGGTGGCCAGGATCTGCCCCACCCCGGTCTTGCGGTCGCGGTCCACCGAGCCTTTGACGACGTAGAAGCCGAACAGAGCCAGGAAGGTGTTGATCACCAGGGCCATGGCGGTGCCGATCCAGGCCGAGTTGAAGACGCCGCGGGCGCCGCCGATCCACAGGCCGAGCTTGCCGCTGCCGACCAGATAACCCAGCCACACGGTGGCGGCGAGGGTGACGAGGAAGCTGTAACGCCGCACCCGCTCCAGGAAGTCGGCGTGCAGCATGTGCCAGAGGACACGGGAGGTGTTCATGCAACCTCCCGCACCGCCGCTGAAGGCGATCCGACCGATCGGACGGATCCGACGGATCGGTCGGATTCCAAGACCGCAAGGTAGGCGTCTTCCAGAGTCGGCACGAGCGGCGTTGCGCTCGCAGCCGGCGGCACCGGCGAGACCACCCGCGCATGCACGCCGTCGGCGCGGCGCACGGTGTTGCTGATCTTCCAGCGTTCGCGGGCAGCTTGCAGATCGGCGCTCGGCAGCACCCAATTCCACACCCGTCCCTCGACGCCGCGCAGCAGCGCCTCCGGCTCGGCATGGGTCAGCAGCCGGCCGTGGTCGACGATGGCGATCTCATTCGCCGTCGCCTCGACGTCCGACACGATATGGGTCGACAGAATGACGATCCGCTCGCCGGAGAGCTCGGAGAGCAGATTGCGGAAACGCACCCGCTCCTCGGGATCGAGACCCACCGTCGGCTCGTCGACGATCAGCAGCCGCGGATCGTTGAGCAGCGCCTGCGCGATGCCGATGCGCTGCTTCATGCCGCCGGAGTATCCGCCGAGCGGTTTCTTGCGCGCGTCGGTCAGGTTGACCAGGGCGAGCAGCTCGCCGATCCGCCGCCGTGCCACGCCGCCATCGAGCCCCTTGACCGCCGCCAGGTACTCCAGAAACTCCTCCGCCGTGAGGTTCGGATAGACGCCGAAGTCCTGCGGCAGGTAGCCGAGCACCGAGCGCAATCCGTCGGGCGAGCGGGCGATATCATCGCCGTTCCACAGCACCCGTCCCTCGGTCGGCTTGGTGATGGTGGCGAGGATGCGCATGAGCGTCGACTTCCCCGCGCCGTTGGGGCCGAGCAGCCCCAGAACTCCAGGCTCCAGCTTGAGACTGAAACCGCGCAATCCCCAGAAATCCCCCTTGTATCGCTTGCCCACACCTTCGATGACCAGCTCCATGGCACGCCCTCCGATCCGTGGCTACTTCTTCTTTTGGGGAGACGCCGGAGACCATTTCTTGAGGAACGCGAGGAATTTGGTGCGGTCGTAGCCCGTCCCCTTCACGAAGCCGGCGCCGGACTGGGACCAGAGATAGGTCCCGTTGCTGTCCAGCACAAAGAAGTGGGGATAGGCCGGAATCTGCGGATAGGCGCTCAAGAACCGGGTGTTCTCGTTCTCGGGGCTCCAGTTGACCTTGACCAGGATGAACCCCTCGCGCAACCGGGCGCCCACCTCCTTGTCGCTCGTCACCAGGTCCTGGAGGACATGGCACCAGTTGCACCACTCGCCGCCCACCTCCAGAAGGATGCGCTGACCACTCGTCCGCGCCACCTGCACCGCCGCCCGCACATCCGCCGCCGGATCGCGCTTCACGTCGTAGCCTGCCGATCCGGCAGCCCGGGCCGTTCTCGCAAGACCGGGCGCCAGCACCGCCATCAGGAGGACGGCTCCGGTCAGAAACATCGTTCGCGTTCTCGTCATGCTCTTCATGATCTCCCGTCTCGCTGGTCAATACGCCGGATCTCGCCGATGTGTTGCAAGCTCCACCCGGGGAGATATGCTCTCGCCATGGAGAAAGTCAACATCGCCCAGAAGCTTTCGCTGTTCCACGAGCACTACACCCCCAAGCTGATCGCCGAGCTGAACGGCCAGGCCGTCAAGCTGGCCAAGCTCCAAGGCCTCTTCATCTGGCACCGCCACGACGACGAGGACGAGCTGTTCCTGGTGATCAAGGGGCGTCTGCGGATGGAGCTGCGCGACGGCGACATCGTCCTTGAAGAGGGAGAGATGCTCGTCGTGCCGCGCGGCGTCGAGCACCGCCCGTCGGCCGAAGAAGAGACCCACGTCCTCCTCTTCGAGCCCGCCACGACGCTCAACACCGGGAACGTCCGCAACGAGCGGACGATCGAACAGCTCGAACGGCTGTGATCACCGCTTCCGCGGTTCCGACTCCTTGCCGGCCGCCGTCAGCTCGCGGGCGATCGCCGCGCTGGCCTTGTCTCCGAGATCGAGCGTCTGGGTGGGGAACGGGATGGTGATGCCGTGGTCCTCGAAGGCGCGCTTGATGCGCTCGATCGCTTCGCTGCGCGCCCGCAGGTAGTCTTTCTGGGTCTTGAATTCGATCCAGAAACGGAGGTTGAAGGTGATGGAGCTGTCACCGATCTGGTCGTAGAACAGCTCCGCCTCCTTGTCCGCCACCCGCCCGGGAATCCCGTCGACCGCGGCGAGCGCCACCTGCCGCACCTGCTCCAGGTCGTCGCTGTAGGACACGCCGATGCTCAGATCCACCCGGCGGCTCCCATAGGTTGTGTAGTTCACGATGGGATTCTCGAACACATGCTTGTTGGGGACCAGCACGAGCTCGCCCTGCTGCGTCAGGAGCTCGGTGAAGCGGAGCGAGACGTGCTGCACGACGCCAAGCCAGTCCTTCGTCTTGATCATGTGCCCGCGGCGGAACGGGTGCTCCACCGACAGGTAGATGCCGGCCATGAAGTTGGTGGCAATGTCCTGGAACGCGAAGCCCAGAGCGAGGCCGAGGATGCCGGCGCCGGCGAGCAGGGAGGCGACCGTCTTCTGGAGGCCCAGGATGCCCAGGGCCATGAAGGCGCCGGCGGTGAAGAGCGCCAGAAAGACAGTCTGGGAGACCAGCCAGGTCACCTGCTCGCTATGGGAAACACGGTGCAGAAGGCGCCTGGCCAGATTGCGCCCCAGCCGTGCCACCAGCCAGAAGACGACGACCACCGCCACCGCGACAGCCAGATTGGGAAGCTGAAGGATGATCGCCCGGCCCCATCCGATGAGCTTGCTGGTCAGGAGGTTCCAGGCGTTGCCGATCTGCATGCCTAGGAGCAGAGGCAACTTGCGTGCCAGTCTTGGGGTAGTATGGTGAGGATGAGCGCCAGAGTCGTCACTCTCCAGCTTCCGGGTCCTTTGTACGCTCAGATCGAGCACCGTGCAGCCGAAGCGCACCGCACGGTCGAAGCCGAGCTCCTTGACGTGGTGGCGACCGCCATCCCTCTATCGGACGAGTTGCCGCCGGATCTCGAGGACGCGGTTTCACATCTCTCGCTGCTCGGCGACGGCGATCTGCGTCAGGCCGCCGTCAGTCGGATGCCAGAGCCCCTGGCGACCCGCCTGGAGGAGCTCAACTGGCAGCGACAGGCCACCGGCCTGAACGAACACGAGATGGCCGAAGCCTCCCGGTTGCTTCGGCTCTATGAGCGCACTCTTCTCGTCCGGGCCTCTGCGGCCAAGCTGCTTAGAGACCGCGGTCGCGACCTCTCTTTCATGCGCGCCGGGGAATGACCTCGGCGCACGTCCCCAGAGCTTTGCGGGCTCTCGTCGAGGCACAGGCCCGCCATCGGTGTGGCTATTGCCTCACTCCTGAGCATCTCGTCGGCGCACCCCTCGAAATCGAGCACTTGTTCCCTACCGCTCTCGGCGGACGAACGGAGGAGACCAACCTCTGGTTGGCATGCTCTCTCTGCAACAGCTACAAGGGTACCCATGTCGTGGTTTTCGACTCCGCCTCAGGTGGGCTCGTTCCGCTCTTCAACCCGCGGCACCAGGTCTGGCGCGATCACTTTGCGTGGACCGAATCAGGGGACCGGATCGTCGGCTTGACATCGATCGGAAGAGCGACCGTTGTTGCTCTGAATCTCAACCGATCGTCATTGGTCCAAACCCGCCGCGCATGGGTTTCGGTCGGCTGGCACCCTCCGAAGGACTGAAAAGACCCTTCAATACGGTGTCTATCCTACTCCACCGCCAACGCAATCTGATCCCCGAACGCCTCCAGCAGATGCATCCGCTCCGGGGATACCAAGAGCTGCGGATCCGCCGGATGGACTCCCAGAACGCCGACGATGCCGCGCGAGGTTTTCAGGGGGATGTAGAGGCCCTTCGCGGCGGGGAGCGTGTCGGTCGTCTTGCCGGCGCGGCGGCCGTGGTCGAAGACCCACTGCGCGACTGCCTGCTCGCGGGTGTCGAGGAGATAGGTCACGCTCTTGCCGGCCTTTTCGACCACGGTGCCGCGCTCGTCCGGAAGGAGAAGGAGCGTCTGGCTCAGGAAGACAGCGCTGATGTGGCGCGTGGCGGCATCCAGGATCGCGGCTTCGTCCGGAGCTGCCGCGAGGTCGCGGCTCATGGCGTAGAGCGATGCGGTGCGCGCCTCCCTTTCGCGGGCAATAGCGGCTTGGCGGCGGAGGCGGACGGTGAGGTTGGAGATCACCAGACCGGTGATCAGCATGACCGCGAAGGTGAAGAGGTATTCGGTGTCGGAGACGGCGAAGGTGTAGTAAGGACGCACGAAGAAGAAATCGAAGGCGGCTACGGAGAGGACGGAGGCCAACGCGGACGGCCCGCGGCCGAGGCGGGCGGCGGTGGCGACGACGCCCAGCAGGTAGACCATGACGAGATTGGTCTGCGCGAAACGCGGCGCGAGGAAGGCGCAGACGAGGGTACAGAGACCGATCACTCCGGCGGCGAGGAGATAGGAGAGGGCCGGCGACTCACGGCGGCGCGGGCTGGGGACGGTGACGCCTTCGTCCGGATCGCCGGAGAGGATGTAGACGTCGATGCCGCCGCTGCCGCGCACCAGCTCATCGCGCACGGAGCCGAAGAGGAGGTCTTTCCAGCGCGCGTGGATGGGCTTGCCGACGACGAGCTTCGAGACGTTGCGGCGGCGGGCGTAGTCGAGGATCTCCTCGGCCGGACGTTCGCCGGAGAGGACGGCGGTCTCCGCTCCCAGGGATTCGGCGAGACGGAGAGTCTGCCAGACGCGGTTGCGCTCCGCTTCCGGCAGGCGGGTCTCGGCCGGCGTTTCGACGTAGACCACCAGCCACTCGGCGCGCAGCAGCTCGGCCATGCGTCGCGCCGCGCGCACCAGCCGCGCCGCGGTGGGCCCGGACGACACCGCCACCAGGATGCGCTCGGCCACCGGCCAGGTTTCGGCGATGCCGTGCAGAGCGCGATAGCGCTGCATCTGCGCGTCCACCCGCTCGGCGGTCTTGCGCAGCGCGAGCTCGCGGAGAGCGATCAGGTTGCCGGGCCGGAAGAACTTCTCCACCGCCCGTTCGGCCTGCTCGCTAACATAAACCTTTCCTTCTTCCAGCCGCTTGATCAGCTCCTCGGCCGGCAGGTCGACCAGCTCGACTTGATCCGCGCGGTCGAAGAAGGAGTCCGGGACGGTTTCGCGGACGGCGACGCCGGTGATCTTGCCGACCAGGTCGTTCAGGCTCTCCAGGTGCTGGACGTTGACCGTGGTCCACACCTCGATGCCGGCGGCGAGGATCTCCTCGACGTCCTGCCAGCGTTTGGCATGCCGCGAGCCGGGCGCATTGGTATGGGCGAGCTCGTCGACGAGCAGGACCGCCGGCCGGCGCTGCACGGCGCCGTCGAGGTCGAATTCGCGCAGCGTGATGCCGCGGTGCTCCACACTGCGCGGCGCCTGGATCTCGAGCCCCGGCAGCAGCGCTTCGGTCTCCTTGCGGCCGTGCGTCTCGGCCCAACCCACGACGACGTCGGCGCCGCGCCGCCCCAGCTCCTGAGCGCTCTGGAGCATCGCGAACGTCTTCCCGACCCCGGCCGTGGCGCCGAAGAAGATCTTTAGCCGGCCTCGCCGTGCCCGCTCCTCCTCGTCACGGGCGAGCGCCAGCAGGGCGTCGGGATCGGGACGGGCATCTTTCATTGTCCGCCCCCGGCCTTCTCCAGCGCCAGATTGAGCAGAAGAACATTGACCCGCGGCTCGCCCAGCACGCCGAGCTGGCGCCCTTCGACGTGCTCGTCGACCAGACGCTTCACAGCGCCGGGATCGAGCTTGCGGGCGGCGGCGACACGGTCCACCTGCCAGTAGGCGGCGGCGGGGCTGATGTGCGGATCGAGCCCGCTCGCAGAGGTGGTGACGAGATCGACCGGCACCTTCTCGGTGTCCCCATGGCCGGCCCGCACGCGGGCGACGTCAGCCGTCACCCGTTTCACGAGATCGGGATTGGTCGGCCCGAGGTTCGAGCCGCCGGAATTGGCGGCGTTGTAGGGAAACGGCGAGGTCGCGGACGGACGGCCCCAGAAGTACCGCGCATCACTGAACGGCTGGCCGATCAGCTCTGAGCCATGCACCGTCAAGCTGCCGTTCGCCTGATGCGGAAAGACCATCTGCGCGATCCCGGTCACCAGCAGAGGGTAGACCAGACCGGTGAGGAGGGTGAAGACGAGGAAGAGCAGGAGAGCGACGCGAAGATGTCTCATGATCAGACGAGCCCCAGACCCCGCAGGAGGAGGTCGATCAGCTTGATGCCGGCGAAGGGGATGACCACCCCTCCGAAGCCGTAGATGAAAAGATTATCGCGGAGCAGTCGCGACGCGGTGGCGTGGCGGAACTTCACCCCTTTGAGCGCCAGCGGGATGAGCGCGATGATGATCAATGCGTTGAAGATCACCGCCGATAGAATGGCGCTCTGCGGGCTCGCGAGATGCATCAGGTCGAGCCGGCGGAGCACCGGGTAGGTGGTGGCGAACGCCGCCGGAATGATGGCGAAATATTTGGCGACGTCGTTGGCGATCGAAAACGTGGTCAACGTGCCGCGGGTGATCAGGAGCTGCTTGCCGATCTCCACGGTTTCGATCAGCTTGGTTGGATTCGAATCGAGATCGACCAGGTTCGCCGCTTCCTTGGCGGCTTGCGTGCCGGAATTCATCGCCACCGCGACGTCGGCCTGCGCGAGCGCCGGTGCGTCGTTGGTGCCGTCGCCGGTCATCGCCACCAATCGCCCGCCGGCCTGATAATCGCGGATCAGCTTGAGCTTGGTCTCCGGCGTCGCCTGGGCGAGAAAATCGTCGACCCCGGCTTCGGCGGCGATCGCCGCGGCGGTCAACGGATTGTCGCCGGTGATCATCACCGTCTTGATCCCCATTCTCCGCAGCTCGGCGAAACGCTCACGGATGCCACCTTTGACAATGTCCTTGAGATGGATCACCCCCATCACCCGCTGCCCGTCCGCCACCACCAGCGGCGTGCCGCCCGATTTGGCGATGGTGTCCACCTTGGTGCGCACGTCGGCGGGAAACGCGCCGCCTTCGGCGTTCACAAACGCCTCGACCGCGTCGGCGGCGCCCTTGCGAATCTTGCGGCCGTCGAGATCGACGCCGCTCATCCGCGTCTGCGCCGTGAACGGAACGAAGTGGGCGCCGAGGGCTTCGATGTCGCGCTGGCGGAGCTGATAGCGCTCCTTGGCGAGCACCACGATGCTCCGCCCCTCCGGCGTCTCGTCGGCCAGCGAAGAGAGCTGCGCGGCGTCGGCTAGGTCGGTCTCCGTCACGCCGTTGGCGGTGAGGAATTCGGTGGCCTGCCGGTTGCCGAGCGTGATCGTGCCGGTCTTGTCGAGCAGCAGGACGTCGACGTCGCCCGCGGCTTCCACCGCGCGGCCGGACATTGCGATCACATTCGCCTGGATCATGCGGTCCATGCCGGCGATGCCGATCGCGGACAGGAGACCGCCGATGGTGGTCGGAATGAGACAGACGAGGAGCGCCACGAGAACGGTGACCGTGATCGGCGTCCCCTGCCCGGCCGCGTGCACGCTGTACAACGAGAACGGCAGCAGAGTGACGGTCGCCATCAGAAAGACCAGGGTCAAGGCGGCCAGCAGGATCGACAGGGCGATCTCGTTCGGCGTCTTCTGCCGCTTCGCTCCTTCGACCAGCGAGATCATGCGGTCGAGAAAGGTTTCTCCCGGGTTGGCGGTGATGCGGATCACCAGCCAGTCCGACAGCACCTGGGTGCCGCCGGTGACCGAGCTGCGGTCGCCGCCGCTATCGCGAATGACCGGCGCGCTCTCGCCGGTGACCGCGCTCTCGTTCACCGAGGCCGCGCCTTCGACGACTTCGCCGTCACCCGGAATGGTCCCTCCGGCCTCGACGAGCACGAGATCGCCGCGCACGAGATCGGTGGACGGCACGGAATTCGAAGGACCGTTGCGATCAGTGCTGGTGAGCTTTTTCGCCGTGGTGGCACGGCGGGTCTGGCGCAACGCCGCGGCCTGCGCCTTGCCCCGCCCTTCCGCCATGGCTTCGGCGAAGTTGGCGAAGAGCACGGTGAACCAGAGCCAGAGCGCCACAGCCAGAATGAAGCCCGCGGGGGCTTCTCCGGTGCCGACGAGCGCCTGCACACAAAGACCCGTGGTCAAGAAACTCCCCGCGTAGACCACGAACATCACGGGATTGCGGATCATCAGCCGCGGATCGAGCTTGCGGAACGAATCGATCACCGCCGGGCCGAGGATCTTGGGATCGAACAGCGACATCTTGCGTTTGGACATGGTCACGGCCTCGCCAGCATCTGCAGGTGCTCGACGATCGGGCCGAGCGCCAGCGCAGGGAAGAAGGTCAACGCGCCGACCAGGACGACGACGCCGATCAGGAAGACGACGAACAGCGGTGTATGCGTGGGCAGCGTCCCCGGCCCCGGCGGCACCAGCTTCTTGCGCGCCAGCGAGCCGGCGATGGCCAAGGTCGGAACCGCCAGCCAGAAACGCGAGACGAGCATCGCCAGGCTGCCGGTGATGTTGTAGAAAGGAGTGTTGGCGGAGAGCCCGTTGAAGGCGCTGCCGTTGTTGTTGCCCATCGAGGTGAAGGCGTAGAGGATCTCGCTGAAGCCATGCGCGCCGGGGTTTCCGATCGCTTTCGTTCCGGGCTCGATCACCACCGCCACGGCCGTGCAGAGGAGCACCACCAGCGGCATGATGAGCACGATGAGCGAGGCCATCTTCATCTCATACGACTCGATCTTCTTCCCCAGGTATTCCGGCGTTCGTCCGACCATGAGACCGGCGATGAAGACGGCGACGATGACGAAGATCAGCATGCCGTAGAGCCCGGAGCCGGTGCCGCCGAGGATCGATTCACTGAACTGGATGAGGAACAGCGGCACCAGTCCGCCGAGCGGAGTGAACGAATCGTGCATCGAATCGACCGCGCCGCACGAGGTCGCCGTCGTCGTGGCGGCGAAGAGCGCCGAGCGGGCGATGCCGAAACGCACCTCCTTCCCTTCCATGTTGCCACCGGCCACCCCCAAGGACGCGATCCGTGGATTCCCTCCCGCCTCGGCCCAGTAGCCGAAGACAATGAACGGCACCAGCACGAGCAGCATCGCCGCCAGAACGGCCCACCCCTGGCGGGTGTCGCCCACCATCTTTCCGAACGTATAACAGAGCGCCGCGGCGATCACCGTCTGAGCGAGGACGAGCAGGAAATCGGTGAGCGGCGTCGGGCTTTCGAACGGATGCGCGGCATTGGCGTTGAAAAAACCGCCGCCGTTCGTGCCCAGGTGTTTGATCGCCATCTGCGAAGCGACCGGCCCGAGAGCCACCACCTGCTGTGTCACCGGCTTGCCGTCGGCATCAACCGTCGCTTGCAGGAACGGCACCGTCCTGTAGACCGACAGGGTCTGCACCACACCCTGCGACACCAAAACCAGCGAGAGCACCAGAGACAGCGGCAGAAGAATATAAAGCGTCGTGCGCGTCAGGTCGACCCAGAAATTGCCGATCGTCTGCGAGCTCCGGCGCACCAGTCCGCGGATGAACGCGACCAGGATCGCCATGCCGGTGGCCGCCGAGAGGAAGTTCTGCACGGCGAGCCCCGCCATCTGGGTCAGATAGCTCATCGTGGTCTCGCCGCCGTAGCCCTGCCAGTTGGTGTTGGTCACGAAGCTCGCGGCGGTGTTGAGCGAAGAGTCCGGCGACACCGCCCCGAATTTCTGCGGATTGAGCGGCAGCCACCCCTGCACGCGCTGCAGCACGTAAAGGAAGAGCACGCCCACGGCGCTGAACAACAGCACACAGAGCGCATACTCCTTCCAATCCATCTCCCCGTCCTTTAAGTCCCTTATGTCCTTTATGTCCTTTGCTCCCTGCACGCCGGCCAAGCGATAAATCCCGCGCTCGACCGGGCCGAGCACCCGGTCGAGGCCGAACGGCTTGCCCTCGTAGACGCGCGCCATGTAGGCGCCGAGCGGCTTGGCGAGGGCCAGCAGAATGACGAAATAGAGACCGATCTGAAGCAGGCCGTTGGCGGTCATCAGAAACGCTCCGGTTTCAAGAGGGCCACGAACAGGTAGACGGTCAGCAAGAGCGTCACCACGAGGCCGAGGATGTAAAGGCCGTTCATTTCTTCTCCTCCTTGGGCTCCAGGGAGGCGCAGGCGCGCACGAACCACCAGGAGGCGCCGAAGAAGACGAGGGTCAGGGCGATGAAAGCGAAGTCCATGGATGTTTCCTCCCACTACTTCCGGTTGAATCCGGGCATGTTGATGTCGAGCTGGATGGTCCACTTCCACTTGCCGTTGATCGCCTCCTCGTTGAACCAGACCGGACCGGTGAGAAGACTGATGTCTTTGGTGAAGTAGTAATAGATTCCCAAGCCACCGGCGCCCAGCGCGTTGTTGCCGGAAGCGTAGTCGGCCGCGAGCACGAGGCGGTTGAACTCCGCTTCGTCAGGCCCCTTCACCGGCATGAAACCACGGTCGAACGCGGCCATGAACCCTTTGTTCTCTTTTTTCCCTTGCGCGTCCACCAGGGTCTTCGAGTTGCCGATATAGGGTCCCACGGAGAGCCTGCCCAGACCGGGGATCGTCTTGCCGACCACCCCGTAGACAATATTGAAGTCGGTGACGTTCTTTTTCGTCCCGACGTTGAAGATTCCCGCCTCGAGCGCGGGCGAGCCGCTGAACAGGGCTCCCTCGGGGCTGCCCATCTTGAGGTTCCAGTACAAGGGATGGTCGCTCGACTCGAGCAGATCGACCCCGACCTCCATCTGGAACTTGTCAAACGGCAGGATGCCCACGGTCAAGCCGGCGTCCGTCGGGAAGGAGCCCGCGCCATCCTTCGCTTTCCGGAATACGGTGAAGTAGTTGTCGACCCCCCAGTGGAGAACGCCGTAGCCCTGAATGTCGAGCGTCATCGGCGTCCAGAAGGTCGATGAAGGCGTGGCCGACGCAGCGCCGGACAAACCCAACGTGACGATCGTGGCGAGTACCGCGGTTTTCGTTTTCATGGTCGTATCTTTCCTTTCGTGGCTGCCTTCAGCTCACACCTGTAGCTTCGCAAACCGAACCGAAAGAAGTCCGCAAGGAGTCCGAAAGAATCAATAAAGAAGGAGCGTGAACCAGAACGTCGCGCCACGTCCCTCTTCGCTGTCACAGTGAATCTCGCCACCATGCGCCTGCACGGTGTCCCGGGCGATGGCGAGGCCGAGGCCCGCTCCCCCCAGGTCTTCGGTCCCGGGCACCTGGTAGAAAGGCTCGAAAATCTTGTCGCACTGCTCCGCGGGGATACCGCCGCCATTGTCGGAGATCGTGAAACGCACTCTGCCGTCAGCGTGCTCTGTCCGCATTTTCACCACACCGCCTTCCGGCGTGTGGGCGAGCGCGTTGCGGAGCAGGCTCAACAGGACCACTTTCACGCTCTCCCGATCAGCGAGCACGCGGTCGGCCCCGGAGTCCACTCCGGTGATCAGGGTCACCTGTTTGTCCCGATAGACCGCCGAAACCTGTTGCGCCGCGGCGCCGATCAGGTCGCCGGGAAGCACCGGAGCGAGGTGGAGCTGCTCGCGCGATTCCTGCTGGCGCGACACTCCCAGGAGGTTGGCGGAGATTTCGGCGAGGCGCTCCGGCCGCACCGGAGAGAGCGCCGCCGTGAGATCGCGCGCCGTGCTCTCCAGCAGACCGGTGTGGACCGCGCCCGCGAAGCGGCGGCCGGTCCCCTCGTCCACCACCAGGACGAACCCTTCCGGACGCTCGTGCTGATCGCGCAGCATGGCGGCACGCGGCCGGAAGAACCGCTCGTCTACGACACCCGGCAGCCGGATCTCCGCGTCGGCGGCGGTCCGCCGCTCCTCGAAGTGCCCGGACTCCACGCTGTCGAGCAGAGGCAGGAGCCACCCGCGGTGCGGCTCCGGGACCGCCTCGCCGGGGCGCAGCCCCAGCAGCTCGGTCGCGGCACGGTTCGCCATCTCCACCTTGCGGTCCGAGGACAGCACGGCCACCGCCTCGGAAAGACCGTCCACCGCCTGCTGCGCCGTCCGCACACCGTGCAGCAGGTGGGCCTGCTCGCTCTCGCGCAGCTCCCGCAAGCCGGCGGCCATTGAGTTGAACGCACCGGCGAGCTCGCCGATCTCATCCTGCGAAGCCACCGGGACGGTTAGATCGAGATTGCCCTCCTCGATCTCCCGCGCCGCCCGCGTCAAACCCTCCAGCGGACCGAGAATGGCGCGCGAGAGGAAGAAGACGCACAGGCCCGCGAACGCGGTGCCGGCGAGGAGCAGCACCGCCATGCGACGGCTCGCCGCCGCCGCCAGCGCGCGGGCGTGGTTGTTCGCCGCCACCATGTTCTGTTGATTCATCAGCAGGATCTCGTCGGCGGTCGACTTGATCTGCTGGAAGGTCGGATACAGCTTGGTGAAGTAGAGATCGTGCCGCTCCGCCGCCGGAGTCTCCGCCGCCAGCACCCGCTCCAGCACCGGCCCGTAGGACTCATAGAGCTGCTTCAGGCGCTCCGCCCGCGGCCCCTCCCCCGGCAAGGTGATGTTGTGCAGCTCGGTTCGCAGCGCCGCCGCGAACCGCGGGCGGTGCTCGGCCGCGAGGTCGCGCCCTTGCTGCGCCTCGCCCGCGAGAGCGAAGAGAGCGCCGCTGTCCAACCGCTCCAGCGCCTCCTTCATCTGCTCGCACGCGATCACGCTCGCGTAGTTTTCGCGCAGGATGACGTCGATCGAGCCCCCCAGCTCGGAGAGCAGGGTGATGCTCTCGACGCCCACGGCGACCAGGATGGCCAGGAGGCCGACGAAACCGAGGGCGAGCTTGGCGCGCAGCCCCGGGCTGAAAGGAGAGTGCTCTACCATGGGCAGAGCATGGCCCCCGCGACCGAAAGAAGTCCGGAGGAAGTCCGAAAGAATGTCTAAAGAGGGAAGGATTCGACGGCGGGGTGGTAGGCCAGGCTGCCGCCGATCCAGGTCAGGTCGCGGTTGAAGTCGACGCCCATCATCTTCCCCTTGCTCATGCGGACGAGGTTGTTGATGAGGCGCAGTTTGTCGTCCCAGACGAACATCATGCGGACCTCGGCCTTGGCGGGGACGTCGAGGGTCTCGACGGCGGGGGCGTAGTCGACCTTGCGCTGGAGGATGAAGTCTTCGGGGTTGCGGATGCCGCGCAGCCGCTCGGGCGTCGGTCCGAGCTCCACGCCGAGGCCGGCGAAGGAGAAGAGCGGCTTGAGGACGTAGCTCTCCAGGTCCTCCGGCAGCTCTCTGATGACGTCGCTCAGAAACCAGGCGGGCGGCGCGTACCGGCTCTTGATGTACGGCAGCGCGAATTTGCTCAGGCGGAAGTACCAGCCCGGGTGGCCAAGCCAGGTGACCCCCTCGTGCTCGCGCTGGAAAAGATCGCGCGGCAGCCCCTTGCGTTCCAGCTCGTCGAAGATCACCCGGTTGTAGATGCGGGTGATCGGCACGTCGCGGCCGTCGCGGTGGTAGTAGAGGCGGTCGCCGCGCTCGATCACCTCGGAGAGGCCGACGGTGGGAACGCCGATCAGCCGCTCGGTGCAGGCGAAGTCGACCCGCGTCTTCTGCGTCTCGGGCTCGACCTCCAGCAGGATGACGGTCTCCGGATCGGCGCCGGCGACGATGAGGTCGCGCAGACAGTCGCAGTAGGTGCGCTCATTCAACCCGTCGAAATAGGGTGACAGGTGCTCCGGAATGCCGTAGGTCTCGCGGAAGGCGCGCTCGAGGAGCCACTGGAAGGCGTAGAGCGACGGAAAGCCCTGGAGCTCGATCAGCCGCGGCACCATCCGGCCGTTCTCGCGATCGGTCTCATCGAGCGCCAGGGCGAAGTCGATCTGCAGGAAGCTGGTGTGGGCGTCCCGCGCCGGCAGGACGAGGCCGGGCGGCAGGGCGCGGCCGGTGTGCGCCAGGTAGGCGGGATCGGTGACTGCGGTGGCGATCTCCCAGCCGGCGCGCACGAGCTCGCGGGTGGTCTCCGCGTCGAGGAAGAGCGGGGTCTCGCTGATCCGGAAGTCGGCCGGAAAGCCCGCCTCGCGCTCGATGACGCCGAGCATCCGACGGTGGCTCTCTTCACTGAACGCGGCGTTGAAGGCCTGTCTCTGCTCTCGATCCATGGCGGCTGGCTCTCAGGCGGGCGCGAGGCCGCGGTGGGTCTCTTCCACGATGTAGTCGACGACCGCCTTCAAGTCGTTCGACTGGTTCCACACCTCGAGCTGGCGGTCGGCGCCGGTGCCGTTCAGGAGGATCTCGTCGACATAGGCGAGCGCCTCGCGGCTGCCCAGCTCGTCGACCACGTCGTCGATGAATTCGAGCAGCTCGTGGATGAGCGAGGTCTCCTCCACCTCTGCCTGCTTGCCGAAGTCGATCAGCTTGCCGGAGATGCCGTAGCGCGCGGCGCGCCACTTGTTCTCGGTGAGCAGCAGCCGGCGGTAGAGGCGGAAACCGAGGTTTTTCTTGATCAGCTTGTACAGCTTGACCGTCACCGCCTGGCAGAGCGCGGCGAGCGCCAGCGTCTCCTCGATCCGCATCTGCGCGTCGCAGATGCGGAATTCGAGCGTGTTGAAGAACGGGTGCATGCGGATGTCCCACCAGATCTTCTTGCCGTTGTCGATGCAGCGCGTCTTGATCAGCAGCTTGATGTAGTTCTCATACTCGGAGAGGCTGCCGAAGTGGTCCGGGATGCCGGTGCGCGGAAAGCGGTCGAAGACCTTGCTGCGGTAGGACTTGAAGCCGGTGTTGCGGCCCTGCCAGAACGGCGAGTTGGTGGACAGGGCGAAGATGTGCGGCAGGAAGTAGCGGGCGGCGTTCATGACGTGGATCGCCGTCTCGCGGTCGTCGATGCCGACGTGGACGTGCAGGCCGAAGATCAGGTTGGCCCGCGCCACCTGTTGCAGGTCCTCGATGATCTCCTTGTAGCGCGGGTTGGCGGTGATCTTCTGGTCCTGCCAATGCGAGAACGGATGCGTCCCGGCGGAGGCGATCAGCAGGCCGTTGCGCTTGGCGAGCGCCGCGAGCTGGCTGCGCAGCCGTGTCACTTCGACCCGCGCGTGCCGGATGTCCTCGCAGATCGGCGTCCCCACCTCGATGACGGACTGGTGGAGCTCGGGCTTGAGCTCGTCCTTGAGGATGGCCTGTCCCTCCTCCAGCAGTTGCTGGACGTGGGAGCGCAGGGCGCGGGTCGTCGGGTCGATGAGCTGGAACTCTTCCTCGATCCCCAGGGTGAACAGCTTTGCGTCAGCCATGGCGTCTTGGTCGCGGTGTTTTATCGCACTTCGGCCGCGTAGGTGCGGACGAATTCTCCCCACGTCAGGTTGTTGCGCCCTTCGACGTGCGCCTGCGCCTTGCGGATGGCCATCGCGGCAGCCGCCTCGACGATCCAGGCGAAGTTGTCCTCGCCGATCGAATGGACGTCGGCGTCCGGCGCCGGATTGCAGAAGTCGATGGCATACGGCACGCCGTCGCGGACGGCGAACTCGACGGTGTTGAAGTCATAGCCGAGGGCGCGGTTGAGCTTCAGCACGTCCTCGTGCACCCGGTCGAGCAGCGCCTGCTCGAGCGGCGGACCGTTGCGCACATAGCGCGCGTGATGCGGCTGGCGCGGATCGTACTGCATGATGCGCACGTCGCGGCAGTCGATCGAGTAGCAGCGGAAGTACTCCCTGAAGACGACCTCTTCCTGCAACATCATGACGAGCTGGCCGGTCTCGGCATACTTGGCGAAGAAGTCCTCCGGGCTGGTGACCCGGTAGACGTTCTTCCAGCCGCCGCCGGAGAACGGCTTGAAAAAGGCCGGGAAGCCGACGTACTCGAAGATCCCTTCCCAGTCGAGCGGATAGGCGAGGTTGCGCATCGACCGCTCGTTGGTGTCGTTCGGCCGCTCTTTGGACGGCAGCAGCACGGTCTTGGGAACGGCGACGCCGATCTTGGTGGCCAGGCAGTTGTTGAAGAACTTCTCGTCCGCGCTCCACCAGAACGGGTTGTTGATGACGGCGGTGCCGTTCAGGGCCGCGTTCTTCAGATAGCCGCGGTAGAACTCGATGTCCTGCGAGATGCGGTCGATGATCACCGCGTAGCCGGACGGCTCGCCCTGCCGGAGCTGGTCGATCTTGACCGGCTCGGCGGTGATGCCGGGGACGTTCTTGGCGTTGACCCGGTCGATGAACGCCCACGGGAAAGTGTCTTCCTGGCCGAAAAGGATGCCGATCTTCTTCACGCTTCAAAGCCTCACGATCTTGGAAATGTAGATGGGAAAGGTCTCCCGCCAGACGGGCCAGTCGTGGACGGCGCCGGGACGCACGTCCAGCCAGTGGGCGATCCCCTTCCGGTCCAGGATGCCGGAGAGGCGCAGATTGGCCTCGCGGCATATGTCCCACTCGCCCGTGCTGAGCACGATGCCCATGGTGCGGATCGGGGCGAGGAGCTTGGGGTCGTCCAGGCCCGGCAGGTAGTCGACCGGGTTGTTGAAATAGCAGTCCTCATCATAGTAGCCGTGCAGGAGCTGCCGGATGTCGAAGGCGCCGCTCATGCTGATCATGAAGGAGACGCGCTCGGGATGCCGGAAGGCGAGGTTGGCGGCATGGTAGCCGCCGAAGCTGCACCCCGCGACGGCCACCTTGGCGGCGCCGGTCTCTTCGCAGGCGCGGTCGATCACGTCGAGGATCGCCCGTTCCCACGCCAGATGGGCCCTGATGCGCTCGGCAGGCGGCACCCAATAGTTGCTCCAGCTCTCCTCGTCAATGCCGTCGGGGCAGTAGACCTTGATCCGGCCGTCCTCGATGAACGGAGCGACGGAGTCGATGAGCCGGCACTCCTTGCTCTGGTAGTACCGCCCGGCCGAGGTCGGGAAGGCGATGACGGGGACGCCGGCATGCCCGAAGACGAGCATTTCGAGGTCCCGTTCCAGATGAGGGGTGTACCAGCGGACGTAGTCTTCTTTCATGAGCGTCCAGGCATGAGCGTCCGGGAAGGGTACAGCGCTCGCGTAAGTCGACGGCAAACAGTACCACAGGAAGGGGTTTGACAATCCGTCCGCGATCCTCCAAACTTTGTTTCGTCTCAGTTCCGCGCGCTCCGAACCGTCGGGGAAGGCGCGGCGGCTCTCACGAGGCAATGGGCGGCCCACGGAGCTGGGCAGGTTTGGGACCTGCCTTCAGGGACTCGCCTAGAAAGGAGGTGGTCCAGTGCATCAAAGACCCGGTTTGACGGAGGTGGCGACCCCATAAGGGGATCCCTCCAGGCGTCTGTTTGCCGCTGGACGGGCTCCCCGACAAGGGGGTAACCCATCGCCACCGACACAGACCTCGAGAGAGCCCCGGTCCCGGCGGAGACAATCCGGCCGAGATCGGGGCTCTTGTTTTTTGGGGCGAACGTTCACGCCGTACGGTGGCGGCGGCTCAGCTCAAGTTGGCAACGTCATGAGGTTGGCAGACCGGGACTCAGAGAAGTCGGCATCGTTTCAGGGCACCGGTGCAACGCAGCAACGTCCCGACAGATTGTTTCAGTGCGCCGGATCAGTGCAGCGACACTCCGGGATGTCGCTGCATTGCACCGTAGAATCGCGGCGACGTCGAGGTAATTTGCAGCGATGTTCGGGAACCAGACTTCTCTGCACTCGGGCATTGGCCCAATGCAAGCTGACAACGCAGCGGAGTCAAGTGACATTGCTGCGCCACAGCTTTGCATCGCAGCGATGCCAGACAACAGCGCAGCAATGCAAAGCGGCAACGCATCAAAGCCGAATGATGGCGCGGCAAAACAGAGTGACGTCGCAGCAATACAAAGCGACAAAATAGTAAAGTTAATTTGAAACGCAGCAACAATCCATGATCTCGTGACAGAGCGGACGCATGTTGCTGCATTACCACTCTATGCACGGCAATGCGCTGGGATGTCGCTGCGTTTTGGAAGTACCGATTGTCATGGTCCGGCTCTTGGCAGTCGTTGTCCCGCCGCGATGCAGCAACTCGGAAGGACATGCAGCGATGTTTGGTGGCAATGCGGCAAGGTGGCTTGCCTTGCTGCGTTGTTTGGGAGATGGGAGAGGTTTCAGCGGTGCGGCCTGAAGAGGAGAAGATCATAGCTGAGGGTGACGTCCATGGCGGTGAGCTGGTCGAGGCGGCGGCGCTCGGACTCCCGGGCGCCACGGTAGGTGGCGGCGAGGGCGTCGCGGATGGCCTCGGCGTCCAGCGGCGCCCGGCAGCGCAGGGTACGGTGGCTCTCCAGGTTGAAATGCTCCGCGAAGTCCGCCAGGACGCTCTCGACGCGGCTCCGCACCACCCCCTCCCCCAGCACCGCCTCGCGCGCCTCGATAAGGTCGTCCTCCCCGGGAACCGCCACGATCAGGCGTCCATCCGGCCGCAGCACCCGCCGCGTCTCGGGAGCGTTGCGCCGCGCGGTCAGCGAGAGGACGAGGTCGAAGGACGCGCCGGCGAAGGGCAGGACGCGGTCGGCGTTGGCGACCAGCCAGCAGACATCCGGATAGCGCCGGGCCGCGAGGTCGACGGCGGTGGCGGAGATGTCGAGACCGTACCCCTCGATCGGCCGCTCGGCGGCGAGGGTGCCCAGGTAGAAGCCTTCGCCACAACCGAGATCGAGGACAGCCAGACCGGCAGGCACGGTTGGGGTGATCTCCCGCAGGGCGCCGAGGAGGAGATCGCCGTGGCCGGCATCCAGAAACCGCCGCCGGGCGAGGACGGCTTCCTTCGGATCGCCGGGCTCTTTGGAGCGCCGATCCTGCGGCTGGAGCAGATTGCAATAGCCGCTGCGGGCGCGGTCAAAGGAATGTCCCCGCGGGCAGGTGAGCGACCGGGCGCCGCGGACGAGCGGCTCGCCGCAGCCACGAACCGGGCAGAGGAGGACGACCATGGCGGGGAGTATGGCAGGCGCTGCTAGACTCCCGTCCATGAAAAAGGCCCTGCTGGCCACCGCCTTCCTGGAAGGCTTGAGCGTCCTCATCGTCGAGATCGCGGGAGCGCGAGCTTTGGCCCCCTATTTCGGCTCGTCGCTGCACGTGTGGACGGCCCAGATCACCGCCACCCTGCTCTTTCTCGCCTTGGGCTATGGCTTGGGCGGCTGGCTCACCCGGCGGCCGGCGGCGTGGAAGCTGCCGGCGGTGTTCTGGGGAGCCGGGATCTGGCTCGGCCTCTATCCGTTCCTGCGCAACGGCGTCCTCGGCGCCACCGCGGCGCATTTTGGCGTCGCGGGCGGATCGTTCCTCGCCTCGGCGCTGCTGTTCGGCATCCCCCTGGGGTGCCTGGGTGCGGTGAGCCCGCTGATCATCTCGCGGCTGGACGCGTTGCAGTCCGGCGCGGGCTCGGCGGCGGGCCAGCTCTTCCTGGTCAACACGCTGGGCGGCCTGGCGGGCGGCTGGCTGACGGCGCTGGTGCTCATCCCCCATCTGCCCCTCCGTCTGGCGCTGGCGGGCACCGGCGTTCTGCTCGCCTGCCTGGGCGGGCTGTGGGGTCTGGCGCTGCGCCGGAAAGCCGCCGCGCCGATCGCGCCGTTCGCTGCTTTGCTCCTCCTCGGCCTGGCTCCCCGGCCGCCGGACACGTTGCTGTTCGCCGGCACGCCGGCCCGCGTCGTCCAGCGGCAGCAGAGCGGCGTGGGGTTGATCCAGGTGCTGGAGGCGGAGGGACCGAACCAGCCCGTCTACCGCGCGCTGCTGATCGACGGCGTCACCCAGGGCGGCATGGATCTCGCGACCGGTCTCTCGGCATACGAGTTCTCCTCTTATCTCGACGATCTCTCCTGGCGCTACCACCCGCAGGCGCGGAGCGCGCTCCTCCTCGGTCTGGGCAGCGGCGTGCTCGGCAAGGAGCTCGCGGCGCGCGGTGTGGCGGTCACCGCGGCGGAGATCGAGCCGCGCATCGAGGCGGCGTCGCGGCGCTGGTTCGGCCTGCCGGCTTCGGTGCGGGTAGTCCGCGAGGACGCGCGTTCCTATCTCAACCGCGACGGCGAAACCTATGACCTGATCTTCCTGGATGTCTTCGCGGGCGAGAACGTCCCCTGGTATCTGGTGACCCGCGAGGCGCTCCAGGCCGTGCAGCGCCATCTCAATCCCGGCGGCCGGCTGCTGGTGAACTGGGTGACCCGGCAGGACGGCGAGTCCGATGGCCTGCGCCGGCTGGAGGCGGGGATGGCCGGCGCGTTCGGCGAAGCGAAGATCTACGTCGATCCCAGCGAGGGCGGCCCCCTGGTGAACGCCATCCTGGTCGCCGGCCGCGGCTTGCAGAGTCAGAGCGCGCCGTTCCCGGGCCGCGTGCTGGAATCGATCGTGCCGAAGCTGGCCGCCCTCGAAGCCCACGGACGCCAAGCCCGCCTGAACCCTCCCCACACCCCGATCGGCAGCGACGACTTCAGCGACCTGGACGACGCCGAGGCGGACCTGCGCCTGGAGTGGCGCAAGCTGGTGCTGGCGACGATGGGACCGGAGGTGCTGGCGGATTGAGGCCCTCACCCCCGGCCCCTCTCCCGGCGGGGCGTGGGGGGAGCCGGGAGAGGGGCGGGGGTGAGGGTGGCCCGGAATCTGTACAATGCCCGCCTCTATGTGGAAGACCGGAGACCGCCTCAGCCATCGTTTCAATCCCGACCTCGGTCCCGGCGAGGTGCGCCAGGTGCGCGGTCGCCAGGTGCTGGTCCATTTCCGCGACGCCGACCAGACCCTGGGGTTCGCGATCGATTCCGACGCTCTCGTCCTGCTGACCCTGGGGCCGGGCAGCCGGGTGCGGCTTGAGTCGACCAGCGAGATCGTCGTCGTCGAGCACTGCGAGAACAGCCGGTGCCGGCTGGAGGACGGCCGCACGGTGGCGTCGTCGGAGCTCTGGCCGCTGCCGGTGGAATTGCCGCCGCTGGAGCGGCTGGCGCGCGGCAAGATCGACGCGTTCGAGGACTTCGCGAACCGGGTGGACGGCTTGCGCCTGCTGCGCATCCGCCAAGCCGACGGGCTCGGCTCCTTCCTCGGCGGGCGCATCCAGCTCTTCCCCCACCAGCTCTATGCGGCCGAGCGCGCCTGCCACAGCGATCCGGTGCGCTGGCTGCTCGCCGACGAGGTCGGCCTCGGCAAGACGGTGGAGGCGTGCCTGATCATGAACCGGCTGCTCCACACCGGCCGGGCGGACCGCACGCTGGTGGTGGCTCCCGAGACGCTCACCCTGCAATGGCTCGGCGAGCTGTGGCGCAAATATCACCAGGCGTTCGTGCTCCTCGACGCCAAGCGCCTCGCCGACGTGGCCAACGATCATGGACCTGATTTCAACCCGTTCGACGTCCACCGCCGGGTGATCGTCAGCCTGGAGATGCTGGCGTCGCGGCGCCGGCTCACCGAGCAGGCGGTGGAAGCGGGGATCGACCTGCTGGTGGTCGACGAGGCGCATCACCTGCGGCGGCCGCCGGGGCATCCGGGCAACGAGGCCTATCGCGCCGTGGCGCCGATCGCGGGCCTCGGACGGCATGTGCTGCTGCTCACCGCGACGCCGCTCGAGGACGACGCGCACGGCTTCTTCCGCCTCTTGCAGCTTTTGCGTCCGGAGGAGCTCCCGGAGGGCGCGGCCTTCGAGGAGCGGCTCTCACGCCGCGAGCCGTTGCCGCCGTGCACCAGCTCGACGCGGCGGGCGGACATCGGCGGGCTGCCGCCGCGGGTGCCGGCGCCGGTCGATCTCGACGGACCGGAATGGCGCGCGGGGTGGGATCTCCTCCGCCGCCTGGAGCAGCGGATGCGCGAGCTGCCCGCCGCCAATGCGCTGGAGGAGAAGCGCAAGGCGGACCGCGTGGTGCGCGCGCTCGCCTCCCCCGCCGCGCTGGCCGCGGTGCTGGACAGAGACGACGAGCCGAACCGTGCCCTGGCCGGCGAGGCCGAGCGTGCCGATCCGCGGGTGCGCTGGCTGGTCGAGCAGGCGGCCGGCTGGCAGCAGGCGGGCGAGAAGACGCTGGTCTTCGTGGCGCACCGCGAAACGCTGGAACGGCTCAAGGGGGAGATCGAACGGCAGGGACGGGCGCGCGCCGGGCTGTTCCATGAGGATCTCGCACCGGAGCGCCGGGACATCGAAGTGGCGCAGTTCCGTCTCCCCGAGGGGCCGGCGCTGCTGATCTCCACCGAGGCGGGCGGCGAAGGGCGCAATTTTCAGTTCTGCCACCGGCTCATCCTTTTCGATCTGCCGTGGAATCCGGCGGTGGTGGAGCAACGCATCGGCCGCCTGGACCGCATCGGCCGCACGCTGCCGACCGAGATCGTCTACTTCCGTCCGCCCTCCGGCTTCGGCCGCGCCGTGGCTCTCCTCTATGAACAGGTCGGCCTGTTCAACGAGCCGCTGGGCGGTCTCGAGCGCGAGCTGCGCCACGTGGCACGGGCGGTGGAGCGCGAGGCGATTTCCGGAGACACCTCCGGCGAGGTCGATCCCGCGGTCTTCGCGGCTGTGCTGGAAGAGGCGCAGGAGGCGCACGGCCGGGTGCAGCAGGCGGCCTACCACGAGCTGCACCGCGATCCGTACCGGCCGGAGAGGGCGCCGGAGATCCTCTCCCGCGTGCCGCCGGGGCTGGACGATCTCAATGAGGACGTGGTGATGCGGGCGCTGCACCGCTTCGGCTTTGAGACCGAGCCGCAGAGCGGGCACGGCTCCTGGATGATCGAATTCGGCTATGAGGCGCTGGTGGAGAGCCTGCCGGGCGTGCCGGCCGGCTCGCGCTGGCTCGGCACCTTCAACCGCGAGGAGGCGGTGGAGCGCGAGACGCTCGACTTCTTCGCCACCGGCCATCCGCTGGTCGAGGGGATCTTGACCGAGCTCGAAGAGGGCACGCGCGGCCGGGTGGCGCTCCTCCAGGTCACCACGACCACCAAAGCGATTCCCGAAAGCGAGGTCTTCGGACTGCTGGCGCTCTACAAGCGCGGACCCGGCTTCGAGGCGGTGGCCGTCGACTCGCAGGGCCGGCAGCGCCCGGACCTGGCGGCCTTCCTCACCGCCGAGACGCTGGACCCGGACGCGATCGACGCCAAGAAGTGGACCGGCCAGAAGGGCTGGGCGCCGACCATCCACCGCCTGGCCGGGATGCTCCCCGCGGACGAGGAGCCTCAGGCCGTGGCGGCGTTCAGAATCCGGCGGCGCGGCTGACTATTTGTAGTAGCCGGTCACGTCGATCACCACGTCCACGCCGCCGCCGTTGCTGACGAACGACTGGGCGGCGAGCTTGCCCAGACCGTCGGTCGAGAGCAGCAGGGAGGCGTTGTTCGACCGCGCGTCGCCGGCGCTGAAGTTGATGCTGCTGACGACCGGCGCCGAGCCGTTCCCCGGATAGAGGGTGACGTAGCCCACCACCCCCGCGGTCGACGGCGCCACCGCCGCGACGTTCACCTCGATCGCCGCGGCATCCACCGGAATGCCGCAGATGCCGGTCGCGGTGAACAGGCGCGGCACGGCGGAGAGCAACGGCCCACCGGAGCCGCTGACCCGCGTGTCGAGCAGCCGGCAGGGTGGGACGGTATAGAAGTCCATGGCATGGACCGGGCTGAAGGTCGCCGTCGCCGTCTTGACGCCGTCCATGGTCAGCGGACAGCCCGCCGTTCCCGAGCAGGCGCCGCTCCAGCCGAGGAAAAGCGAGCCGGCGGCGGGCGTTGCGGTCAGGGTCACCGGCGTTCCGCCGGAGAACAGCGCGCTGCACGCGGCGCCGCAGTTGATGCCGGCCGGGCTGCTGGTCACCGTGCCGGTGCCCGTTCCCGCCTTGGTCACGGTCAGGGTCACGGACTGCAGGATGAACGTCGCGGTCACCGACTTGGCGGCGTCCACGGTGACGGAACAGGTGCCGGTCCCCGAGCAGGCGCCGCTCCAGCCGGTGAACAGGGAGAGCGCGTTGGGGTGAGGCGTCAAGGTCACCACGGTGCCGAGGGCGAAGGACGCGCTGCAGGAGGAGCTGCAGCTCAGGCCGGCCGGGCTGCTGGTCACCGTGCCGCCGCCGCTGCCGGTCAGCGAGACGCTCAGCGCCGGCGAGGTGTCGCGCTCGCGGCCGAACCAGAAGTTGTGGGTCTGCGAGCCAGAGTCGGCGCTGTTGCCGTTCTGCACATGGCCGACGGCGAGCCAGGTGCGCGGGTACTTCTCGTGCGGCATGGTGCCGTTGTAGTCGCCCCAGCGCCCGGAGGTGCCGTTGGTGCTGGTGGCGACGGCGTAGGTCTCCCAGCCGCTGGTCACCGGATCGGGCGACAGGTCGTCGCGGATCAGGGCGCGCAGGGTGGGCAGGGTGTTGCCGCCGAGGTTGTCGATGACGCCGCCCAAGTGCCCGCGCTCGTTGACCGAGACCGCCGGATAGAGCCAGGCGCTGGTGGTGCTGTAGATGTCGGGCTGGGAGATCACCGCGAGCGTCGACGGATTGAGGATCGCGACACGGGTGTAGGGATACGGCCGGGCGGCGCCGTTCTGCGCCGAGGTCCACATGATCCCCAGCTCGGTGTCGGTGATCCAGCCGGTCTGCGACCGGGCGTTGGCACGGGCGCACGGGTTGAGGCCGTCCGGGCCGGTGCAGATGGAGCTCGAAGAGCCGTTCGTGGTGGCGAGCCCGGTGACGTCGCTCACCGTCGGCGACGGGCTGGCTTCCGGCCAGCTCAGCACCTTGAGGGAGGTCGAGCTGTAGATCGACGCGAAGTACATCGTCGTGCGGCCGGGGCGCGAGCCTTCCGCCGCCGCGCCGGGGACCGCCATGATGCTGCCGAAGGTGGTGGTGAGGTAGGAGCTGACGGTGAGCGGGCTGCCGGCGTCGAGCTGCGCCAGCGGCATGCGGACCACCAGAGCGCCGTAGAACGCGCCGGTGCCGCTGAAGATGTTGGTGGTGAAGTAGAGATCGTTGGC
>DATARD010000377.1:0-22877 GCA_036264355.1 Thermoanaerobaculia bacterium
TGAGGCCCCACGATCTGACTGAGGACCACCCCGCCTACATCATCTACACCTCCGGCTCGACCGGCCGGCCCAAGGGAGTCGTCGTCCGCCATGGCGCGGTGGTGAACCTGGCGCGAGCGCTCCGCGAAACGGTCTATGTCGGCGAAGTGGGACCACTCCGCGTGGCGGTCAACGCCTCCTTCTCCTTCGACGGCTCGATCAAGCAGCTCGTGCAGCTCGCCTGGGGCCACGCCCTCCACATCCTGCCGCAGGAGGTGCGGCTCGACCCCGCGGCGCTGCTGGACACCATCCGCCGGCAGCGGATCGACGTGCTCGACTGCACGCCCTCGCAGCTCCGGCCGCTCCTCGAAGCCGGTCTCGGCGAGGGAGACGCCGCTCCGGCGCTGGTCCTGGTCGGCGGTGAAGCCGTCGACGCCGATCTCCGCGACGCCGCGCTCGCCAGGACTCGGACACACTTCTGGAACGTCTACGGACCGACCGAATGCACGGTCGACACCGCCGTCGCACCCTTCGCGGCGGAGGCGCCGCCCTCGCGCATCGGCCTGCCGTTGCCGAACGTCCACACCTACGTCGTCGCCCTCGGCAGCCTCGCGCCGCTGGGAGTGCCGGGCGAGCTTCAGGTGGGAGGCGCCGGACTCGCGCGAGGCTATCTCGGCCGGCCGGACCTGACCGCCGAGCGGTTCATTCCCGATCCCTTCAGCGGAGAAACCGGCGGCCGGCTCTACCGCACCGGCGACCTCGTGCGCTGGCTGCCCGACGGCTCCCTCGACTTCCTGGGCCGGCTGGACAATCAGGTGAAGGTGCGCGGCTACCGCATCGAGCTGGGAGAGATCGAATCGGCGTTGAGCGCACTGCCCGGCGTGCGCGAAGCGGTTTCCATCATCCGCCAAGACACGCCCGGCGATCCGCGGCTGGTCGCCTACGTGACCGGTGAGCTTGCAGACGCCCCGGATCTGCGCCAATCCCTGCGCGACAAGCTGCCGGACTTCATGATCCCCTCGGCCGTCGTGCTGCTTCCGGCGCTGCCGCTCACGCCCAGCGGCAAGGTGGACCGCAAGGCCCTGCCCGCTCCGGACCGCGGCCCCGCGCCCGGATTCGTGGCGCCGCGGACCGCCGTCGAAGAGGTGCTGGCGGAGATCTGGTCCGAGCTGCTCGGGCTCGACCACGTCGGCGTCCACGACAACTTCTTCGAACGCGGTGGCCACTCCCTCCTCGCCGTCCTCCTGATGGCCCGGATCGAGAAGCGCCTCGGCACGACCCTCCCGCTGGCCGCCCTCTTCGCCGCGCCCACCCTCGAAGCCCTCGCCGCGCTCGCCGCCCGCTCCGGCACCCACAAGGGCCGAGCGCCGCTCGTCGCGATCAAGCCACAGGGCCACAGAACCCCGTTCTTCTGCGTCCACCCGGTCGGAGGCAACGTCCTCTGCTACCTGGACCTCGCCGTCCACCTCGCGCCGGACCAGCCGTTCTACGCTTTGCAAACCCCGGAGGACCGGCCCCACGCGCATCGCATCGAAGAGATGGCAACGTCCTACGTCGCCGAGCTGCGCCACATCCAGCCGAACGGCCCCTACCGTCTCGGCGGCTGGTCGATGGGAGGTCTGGTCGCCTTCGAAATGGCCAGGCAGCTCAGGGCAGACGGCCAGGAGACGGAGCTGCTCGCATTGATCGACACGCTCCCTCCACTGTCTCAGAACGCCGTCCTCCCGCCGGCTACCGAAGACGAGCTGATCGCCTGGTTCGCCCAGGACCTCGCCCGCCTGCTCGGCTACACCGTCGGAATCTCCCCCGAGGAGCTGCGCGCGTTGCCGTCCCAGGAAAAGCTGGCCCACGTCGTCCACCTCGGCCACGCCGCCGGCCTCCTGCCCAACGACTTCGGCCTCGCCCAGATCCAACCGCTCTTCGCCGCCTTCGCGGCCAATCTCCAGGCAAGCCGTTCCTACGCCCCGCAACCCTACGCCGGCCGTCTCACCCTCTGGATCTCCGAGCAAACCGCCGCCACCTACCCCGCCGAGCTGGAAAGCTGGAGCCGCCTCGCGCCGGAAGGCGTCGAAACAACCCAGCTCCCCGGAGATCACTACACCCTCCTCCACCAGCCCCACGTCGAAAAACTCGCCCAAGACCTCACCGCACGACTCTCCGCCGCCCCGGAAAGAGGGCTCAGCTCAGTCTGAACAACGACGAAGGATCCACCTTCGCCGCCCGCGACGCCGGCCGCAGAATCGCCGGCAGCGAAGACAGCGCGATCACGCACGGCACCGCAAGGAAAACGAGCGGATCGTAAGGGCTCACGTTGAACAGAATGCTCGCCATCGTCTTCGCCAAAGCAAACGCGCCGGCCAGCCCCGTCACCAGCCCAATCGCCAGCAGCGCGACGCCCTTCCACAAAAAGTGGCGCAGGATATTTGACTGATTCGCGCCGAGCGCCATGCGGATACCGATCTCAAAGCTCTGCTGGCGCACCGTGTAGACGAGGATCGAATAGATCCCGACGATCGCCAGCACGAGAGCCGACGCGGCGAAGAAGATCAACAGGATCGTATTGAGCCGCACGCCGGACTCCTCGTCGCGCCGCCGTTCCTCCAACGTCTGCACGTCGTAGACCGGAATGCTCGGATCGATCGATTCCAGCAGCCCCTTCAGCTCGCCGCCGGCCTGCGTGCCCTTGCCGCGCAGATGCAGCAGGATCGCCGTATCGCGCGAGCGCATCTGGAACAGCGGGAAGTAGACGTCGAGCCGGAACTCATGATTCGGCACCAGGCGCCCGCGCTGATCGACGTCGGCGGCGACGCCGACCACCTCCGCCCACGCCTTGATCGGAGGTCCCACCCAGAAGCGCCTGCCGAGCGGCTCCTGCCTCGGCCAGATCGCCTCTGCCGCCGACCGGCTGACGATCGTGATCAACGGGTGCTGCGCGTCGTCCTGCTCCGTGAAATCGCGCCCCTTGAGCACCGCGATCCCCATCTTCCGCAGCGTGCCGGGCGAAACGCGGTGCTCGTACACCTTGACCTGATCGTCCTGCGTCGTCAGCGAACGCCCTTCCGGCACGACGAACTTGATGAACGTGCTGGCGCCGGGCATGCCGGGGGCCCACAGGGCGGCGTCCTCGACGTCGGGCAGGGCCCGCGCCTTCTCGAGCACCCGCCTGTACAGCGAATACACCGGCTCATCGGTCTTGAACTGAACCAGGGGCAGCTCGAACCGGGCGCTCAGCATGTGATCCACCCGGAAACCGGGATTGTCGTCGAGCAGCTCCTTCATGCTCTTGATCATCAGGCCCGCGCCGATCAGCAGCACGACGGAGAAAAACACCGCCGACACCACCAGGAAGCTGCGCGTGAACGCCGTACCCGCCGACTGGCTGTGCCCCCTACCCTCGGATTTGAGCTCCGCCTGGAGATCCACATTCAAGCTCTTGCGCGCCGGGATCACCCCAATCAGAACGCTGATCAGGATCGACAGCAGCACCGCCATGCCCAGGGTGCGCACATCCACCCCGAACTGGATATACGCCGGCAGGTTGTACGCGTTGTTACCGAGCTTGCCCAGGAAGCCGACCGCGAAATACGCCGCGCCGATCCCGAGCGCCGCACCGCCGAGGCAGAGAATCGCCCCCTCGAGGACGAAATGGCGGATCAGGCGCAGCCGGGTGATGCCCAACGCCAGCCGCAGCGCCACCTCCTTGCGCCGCTCGACCGCACGGATCAGCAGCAGATTGGTGACGTTGGCGCAGCCGACGAGGAGGACGAACACCGCACCGATCAACAGGGTGAGGATCGACATCTGCATGCGATCGAAGTCGAATTCCTGCGTCCGCACGGGCTTGACCTCCACCGCATAGCCCTGGTTCGTGGTTGGATACACAGCGGCCAGGTCGTGCGCGATCGTCCTCAGCTCCGTCTTCGCCTGCTCCGCGGTCACTCCAGGCCGCAGCCGCGCGAAAACGCTCATCCACCGCACCTGGCGGTCCTCCACATACCCCTCTCGCTGGGTCAGCCGCGACACCGTCACCGGCACATACAGCTCGGTGTCCTGAGAGATGTCGACGAACGTCTCCGGCAGCACCCCGATCACCCGGAACGGCAGCCCCTGCAGCTCGACGTCCTGGCCGACGATCGACGGATCGCCGCCGAACCGCCGCTTCCACAATCCATGGCTGAGCACCGCCACCCGCACCGGAGTGGCCCGCTGCACCTCCTCCGGCAGAAACCCCCGTCCGAGAGCCGGCCGCACGCCCAGCAGATCGAAGTACGTCGCCGACACAAACCTGACCCCGACCCGCTCGGCCCCGCCGCCGCCGGTGAGATTGAGCGACGCGCCCGTGCCGGCGGAGATGAGTTCCAGCGTCCGGCACCGCTCGCGCCACGACTCCATGTCCAAATAGGACACCAGAAACCCCGATCCGTCCTTCTCCACCAGAGTCTCCAAAGCCACCAGCCGCTCCCCGTCCTTATAGGGAATCGCGCTCAGCAGCACCGAGCTGGTGACACTGAAAATCGTCGTCGTCGACCCAATCCCAAGAGCCAGGATCAACAGCACGGCCAAAGACAGGCCAGGGCGTCGCAGCAAGGATCGGAAAGCGTGTCGCAGGTCATAGATCATCGTGATCGTCCTCTGGGGCTGGAGGGCCAGACAGGTGCTTGGCCCCCAGCTCCGGCGGAGCAGTATATCGCCGAGGTGGCGCTCCCAGGACCGGCACGACTCCCGCCGCGCGCAGAGCGCGCCCTACACGGCTTTCTGCGATCGGATGAGCGAGGCGGCGATGTCGCGGGCCAGGTCGGCGGTGGCGGTTTCGCGGCGGGCGGCTTCCTGGAAGAGGAGGAGGGCGGCCAGGGCTTCCCGCGAGACGTTGTGGGTGCGGAAGACGGTCACCATCTCGTGGGCCAGGTGGCGGACTTCGGCGGTTTTGCCTTCCTTCAGGTCGGGGATGACGAGATCGAGGGTGGCGAGCGCGGCGTCGAAAGCGTTGCCGTCGGCGAGGAACTTCTGGCGAACGTCGGCGAGGAGCTGGCGGGCCTGGCCGTAATCGCCGAGGCCGGCGGCGATGCGGCCGGCGACCCAGTTGAGGCGGAGACGGTCCAGCGTGCTTCCTTGCTCGGCGGCCAGAGTCTGAAGATCCGGCAGGAGATCGGCGGCTTCGCTATGGCGGCCCATCTTGGAGAGGTTGTCGACGAGATTGTGACGGATGCAGAGGAGGAGACGCGGATCCCGATCCGGATCGATGAGGCCGTTGGCTTTCTTCAGGGCCAGAATGGCGGATTCCGATTCGCCTTGCTCGATGAACATGAAGGCTTTCGAGATCAGGCTCCGGCCGGCGAGGTGGGAATCCCGTTGCTCGGGTTGGCCTTCCAGGAAGAGAGCCACGGCTTGATCGAGGAGCTTGTGCGCTTCGGGGAAGCGGCGCTGCGCAGTGCGGAGGGGCGCCTTGAGAGCCAGGAGGATGGGCTCGTAACCCAGCGCATCCCCGATGTCGGCAGTCCCCGCTTCCCACCAGGAGTCCGACATCTCAAAAGCCTTCTCGGCGGCGGAGAGATCTCCCAGCACCCGGCGGGCGTTGGCCAATCCAGCCCAAGCGAGACTTCGGAGCTGGTAGACCCACTTCTCCTCGAACGGCTCGCCTCCCGAAATCAAATCTGCGATGTGGACTGCGAGGTCGGCGAGATGGACAGCCTCGGCCACTTGATCCGGCGTGGTCTGGCGGCTCTCTCGGACCAGAAGCTCGCAGAGTCCCCAGCTCACGAAGCGACGGTCGACGTGCAGACGGGCAAGGCGGTCCAGAGGATCGAGAAGGATCAGATCTGCCAGAAGGTGGGGCGCCTCGGCACGGGAGCGGGCCAGGGCGGCGTCGATCGACCCGAACACAGATGGGAGAGCTTTGGACTGATGGAGTTCGAGCAGCCAGCCTCCCACTTCTCGGCAGGCGGGGCAAACAGCCAGCAGGTGGAAGAGCTGCTCGTTCTGCGCTGCCGTGCGCTCTGTGGCGAGCAGATTCTCCAAGGCTTCCGCATCCAGGTGCTTGTGCTCCATGTTTTTCTCCCTTGAGATGACTCTGGCCGAAGAAAAGATATCCTCACTCGGGAAGACAATCAAGGGGTTTAAGAAAGTCGGGCCGGGCAAACCCGGCCCAAAGGGACGCGGGGTCAGAGGCGGCCGTCGGGCTCAAGGCCGGAGCCGTTGTCGCCGGACGTGGTCGCGTTGGGTTCGCCTGGCTTGCCGCCATTCGGTTCGAGACCGGAGCCGGTCTGCCAGAGGACGGCGAGGAGGCTCCGGAGTTGGACGAAGAGGCTGGGAACGGCTTCGTGGCGCGCGGCGGGTGGGCGGCTGGTTTCGCCTTGACGGGGCGCGGCTGTCGCGAGCGCAGGGAAAAGGAAGACAAGGGCGATCAGGGCGAAGACGGGGACAATGAGACGCTTGGGGCGTCGCGGCATGGGAGGACCTCCTGGGGCCGCTCAGCTCCGGCCGGTATGGCCGGGGTGGGCGGGCCTCTCTGGAGGAAGTGTGCACTTGGGTGGCGGTCGGGCGCCGCAGGGCGCACTACTTGCTTGGGCTGGCGCTCTTGCGGGGCGGCTGGAGGTCCAGGGTTAAGTGCCAGCCGATGGCCCTAGCGTAGCGCTCGAGGGTCGACAAGCGCACGCTTCCGGCGCTGTTCTCGATGCGGCTGATGGCTGACTTCTTCGTAGACAGGCGCTCGGCGACTTGCTCCTGGGTAAGGCCGGGTAAGGCCAGCTTTTTCTCGCGCTTGACGGAGAAGGACTCCGACTTTGAAATCGGGGTGCGATAGAAGAGGACGTCCCGCACTGGGGGAGGTTAACAGAAGTGTGAACCGGGGGAAGGGTGGGCGCGGCTTGGCGAAGAGGGTGGTACCTATCTCCGGCGGTATTGAGCGGCGCAAGATGCGACAGAGCTTCGTACCGTGCCGACCTATCTTTCCGTTTTGCGGTCGGGCACAAGCAGCCATCCAGCCCCCGCGCAATCGTCAAGCCAGGAGAGCAGACCGGCATCGAGACTCGCGAGTTTCAGGTTCCTCGTCTTCGCGTGGCGCCACAGTTCGCGAAACCTCTCTCCTGCGGCTGTCGATATCCAAAGAGGAGCCTGCTGCTGCCGCGCCACCTCTCTCATCCCAAGCCAGAGCCGAGTGTGGCATGCGCGCAGAGGTCCACCGTGCTTAGGCAGGTTGGCGGCCAACGATCGTTCAATATGGAATTGCTGAAAGCCCGTCAGATCTGCCAAAGGCGGGGTACGACTTACAAGGCTAAGCGCACCGACCAGGTTCAGCTTGTCGGCTATCGCCGAGGTCTCGTCGACTTTCAAAGGCGCCAAGCGCTCCGCCGCCTTCACCAAAAGAGAGCGGTCGACAAATCGCGCCAACCACTCCTCATCAAGGGCAAGCCAGAACCTGAAGAGTGTCTTTGCTAGGGAGCCGATGCTCGACTTGGCATATACAGTCTCCAATAAAGAACGCGTCGCGATAAGTCGAAGAAATAAATCGCGTGGACCCGCCTCTAGCGTCGCAGAGATTTCCACGATCGTCGCCAGCGAGTGGTTTCCCTGAGGAGATGTAGCGTTATCGGCCACATGAATCTCCTCTATCGCTCGGGTTATCAAGACGTTCGCGAGCTTAGGGTAACCAACACTACATAGCTCCCGCGCCATTTCCGCAATGCCGCCAAGCGCCACGCCCGGCTCCCGCAGCCAACGCTCATTCCAGCGCTGGGTGTCGATAGCGGTCAATATGCGCCCAGCTACCTCGCTCTCTCTTACGAAAGCCATAACACTATCAAGGCTAGCTTCCGTGACCACTTCAGCCAGCGATGCAATGGCGGCCGGGCGTGTGATCAAAGTTACAAGTGATTCGTAAAGCGCCGAGAATGAACCGCGCGTGAAGCGAATGAATGCGGTCAAATGTTCAAGCGGTGTGCGCAGAGCCGAGTCAACGAGCAGTTCGGCGTTCATAGGTTCGAGCAGGTTACGACATACGCCTTCGTAAACACATGGCAGCTCGTCAGCAGCGTAGCGCAAGAAAGGGGGCAGAAAATGAAGTGGTGATCGCAACGCCGTATTTGTGAGAACGACAAGGCTCTCTGGCCTGCTCAGGAAATCCTCCATCGCCAGGTAAACCACCGGCAATCTGTCTTTCGCATCGCGTAGAAACAGTGACAGGGAATCAGGCTTGGTGCGTAGGGCCAACTCTAATAGGAACCTCGTGGGCTCGGGTTCGCTGAGATAACGACAAAGGACTTCGTGTACAACGGGCAACTCCGACCGAGCATACCGCAAGAATGCTGGCAACTCGCTAAGCTGTGTACGGAGCGCCGAGTGTCCAAGGCGCGTCTTAGCGCCAGGCTGCTCCAGGCAGGCACACACGACCCGACAGAGAAGCGGTGCATGGATTTGCGCAAATCTTAGGAAGGATGCCAATTGTCCCAACGGTACTCGCCACGCAAACTCGCACAACGTTTCGACGTTCGAAGGAGCGGCCAGGACGATGATCAGCCCTTCGTAAACAACCGGCATATGCGCTCTTGACAGCCGCAGGAAGGGAAGTATCTCTCCGAGATGTCCAAGGTTCTTACCCAATACTGCGGTCTCCAACAATGTCCGGTTTTCTGGATAACCGAGATAACTACTTAACCCTTCGAAGACAGCCGGCAGTTCTTCCATTGCGAATATCAGAAATGATGACAACTGACTAAGGTTTGAACCTAATGCCGATCTCGCCATTATTTCTATGCTTCTCTTTTCACAGAGTAACCTGCATACTTCTCTGTGAACTTGCGGTAAAGCGACGCGCGCGAATCGAAGAAACGATGGAATGCCAGCTAGCTGGCCCTGCAGCGCCGATTCCACGATGGCCATAGCACCTGCAGGCTCACCCATAGAACAGCCAACTGATTCAAAGACTAGAGGGAGGTGGCGATTAACGAATCGCAAAAAGGGAGTCAATGCCTCGACCGGCGTAAGACGGGAAGCAACAACGAGCTCGCGAATGTGTGGCACCAATCGTTGCTCCAGTTCCTCAGCCGTCATCACTTTAAGCTGGCTAAATAGTTGCACGGTTCTAGGCAAAGTTCGTGGATAAAAGCGGGGAGAAAAGAACTCTGACGAGGCGGCGATAACGCGGAGCAACTCCTCCGCCTCCTCAAAGAGATACAGGTTGCGCAATCTCGCTGCGAGATCAATCCCCAAGGCAGTATCCTCTGTAGCCATCTCGCAAAGAATTGTCTTGTCATCAAAGGATGGCAGCGCAGGTCGAAGCAGGTCACCGAATCCAGGATGGACCAGGCGAAAGCGAAGGGTATCAGGGCGCCCGAGCCTTGCGCTCAGTATTAGACCCTTCATCAGAAGCCGCTTGGGTAGGGCCTCTTCAAGACATCTGGAGGTGGCCCAATATTCGATGCGTGCCAGCGTCGCTAGGCGGATAAGCGCTTTCTTCTCAGCCGCTGTCAGACCGTCAACGTACTCATTTCTTACATAGCTCAGGGCGTCTCGCGGCTCCAACGACCAGTCCCCTCTTGCGAGACGATTAGCCTTGCGAGCGACTGCGGCGCTGAAGGCGAGGAGATCCCCCCCAAAGAGCCGCACCCACGCGGCAACCGCATCGCTCAAGGGCTCAGTTATCCGCGCGGAAGCTGCCCAGCGTCGAGCTAGACGCAGATAGACTCCTAGGAGATCGCGGGCCTCGACCTTCAGTTCGAAAGCGTGTTGGTCGAGATCAGCAAGGGGTGATATACGGCCGCGCTCGTCGGATGGTGGTGTTGTGATCCGGCCAACGAGCAGCAGGCGGCTGCGATTGGCGCTTTGTTGCCAGTGGTCGTAAAGATGCCGAGCTGATCGTTCATTTAGATGGACGTTGTCAATGACAAACAGCACGCCGTCATCCGCATGGGTTGTGAGAGAGTCAATTGCCGCCGGCAGGTCATCGGCGCCCTCGAAGTCGGCGAGATCGAGGTAGTAAGCACCAACGAAGCGATCTCCGAGGGCGATGGATGCAGCGAGCACGGTCTTTCCAGAGGCACCGAGGCCGCGAACTAGCGCCCATCCTGCCTGCGCGAGTTGGCGCTCCACTTGGTCTGCTACGATGGGCCGATGGACTTGCGAGTTCCTATACTCCGAGAGGCTTGGCGCGAAGGTTTCAGCGCGCTCCTCGGAACCAAAGAGCTGAGTCGCCTGTTCAACCCATTCAAAAGGAAGGGAACTCACAGGTAGTTTGAGGGGATCGACCCAGAGTCGGGCGTACTTCGGCTGCTGCATCTCGCGGAGCAACTGCTCGCGGAAAACAAGAAATATGGCATCGGATGGAATGCCCATTCCGACCAGTTCGGTTCGGTAGTGCAGCAGGACTTCTAAAGGTGGAGCTTTCGCCCAAGCTATAAACATGAAGGCAGCAACAGAGCCTCGTAGCGCCAAGGTCCTTGCGACGTCGTGCTTCAAATGGGCTTCCCATCGGTCGCTATGCGTCACCTCGACGATGGCCACTCCGTCGCCTCGCTGGGCGGAGGCATCTGGCCAGCCACGGATCCAGAAATCGTCCGCGCGTCGCCCATCAGGGGCCAAAGGTCGAAAAAGCATCGGGTAGGAAATCTCGGCATAACCTTCAACTAAACGCTGGAAGACGCCAGGGGCTGCCTTCAAAGCGTCTATGGCCCGTTCGAGAGCAGTGGCGGAAGGCGGCATTAGATTGGCGGCCGGTGGACGAGCGGAGCGTAAGACTTCTTCGGGCGGTTGGGCTGCCTGTCACAGGTGCCAGGCGAGTGTTCCGGGTTCTTCGAGAAGTCGAGGGCCTTGGTCTCGAAGATGGCGATGAGGTCGGTGAGCCGGTCCACCTTCTCCTTGCCGCTGCCGAGCTTGTTGGCGTCGTTGAAGTCCGGGAAGTCGGCCTGGGAGATCTGCTGATTGGCTTTGGCGAGCGGCGCGATGATCTGGGTGTTGATCTTGTCGCCGATCTCGGGGTTGCCCTTGAGGGCCAGCATGTCCTTGAAGCTCGCGCCGCGCGGGACCTCGATCGGGGCGAAGGGCCGGCCGGCGTACTTGTCGCTGATGTACTTGATGAACAGCAGGCTGAGGACGTAGTCCTTGTACTGGCTGGCGTCCATGCCGCCGCGGAGCGCGTCGCAGCTCTGCCAGAGGGAGCTGTAGACCTCGGATTTCTTGATCGCCATCGTCAGAGTGTCTCTAGCGCCAGGGCCGGAAGGACCAGCCGGCGCATTGTCGGTAAGTTCTTCATCTTCATAGGTTTCAGAATATCCTAGGCGGTCCCCTTCCGGCGCGTCAACCGGCGCATCAACCAGGGGATCAGCCAGCCATATCCTATGCTCGCGTCTAACGAGCGGGTCAATCGGGTCCGGTCGGCCACGCACCGAGCCCGGGCCACGTGGACGCCCGTCAATCTCTCAGACAGGCTTGACTCGGCAAGAACGCACCAGGGCTCCCGAGAGAGCCACCATGCCGGGTTGGCTCACTGAGGACGTGCTCTCCACCTCCAAGCAAACCGGGAAAGCCATTTTCCCGGCTTCGTGCACGCCAGACCAAACCGGGAAAGCTGCTTTCCCGGCTTCGTGCGCGACAGACCAAACCGGGAAAGCCACTTTCCCGACTTCGTGCACGACAGACCAAACCGGGAAAGCCGCTTTCCCGACTTCGTGCACGACAGATCAAACCGGGAAAGCCACTTTCCCGACTTCGCGCGCGACAGACCGAACCGGGAAAGCCGCTTTCCCGACTTCGTGGGAGACGGATCAAACCGGGAAAGAGGCTTTCCCGATCTCCTAGGCCTCCGACACAGGCGCCGGCACCGGCGACGGAGCGTTTCCTTCCAGGGCCAACCCCTCGAGGGTGTAGGGCCTTCTCTCCTGGCGCGGGTACCAGTGGCGGCTGTGCTCGGCGAAGCGGCTGAGGTCGTGGTGCCAGCGGTAGTGGGAGACAATCAGCGAGTCCTGGTCCAGGCGGATCCAGTTGCAGGTGTTGCGCTCGCGCTCGCCGGCCCGGCCGCGGTTCGAGGTGGTGGTTCCCGAGTGGAGGATGACGACCGGCGGCCGGCCTTTGGGGTAGAACTCTTCGGAGCTGCCGATGTAGGCCTGGTGCAGGTGGCCGGAGAGGATGAGGTCGACTCCCACGGAGGAGAAGAGGTCGATGGCTTCGTAGGCGTTGCCCAGCACCTGCTGGGTTCCGAAGTTGGGCGGCGGGATGAGGTGGTGGTGCGCCACGACGACTTTGCAGACCGTCTCGGGCGTCTTTTCGAAGAGGTCGGCCACTTCGAGCAGCCGGCCGAGCGTGATGCGGCCGTCCTTGATCGTCCAGCCGAACGCGGTGTTGATCCCCACGATGAGCATTTCGTCGTCGCGGTAGATCGGCTCGAGGTCGGGGCTGAAGTATTTGCGGTAGGCGCCGTAGGGGTCGAAGATCCGTTCCCAGACGCGGTAGAGGGGGACGTCGTGGTTGCCCGGCACGACGAGGGTCGGCACGGGGAGGCTCTCGATCTGGTCGACGAAGGCTCGCGCTTCGCGGAACTGCTCCGGCTTGGCGCGTTGGGTGAGGTCGCCGGAGAGGACGACCATGTCGGGCTTGTGCTGGACGATGAAATCGAGCACGCCCTGCCTCACCTTGGGCAGGTGGGGGGGGCCGAAATGGACGTCCGAGATGTGGAAGATGGTGCGCACGCCGGCTTGGAGGCGGATCAACCCATCTGGCGGCCGATGAGGTCGCTGACGTTCTTGGTCACCTCGGCGGTCAGGAAGGCGGAGACCGCGGAGACGATGGCCGGGCCATGGCGGCGGCCGAGGAAGAAGCCGCCGGCGGCGGCAAGCAGGACGGCGGGGATCGGGTAGGTGCGCACCAGCCGCTCCCAGTCCAGACCTTCGGGCAGGATCTCATCCAGCAGTCCGTCCGCGGTGGTCGGAAGCGTGGCCCTCGAGCTCACGGGCCCGGTCTCATCGCTCACGAAGTCTTCCATCTCTCTCAGTCCCCCTTCGCGGGTGTCCCCGGGTGTCCCCGGACGGCGGGCTCGCCATCCGGGGGCCTTCAAGATGTAGGGATTCTAATCCTCGTCGCTGCCACGGCGCACGAGGAGGCCGAGCAGGAAGCCGACGCCGGCGGCGATCAGCACCGACTTGCCGGGGTTGTCCTTGACGTAGTCGCCGACTTCGCGCGACCACTGGCTGGTCGCGGTGCGAGCCTTCTCGTAGCCGCGGCTGGCCTTGTCGGCCACGTCGCGGTACTGATCCCGCGCCCGCTCGGCGCCGCGGCGGATCTGCTTCTGAGCGCGCTCGGCGCCCCGGCGGACGTCGTCCGAGACTTTTTCATAGCGATCCTGCACGTCACTGCTGAGACGCTGGAAACGGTCTCGCGCCGTCTTGACACCCTCCGCAACCGCTTCACGCGCCGCATCGACGCTTTCCTGTGCATCCACCATGACTGCCTCCTATCCTTGGAATGCAAAAACTTCTTGCTCACCTATCGTTTGACGGGCCCACGGCCGGTTCGGCTGTTCGAGCCCTCGGATAGACTTGTAGCAGAAATCGTGCCGCCGGGGATAACCTAGAGGGTGGCGAGGAGGAGACGCGGCATGGCGAACGTGACGTTCCTGGGAGCCTGTGGCGTGGTCACCGGCAGCTCGACGCTCCTCACCTGGAGCGAGCGGAGCGTGCTGGTCGACTGCGGGCTCTATCAGGGCAGCGAGGAGCTGGAGCAGCGCAACTGGAGCGCGTTTCCTTTTCAACCGCGCCACCTCGCGGCGGTCCTCGTCACGCACGCCCATCTCGACCACACGGGCCTGTTGCCGCGTTTGACGGCCGAGGGGTTCAGCGGGCCGATCTTCTGCACCAAGCCGAGCCGCGCCCTGATCTCCCTGGTGCTCCAGGACGCCGCCCAGCTCCAGGAGGAGGAGCACCGCTACGCCCTCCGCAAAGTCTACAGCCGGCATCCGGTCCCGCGCCCGCTCTACACCGGGGAGGACGCCCGGCGCGCGCTCAAGCTGCTCCATCCGGTCGCCTTCGACGTGGAGCGGGATCTGGAGCCGCCGCGCGAGGCACCGGACGCTCTCCTCCTGGAGTCGACCTACGGCGACCGCCTGCACGCGCGGGACGATGCGGCCGAGGCTCTGGACACGATCATTACGGAAACTTTTGCTCGCGGCGGCATGGTCATCATTCCCGCTTTTGCCCTGGGGAGGACGCAGGAGGTGCTCTACCATCTCTCCGCTCTCGCGGACCGCGGGCGTCTCGATCCCCGGACCGTCTTCCTGGACAGCCCGATGGCGATCGCTCCGAGCCGTTTCGCGCGCTGCCGCACGGCGGAGCAGTCCAAATTGCTGAACTCCCGCCGCGAGCCGGCAGTGATCGTGGCGTCGAGCGGCATGGCGAGCGGCGGCCGGGTGGTCCACCACCTGCTGCATCACCTCAGCGATCCGCGCAGCTCCGTGGTGCTCACCGGCTACCAGGCGGCGGGCACCAACGGCCGCGCGCTGGTGGAGTGCGCGGAGACGGTCGCCATCCACGGCCAGGCGGTGCGGGTGCGCGCCGCGATCCACCAGCTCAACAGCCTTTCCGCCCACGCCGACCGCGAGGAGCTGCTGCGCTGGTGCCGCGCGCTGCCGGGTGTGCCGCGCCGGATCTTCCTCAACCACGGCGAGGACGCGGCGCGCAAGGCGCTCTCGGTCGAGATCGCCGCCGAAGCGGGCTGGCCGCGGCCGGTGCTGCCGCTCCCCGGGGAGTCGGTGCCATGGTAGAGGTCTCTTCGCCCGCTGTGCCGGTGGCGCCGCACGGCTGGCGGGCGTGGTGGGCATTCGCGCAGAAGCTCGGCCGCTTCTGCGTCCTCTCGGTGCGCCAGGCGAACGAGGACGGCGTGTGGCTCACTGCGTCAGCCCTCGCCTTCGTCACCATCCTTTCGCTGATCCCCCTGCTCACCGCCTTTTCGTTCATCGGCGCGCGGGTCTTCAGCCAGTATCCGCAGCGCAGCCTGGAGGTGTTCGTCCAGGTGCTCCCCTACTCCGACAAGACGGTGACCGACAAGATCACCGAGTTCATGGATCAGGCGGAGACGATCCACGGCTTCGGCGTGCTCGCCTTCTTCGCGACGACGCTGTTCCTGTTTTCCACCGTGGAGGAGACCCTCAACAAGGTGTGGAACGTGTCGCGGCGGCGGCCGTTCCGGGTGCGCCTGCTCTCCTTCGTGCTGCTCCTCTTCTGGGGGCCGCTGCTGGTGGGCGCGACATTCTCTAGCCTGATCCTGCTGCGCCAGAGCCCGGCGCTGCGTTTCCTCGGCGAGCAGTCGCTGCTGTCGAACGTGCTCAACGTCGCGCCGTTCGTGGCCACGGTGATCGGCCTGACGATGCTGTACTGGGCGGTGCCCTATACGGCGGTGCGGTTGCGCAACGCCCTGGCCGGCGGCCTCCTCGCCGGCATCCTGCTCGAGCTGGTGCGCCAGGCGTCCGGCTCCTTCGTACAGGTGTTCCGCAACGTCAACGTGGTCTATGGCAGCTTCGCGTTCGCCATGCTGTTCGTGATCTCCCTCGAGCTGACCTGGATGATCATCCTGCTCGGCGCCGAGGCCGCCTACACGGCGCAGCACTTCGGCGTGCTCAACCGCGGCCTGCACCGCAATCCGCCGGTGCAGGCGAGCTGGGTGGGCCTCGCCGCCCTCGCTCTCATCGCGCGCCGTTTCGCCCGCGGCGAGCCGATCCTCTCGCGCAACGCCCTGGCCGACCGCATGAGCCTGCCGACCTCGGAGCTGGAGCGCATCCTGCAGCCGCTGCTGGCGCAGAACCTGCTGCGGGCGGTCGGCGACAGCGGCTATCTGCTGGCCGTCGACCCCCAGTCGCTGCAGGTGGAGCGGGTGCTGCGGGCCTACGACTACCGCGCGCGCCAGGGCGTGGAGCTGGTGGGAGGAGAGCTCACCAGCCGCCTGGAGGCGCTGATCGGCGACCTCGCCGACTGCCGGAGCGACCGCCTGGGGGACCTCACTCTGGCGGACCTGACGGCCCGCGAGCCGGACTCGTCCTCAGACACTGGAGCCAATGCGGGAAACTCCTGCTTGCCGTCCACGGGGCCCCCGAGTACAATACCCGCCTCCCGCACCGTGGGGCAGTAGCTCAGCTGGGAGAGCACCACGTTCGCAACGTGGGGGTCGAGGGTTCGAATCCCTTCTGCTCCACCATCAGTACCATCTTCAGAACATTTCGTCGCGGCACCACCACAAGTGGTATCCTCATTCCACGCTCAAAGTGAGCCTCGTCATCGCCAGCAGCCAGCGATGTGGGATCGAGAAGTGGAAATTCGCTACTACGTCGACCCGAAGACCGGGGAGCCTCACATCTATCGACACAACGTGAGCGAGGATGAGGTAGAAGACGTTCTCCGCCGGCCAGGGGAGGATCGTCCCGGCGACAACGACGCTCGGATTGCCATCGGCCAGACGGAAACCGGGCGGCACCTGCGGGTCGTCTATGCCCCTGACTCGATTCCCCAAAGCGTGTTCGTCATAACGGCGTATGATTTGGTAGGTAAGCCGCTGGCGGCCTACCGCCGACGTAGGAGACGCAAGTGAAGCAAAACAACTTTCCCCCAGGCTGGGATGAGAAGCGGGTCCGGCAGGTTCTTGCTCACTATGAAGAGCAGACCGAGGCCGAGGCGGTGGCGGAGGATGAAGCCGCCTTTGAAGACCAGACTCAGACGGTCATGGAGATTCCTACCGAGTTGGTGCCTGCTGTGCGCGAGCTCATCGCCCGTCACGGTCGCTAAGAGCGAGGCCGCAGGACAGGAGGTCGTCATCACAAGCGCCAGCGGCCCGGCGGTGCGTCTCACGCTCGTTCCGAGGAAGCGGCAGGTCCTTCTGGCAGTGAAAGTCCTTCTCGACACAAACGCCTACTCGGCCTTGCGGCGGGGCCTTGGTTCGGACGCATCTCTGCCGAGTTGCGGAAGAAAGGGCGGCCCATCCCGACGAATGACATCTGGATCGCGGCACACACGATGGAAGCCGACGCGGATCTCATCTCCTCCGACCCGCACTTCGGCCGCATCGACGGTCTTCCATGGGTGTCGTTTCCGGCCGCCTGAGCATAGCCGGCCTACCCGCCCATCTACACAGCCTGCATCCAGGCTTGGGCTTCACCAACCAGGACTGGTGTTTCACATAGCCGGGCCGCCGCAGGCTCCCATGTCGTTGCGCGTGCCGTTGGCGTCGTTGAAGAGAGAGTCCGGAATCCCGGCACCGATCGCGGGTGAGCCCGCCGCCGGACAGCAGGAGTTGTTGAGCTGCGGATCGGCCAGCAGAGGAGCCAGATCTCCGTAGGTGTCCTGGAAGGTGCCGCCGGTGTTGTTGAAAAAGGCGTTGTAGTGGTTGACCACGGAGGTGTTCGAGCCTGTGGGTTGGGTGTTGACCAACGCGGTGCCGGTGTTGTTCACGAAGATCGTGCTGGCGACATCCACCATCCCTCCAAAGCCTGCCGCGACGCCGCCTCCCTGCGACGCCTGGTTGCCGTCGAACGTATCGTTGATCACCTGGGCCAAGCCAGCCGGAACCCAGATGCCGCCTCCCGAGCCGCCCGCCTTGTTACCCTTGAACCAGCACTGGCGGACCAGAACGTTGCCGTACACGACTCCGGCGTGGATGGCGCCGCCGTCGCCGGTCGCCTGATTGGCCTGGAACAGGGTGGTGCCGACGTCCAGACGGCCGCTGCTGTACGCGGCGATCGCTCCGCCGTAGGGCGCGGTGTTGGACTCGAAGTCGTCAAGCTGCAGATAGGGATCGGCAAACCCGCCGGTGAGCAGGCCGCCGCCGGCATAGCCCGCCTGATTGCCGATGAACCGCGTGCAGGTGATGACCGGCTTCGCGCTCGCGCCGCCCACCCAGGCGCCGCCGCCGCGCGGGAAGTTGTTGGTCGACGTCGCCGCCGCGACGTTCCTCTGGATGATGCAGTTGCGGATGGTCGGAAAACCGTCGAGAATGCTGGCCGGACCCTCGGCGGTCTTGAAGCTCACGACCGGCCCCAGAGCGGCGCCGTTGAGAATGGTCACGGCCGGGCCGTTGGAGGAGAGCAGATTGATCTTTTTGCCCTTGAAATTGATCAAACCGGAGTAAGTGCCGGGCTTGACACAGATCGTCGCGGCACAGCCGGCAGCGTTGATCGCGTTCTGGATCGACTGGCCCTGCGAGACGATGATCGATCCTCTGGGACAGCCGACGTTGGGCTTGCAGGTGGATGTGCCGGGGCAAGCCGCCAGGGTGGGCCGCGCCATGGCCACCACAAGCACCAGGGACAGGAAGAACATTGTGCGTCGCATGATCTGTTTCCTTTCGGAGAGTGTTTGCAGGCGAGGGAGACAACAGCATGCGGCGTGCCTGCTTGGATGAAACGGCAAAACCGAGCAGATTCAATCAGTTGACGTCTTCAGTCCGGCTGGCCAAGGCGCCGGATCTGGGGCGTGAATACCCGAGTTATGGTAAACGCACCTTCAGGACGGGCTCGTCCGCAACGCGGCGTCCACGATCGCTTGCGCCTCCTCCACGATCTGGCGCAGGTGGTCGTCCCCGCGAAAGCTCTCCGCGTAGATCTTGTAGATGTCCTCGGTGCCGGAAGGGCGCGCGGCGAACCAGCCGCCGTCGGTGATGACTTTGACGCCGCCGATCGGCGCGCCGTTGCCGGGAGCGTTGGTGAGGATGCTCCGGATCTCCTCGCCGGCGAGGCGGGTGGAGGTCACCTGCTGCGCCGAGAGCGCCGACAGCTTCTGCTTCTGCGCCGGCGTGGCCGGCGCCTCGACCCGGTCGGCGACCGGCTCGCCGAGCTCAGCCGTCAGCTCGCGGTAGATCTCGCCGGGATCGCGTCCCGCGCGGGCGGTGATTTCCGCCGCGAGCAACGCCGGAATGATGCCGTCCTTGTCGGTCGACCAGACCGTGCCGTCGCGGCGGAGGAAGGAGGCGCCCGCGCTCTCTTCACCGCCGAAGCCCAGCGAGCCGTCGAGCAGACCGTCGACGAACCACTTGAAGCCGACCGGCACCTCATAGAGCGAGCGGCCCAGCTTGGCGCTCACCCGGTCGATGATCGCGCTGCTCACCACGGTTTTGCCCACCCGGGCGCCCGCCTGCCAGTGCGGCCGGGTGGGGAACAGGTGGTGGATGGCGACCGCCAGGTAGTGATTGGGCGGCAGCAGGCCCGAGCTACGGGTGACGATGCCGTGCCGGTCGTGGTCGGTGTCGCAGGCGACGGCGATGTCGAAGCGGTCCTTGAGGCCGATCAGCCGCTGCATGGCGTAGGACGACGACGGATCCATCCGGATGCGGCCGTCCCAATCCACCGACATGAAACGGAAGGTGGGATCGACGGTGTCGCTGACCACCGTGAGATCGAGACCGTAGCGCTCGGCGATCGGCCCCCAGTAGTGGACTCCGGCGCCGCCCAGTGGATCGACGCCCAGGCGGATGCCCGCGCCGCGAATCGCGTCCATGTCGATCACCTGGCCGAGATCGCTCACGTAGCTGTTGAGATAGTCGTGCCGGTGGGTGGTGGCGGCGAGCAACGCCTGTTTGTAGGGCACCCGCTTGATGCCCTGGAGGCCGCCCTTGAGCAGCTCGTTCGCCTCGATTTCGATCCAGCGGGTGACCACGGTTTCGGCCGGCCCGCCGTGCGGCGGGTTGTACTTGAAACCGCCGTCCTCCGGCGGATTGTGCGACGGCGTGACGACGATGCCGTCGGCCAGACCGGTGGTCCGCCCCCGGTTGTAGGTGAGAATGGCGTGCGACACCGCGGGGGTGGGCGTGTACTCGTCGCGCTCGGCCAGCATCACGTCGACGCCGTTGGCCGCCAGGGCTTCGAGCGCGCTGGCGCAGGCCGGCACGGACAGCGCGTGGGTGTCGATGCCGAGGAACAGCGGACCGTTCACACCCTGCTGCGCGCGGTGGCGGCAGATCGCCTGGGTGATGGCGAGCACGTGCCATTCGTTGAAGGTCGTGTGCAGAGAAGACCCGCGGTGCCCCGAGGTGCCGAACGCGACCCGCTGCTCGGGGATCGTGGGATCGGGCACCTCGGTGTAGTAGGCGCTGACGAGCCTGGGTATGTCCACCAGGAGAGAGGGGGGAGCCGGCTTTCCGGCCAGAGAGCTGATCTTCATGGCGCCCTGAAGGTATCACTCCCGCCTTGACGCTCGGACGCACGCCGCTTCCGTGCCACGGTTTTTTCTCGCGGCTCATTTCGGCCCGGGCTCGGTTTCCAGCGACATATCGCGCTCTCCCGGCCCTACGGAGAACGTAAAGAACTTCACGCCTCAAGCCGTCACCACGCTCCCTCCATCACGCTTCCGGAGATGCTCCTTTCCGCTTCTCAACCACTTCTGATCAGGAGACGTAACCTATTGATTACGCTTTACTTGGATTGCCTTTGAGGAACCGTCCTCCTATCATCCTGGCATGGTTGATCCCAAGGATCTTGGCAAGGCCATCCAACGTCTGCGCGGCGACCGGACACAGAAGGTTTGTGCGGAGAAAGTGGGCCTCAGCCCTTCCTCCTGGAGCCTCTACGAGTCTGGAAGCCGAAACCCCCGGCAGGATATGCGCAGACGGCTCGCCCGCGGTTTGGGAGTGGACCAGCAGGTGCTCGAGGACACGGCCTGGCAGATACGCAATGACCGGCTCGCGGCGGCGGAGAGCGCGGCCGGGCTGGCGGCGGTCAGCACGGACGTGACTGCCGACCCGGTTCTGCAAGCTGTCTATGACCACCTCAAGGGCATGGTTCATCATCTGCAAGAGGCCATGCTGATCCTCTATCTGCGCACCAAACCGCCGCTCATTCCGTGAGCCGCACCGGGAGAGCGAAGCGCCGCTCTCCCGGCTCCTGATCTCCGATCTCTCAGCTCGGCAGGACGCGGAAGCCCAGCCCGGCCGCGCTGTCGCGCACCCGCTGGTCGAGCGACAGGAGGACCAGTCCGGGCACCGCCTGCCGCGCGGCGAGCGCGCTCGAAACGTGCAGCGCGTCCAGGGTGCGCAGCGGCTCGCCGGGAAACGGTCGCCGCGTCCGCTCGATCACGTCGCGATCGACGCGGAGCAGGTGCCAATGCGCCGCCGTCTTCTCCAGCAGCGCCCGGCGGCGGGCGGCCTCCATCTCGGGCATCTGCCCGGTGCTTGCGGCCCGGATCAGCACCCGGTCGCACTCCACCAGGGTGAGGTCCGACGCGAGCACCATCTCCGCCGCGGCGAAGACGTCGCGGACCGCCTCGGCCGCGGGCTCGCGCAGGAGCCAGGCGAGCACCGCGCTCGACTCGGCGTAGAGATTCATCGCTCACCCCGCTCGTCCGCCAGCAGCCGGGCCGCCAGACCAGCCGGCGCCACCGGCGCCACCGGCGCCAGAAGCTCGTAGAGAGCGGGATCGTTCTTCGCGCCGAGCGAGGCCGACCCACGCCGCGCCAGGGCCTGCAACCCCGGATAGCGGTCTGCGCCGCCCGACGCCTGCCCCGGAGGGCGCAGCTCCGCGACGGCTTCACCACGGTCCGTCACCATGACGACCTCCCCGGCCCGCACGAGCCGCACGTATTCGCTGAGTCGATTCTTGAGCTCACGGATTCCGACCTCCTTCATGCCTCCAATGTAGCCTCCAGTGGCCACATTGTCAAGCATTCACCTCCATAGAAGACGGAAAACGGCCCGCCGCTCTCACACATTTTTTCAGCGACAGTGGTCGAGCAGGGGCGTAGAATCGGAAGGGCTGCGCTCGCTGCAGTCCCCCACAGTCCAGAAAGAACAGGAGAGTCCCTCATGATTCGACACAACCACAGGCCCTTCCGGGCCGGTGCCGTCCTGGCTCTGCTCCTCGCCCTCGCGCTGGGCGGAGCCGGCTCCGCCGCGGCCCAGACACCGCTCGGCGCCACCCTGGTCACCGGCGGTGTGCAGTTCGCGGTCTTCTCCGCCAACGCCACCCGCATCGAGGTCTGGACCTTCGCCACCGCGACCGCCTCGACGCCGCTCAACCGCTACAACATGACCCTGACCGACCCGACGAACCACATCTGGACGGTCACCGTCTCCGGCCTTGGCGCCGGCACCCTGTACGGCCTGCGCGCCTGGGGGCCGAACTGGCCCTACAACGCGAGCTGGACGGCGGGCAGCAGCCTCGGCTTCATCTCGCACGTCGACGCGAGCGGCAACCGCTTCAACCCAAACAAGCTGCTCACCGACCCCTATGCCAAGGCGGTCACCGGCGAGCCGCAACGCGTTCCTGACGGCAGCGGCAACTACCACTACTCCACCGCCATCCTCGGCGGCACCAGCACCTACGCCAACATCGACAGCGCCGGCGCCATGCCGAAGTCGATCGTGATCGACGACAACAGCTTCAGCTGGACCGGTGACGTGCGGCCGGCCATCGCGATGAAGGACTCGATCGTCGACGAGGTCCACCTGCGCGGCTTCACCAAGGCCGACGGCTCCGTCACCACGGCGCAGCAGGGCACCTACGACGGCTTCGCCACCAAGGCTTCCTACTTCAAGAACCTCGGCGTCACCGCGGCCGAGCTGCTGCCGATCCACGAATATCCGCAGTACGACGACCCGGTGGGCGGCGCGACCGTCGACCGCGTCAACTACTGGGGCTACATGACGACGCAGTACTTCGCGCCCAACCGCGAGTACGCCTGCACCGACATGACGAGCTGCTCCTACGTCGCCGGCGAGCAGGTCAACAAGTTCAAGGCCATGGTCAAGGCGTTCCATGCCCAGGGGGTCGAAGTGTGGCTCGACGTCGTCTTCAACCACACCTGGGAAGGCGGCGCCTGCTCGGGCAATCCGGTGCGCTACATCAACCTGCGCGGCCTCGACAACGCCACCTACTACACCCTGGCCGACGACAAGAGCTGCTATTGGGATTCGACCGGCACCGGCAACAACCTGAACGCCAGCCGCAC
>DATARD010000034.1:0-45552 GCA_036264355.1 Thermoanaerobaculia bacterium
CTACCTGGTCAAGCCGTTCGCCCTCGCCGAGCTCAACGCCCGGCTGCGCGCCCTGATCCGCCGCAGCGCCGGCCAGGCCAGCCCGCGCCTGGAGATCGGCGGCGCGGTGATCGACACCGCCGCCCGGGCGGTGACCCGCAACGGCGAGACGGTGCACCTGACCGCGCGCGAATACTCGCTGGTCGAGATGCTCGCCCTGCGCCGCGGCCAGGTGGTGACGCGCACCGATCTCTACTCCCATCTTTTCGATGAAGAGGACGACAGCTTCTCGAACCTGCTCGACGTGCACGTCTCGAACATCCGCAAGAAGCTGGGCAAGGACTTTATCCAGACCCGCCGGGGTTATGGCTACGTGATCGAGTAGCCCGGGTAGCCGACAATGTTCCGATCGATCCGCTGGAACCTGCTGGGCTGGTACGCCGCCATCCTCCTCGCCGTCGTCGCCGGCTTCGGCACCACGCTGTATCAGCGGCTGCAGGTCCTGCGCTATCAGCGGGTCGACACCGAGCTGGCGGGCGCGGCGCAGCTCATCGCGCAGCGCACCCGGCCGCCCCACCGGCCGCGCGGCCACGGCCCGGCGGAGCCGTCCGAGGTGCAGATCAGCATTCCCGAGAGCCTGCTGCAACGCTTCGGCGCCGACGAGAACGAGGCGGCCTACGCCGTTCTCTGGCAGCGCGACGGCTCCCGCTTCGCCTCGGCGCAGGCGCCGGAGGATGTCCCGGCCCCGAAGCCCTTGAAGAAGGAAGACCCGGACCGGCCGCGCTTCCGCCAGCGCGGCGAGCTGCGCGAGGTCATCCTGCCGCGGCACAGCGGCGGCTACCTGGTGGTCGGGCGGTCGATCCGCAATGAGGAAGAGGGAACCAACCGGCTGGTCTGGATCCTCGCCGGTACCGGCCTGGGCGTCCTCATCATCGGTCTCGCGGGCGGTTGGATCCTGGTGCAGCGGGCGCTGCGCCCGATCGCGGTGATGAGCTCGACGGCCGCCGCGATTTCCGCCTCGAACCTCTCCCAGCGCATCGACGTGGCGGGCACGGAGAGTGAGCTCGGCCCCCTGGCCCTCGTGCTCAACAACATGCTGGGCCGCCTGGAGGACGCCTTCGAGCAGCAGAAGCGCTTCACCGCCGACGCCTCCCACGAGCTGCGCACCCCGCTCGCGGTGATCTGCTCGCAGACCGAGCTGGCGCTGGCCCGCGAGCGGTCGACCGGCGAATACCGCCAGGCCCTGGCTACCTGCGCCAGCGCGGCGCAGCGCATGCGCTCCCTGGTCAACGGCCTCCTGACCCTGGCGCGCGCCGACGCCGGCATGCTCCAGCTCGACCCGGCACCGTTCGACCTCCGGGTCTGCGTCGAGGAGTGCGCCCAGATGGTGCGTCCGCTGGCCGAGGAGCGCGGCATCACGCTCGATCTCGATCTCGTCGACGTGGAGTGGACCGGCGACGTGCAGAGAATCGCCCAGGTGGTCACCAACCTGCTGAGCAACGCCATCCGCTACAACCGCGACGGCGGGCGCGTGCGGGTCAGCCTGCGCCAGGCGGACGGCGAGATCGTCCTCACCGTGTCGGACACCGGCATCGGCATCCCGCACGACGACCTCGGCTCGATCTTCAAGCGCTTCTACCGGGTGGACAAGGCGCGCTCGCGCGACGTGGGAGGCACCGGCCTCGGCCTGGCGATCTCCCAGAGCCTGATCGCCGCGCACGGCGGCCTCATCGAGTGCCAGAGCGAGCTCGACCGCGGCTCGACCTTCACCGTCCGCCTGCCCGCTCCGGCGGCCAGCGAGGAACCGGCGAGCCTCCCCCTGGCGGTCACCGCCGGCGGCTCGTGAATTGCATAGGGAAGACGGCTATGAAGACCCTACGTAACCTTCTTCCCTCCCTGCTCCTCTTGCTGACCCTCGGCGCGGCGGCGCCCGCGGACGCTCAGCCCCAGCCACCGCCCCCCCCGTCTCCCCCTTCCCTGCCCGCTCCGCCACCACCCCCGGCGCCGAGCGGCCGGGTCAGCGTCCACACCCACGTCCGCCACCACCACCGCGCCCGGCACCACCGCCGCCGGCACCACGTTCGCCACCACAATCCGGCTCCGCCACCCCCGCCGCCTCATTCCTGAGGAGCGCGACACGAGCGAGCCCTCCCCTTCCGTTTGACGCTTCCCGGAAACATCTGTACTCTTCCGGCGCAAACATTCCCTGGGGAGGGCATCGCCGTGCAAGACCGGGCGCAAGAACAGAATACCGATTTCGATCCCAAGCTGTACCGGTTGGTCCTGGACGCCGTGAACCGTCAGATCAAGGGAAATGATCCGCCGGAGCCGCGGCGTACCTACTATCGTCTGCTGGCCGCAGGCTACACCTCCGACAACGCCCATCTCCAGATCGCGCTGATTCTCTGCGTCGAGATCATCCGCTCCCTGGAGAGCCGCAATCCGTTCCACGAATCGCGCTACGCCACGGCCCTGCGCCGGCTGCCGCTGCTTCCGATGCTGGATCGGGAACCGCCAGACTCTCTTCCCGCTACGCTATGACCCGCTGAGCCGTACGACTGCCGAGAATCCCTCGTGCGCCTCAGCCGCTCTGGTAGAATCCAGCCCATGAAAAAGCTCCTGCTCTGCCTCGCCCCCCTTCTGCTGGCTGTGCCCGCTCTCGCCACCTGCGGCGGTGGTGGCGGTGGTGGCGTGGGAGGCATCCCGCCGATGTCGCGCAATCCGATGGGGATGGGCGGCGCGGAGCAGGAATTCTACAGCGTGCCCTGGAAGGCGGCGCTGACCGGCGAGCCGGCGCCCACCGGCGTCCTCGTCCTCTATTGGTTCCCCACCTCACCGGCCGACGAAAAGTCGTCCGAGCTGCAGGACTCGCGTCCTCTCACCCTGGCCGCCAGCAAGTGCGTGGCGCTGGCGGTGGTGCGGGCCGACAACACCGAGCTGCGGGAGAAGTACAAGATCGCCGCGAACGCTTCCGTGGCCGTGCTCGCGCTGGCCGCCGACGGCTCCGAGAGGGCCCGGGCGCAAGGCAAGTATGGGCGTCCTCTGGGGAAGGACGAAGTCGAGAAGATGGTGAAGGACGGCATCAAGCAGCGTGAAAAGGACGCCGACGGCCTGCTCGACTCCGCCCGCGGCAAAGCGGACCACGGCGACAAGGACGGCGCCGCCGCCCTCTACACCAAGGTCTGGGAAGAGCGCTGCCTCGCCGAGAAGCCCGCGAAGAAGGCCGCCAAGGAGCTGAAGAAGCTCGGCAAGCCGGTGGCGGACCAGGAAGGGCTCCTTCTTCCTGAGCCCGATTGGAGCCCGGCCACCCAGAAGACCGTCCTCGCCGCTCTCGCCAAGGGCCTGGCGGCCGAAAACGAGCTGCATCTCGCCGCGGCCCAGAAGGCTTATGAAGAGGCGCATCGGGCCGATCCCGGAGATCCCGTGCCGTTGCGTTATCTCGGCGAGCTGTATCGCCACCACCTCGGCGACTGGGACAAGGCGCACGAGACCTTCCAGCAGATCCTGGCGATGAACGCCGATCCGCTCTCCCGCGCGGTGGCGCTGCACGGCCTCGGCAAGATGACGATCCACGCCGGCGACTTCGCCAAGGGTCTCGGCCTGTTCGAGGATTCGCTCCGCGCCTATCCGCTGCCGCTCACCTACCGCAATCTGGCGGTCTACTGGAGCTCCGAGGGAGACACCGGCAAAGCCTACGGCTACGTCCAGAAGGCGCTCGCCCTCGCGCCGGAAGACGAATACACCCAGATCTTCGCCGCCACCTTCCTGGTCAAGCTCGGCAAGCCGGAAGAAGCCGCCAAGATCGCCCGCGAGCACGAGTCGCTCCTCGCCGCCTCCTACAACCTGGCCGCCATCTGGGCCCAGGTCGGCGAGCGCGACAAGGCCCTCGCCCTCCTCAAGCGCCACTTCTACGCCTACGAGCAGTTCGAAGAAGTGCGGCGCAAAGAGATGCAGGAAGCCCGCGTCGACATCGTCTTCGCCAGCCTCAAGGCGGATCCCGCCTTCGTGGAGCTGACCGCTCTGGCCGACGGCGCGGGCATGAAGTAAGCCATGGCCGCGCCTGCCCTATCGCCCCCGCCGCTGACTCCAGAGGAATACCTGGAGATCGAGCGCCGCGCGGAGATCCGGAGCGAGTACCTCGATGGCGAGATGTTCGCGATGGCTGGAGCAAGCTTCGAGCACAACGCCATCGTCGCCAATCTGATCGGAGAGCTCAGGCAGAAGCTCAAAGGGAAATCGTGCCAGGTCCTTCCCAGCGATCTGCGGATCCACGTCCCCGCCACCGGTCTCTACACCTATTCCGATGTCCTTGTGGTGTGCGGCGAGCCGCGGCTGGAGGACCACCACCACGACACCCTGCTCAACCCGACCTTGATCATCGAGGTCCTCTCGCCGAGCAGCGAAGCCTACGACCGCGGCAAGAAGTTCGAGCACTACCGCAGCATCGAATCCTTCGTCGAATACCTCCTCGTGACCCAGGACGAGCCGCGGGTCGAGCAATACCTGCGGCAGCCCGCCGGCCGCTGGTTGTTCACCGCGGTCGCGGGACTGGACGCGACGATCGCCCTGCCGTCGATCCAGTGCGAGCTGTCGCTGGCCGAAGTCTACGACCGGGTGGAGCTGGGCTGAGCATCGTCTGACGGCGGAAACGAGCTGGGGCAGCCCGGCAATGAGCCGTTGGACTGCCGCCCCGAGCCGTTGAGCAGCTCCCCCGAGCCAGGGGAGATCGAAAACGAGCCGTTGGAGAGCCACCCCGAGTTGGGGGACTGCGGAAACGAGCCGTTTGGCAGCCGCCCCGGCTCGGTGGAAAGCGGAAACGAGTCGGGGAACCTCCGTACCTGCTCGTTGGCGGCGCGCCCTGGTTCGTTGCTCTGCTGTCGGGCTGAACCTGACTCCGGTCCGCATCAACGGGAAGCGGAGGTCGTTCAATCTTCCCTGGAGCAAGTTCAATCCGCCCCGGTCCAAGCTCAATCCGCCCCAGGGTAAGTTGAATCCACCCCGGGGTAAGTCGACGACACCTCAGGGCAAGTTGAATCCGCCCCAGGGCAAGTTCAATTCGGACGAGGGCAAGTTCAATCCGCCCTGGAGCAAGTCCAATCTGCCCCAGGGAAAGCTCAATCTGCCCCAGGGAAAGTTCAATCCGGACGAGGGCAGATTGAATCCTGAGCGGGGCAGATTGAATCCGCCCTCGGCCCGAACGGCTCAGCCCTTGCCCATCCGCCGCCGTAGCGCCTCCCGCACGGCCTCGAATCCGTTGTCCAGGTGAGCCTCGAGCTTGCGCGGCATCAGAACGTCCTGGAGGAACTTGAGAATGCCGTCCACGTCCTGCGCGAAGCTTCGTACCAGGCGCGCCTCTCGGTGGGTCTCGGGATCGAGGTCCAGGCCCAGCTCGCGATGCAGCGCCTTCATCTCCTTGAGCTGCTCCCGCCAGTACCTCACATACGGTACCCGATCTCCCAGCTTCTCCATCTTCACGTCCGGCAGCACGATCGGCACCACGCGCTCGGCCATGAGGGCGGCATCCTCCTGTCTCTTCTGCCAGAGCCCGTGGATCTCGGTCATGCAGTAGGAGGACCGCAAGTACTTGTCGCTGATCACCGCCACGACGAAGTCGGCTCGGGTGATCCGGCGCATGAATGCCGAGATCAGCTCCCCCGACTGCATCTCGTTGCGGTCTCGGATAGGACGGAAGCCGTCCTTCTCAAGAGCCTCGCAGAGACGGTCGACCACCTCGCCGCGGGTTTTTCCTTCGGGCGATTCATCCCCCCACGCATAGGAGATGAAGACCTCGCGGGGCTTCTCGTCCGCTTTCAGAGGCTCGGGCTTGATGTCGAGCTTGGAATCGGGCTGGACCTCTCGATCCAGTCTGCTCCAGTCCACCGCGATACCGTCCAGCAGTTCCTGCGGGTCCTCACCGATCCGCTGCCGGCGGATCGCTTGTCGGATCTCGCGTAGCAGACCCATAGGGTCGCGGCCCTGCGCCTTCAACACCAGTGCTCCGGCTCCCGGGGCATCGGCCGTGCTGGCACCCTCAAACTGCACCAGGAGTTGGGAATCCCGCTTGCCGTCTTTGAACCACAGACCATACTTCCAATACTCAGCAAGGTCGCCGGCCTTGCGGCCGACCTCGCTCATTAGCCCACGGATGACCGCCGGGTGGAAGAAGCGGTACTCCAGTCGTAGTGTGGGCGTGTCGGCGTCGTCCTTCCACGCATGGAGCCGGCCCTTGACGGTCTCGAACCCGGGCAACAGGTCCGGCGCGACGTATCGCTTCTCCCCCAGGCTGGTCTTTCCACAGGAGAAGCACACGCCACAGCTCTCCATGAGATCAAGAAAGAGCCTCTGCTCCGCCGACGAGTGCTCTTGCCAGACCGTCGCGGCGAGGTCCTCGCGTGTGAAGCGTCCGGACTCGCGCAGCCAGGGGACCGCCTTTCCGCGATGGAAGACCGAATAGATGGCATCAAGCGCCCAGCTCTGGTCGAGGACGATCCGGTCCGAGAATAGGTCGGCGTCGTAGAAGACCACCCCAGTCTGATGGAGGTAGTCGAGGGTGTGCTCCCAGGAGACGATCCCTTCGGCCTTGTCGCAAAGCGTGCGGAATTCGGCGAGGCTCAGGGTTCGGTGCCGCCGCTTTTCGGGCTTGAGCTTCTGGTCTTTGGTCCTCCATTCGTACAGCCTTCTTCGCACCTTGGCTCGCCCGCGGCCGATCTGGAGCAGGCCGGTCCGGTCGCGCAGATAGCGGATGGCTTCGCGGAGTTGGCCTTCGAGGGGGTCTCTCCCGAGATCCGTCTTCGCGCTATAGGCACAGGATTGAACGAACCCGAAACCGTCCGGTCTCAGCGGCGTGGGCCGCTGGTCTTCGAATCGGTCGCACTGGCTCTGCACCACGATGACCGGGCTGTCCTTGCCGGCCAGAGACCGTACGTAGTCGAGCCAATAGGCCAGCGGCTGGTTGCGGAGCGGGATGCCTTTCTCCTCATATTCGTCCCGGTTTTCCAGATGGGGAGACCAGAGGATCAGGAAGACGGCACGGCTGCGCAGGAAGAGCGCGTGGGTGCCATGGTAGATGTCCTGCCCGCCGAAGTCCCACCAGTTGACCTGGAAGGTCTGGTCTTGGTTTCCGGTCCGGAGTCGCAGCTCCTCTCGCCAGATCTGAACGCCGTGCGTTGACGGGACGGCCTCATCGAAGGGCTCGCTCCGGAACCGGCGGCAGAGTTGGGTCTTCCCCACGCGGCCGTTCCCGAGGAGGATGACCTTCACCTCGTTCTCGGCCTCGGCAGTGAGGTCGAGTTCGGCAAAGTAGGTGCGCAGCCGGGGGATGCAGTTGTCGGCGTAGACCTGAGAGAGAACCTCCTGCGGCACGCCGATCGCCCTAAGGGCAACCAGCCTAGTCAGGCGGCTTGAGAGAACTCGCAGGAGTTGCTTCGAGATGGCGGTTGGGCAGCCGTAGAGATCGAGAGACTGAAGCCCAGCCAAGCCTGCCAACGGAGCTAGATCCGGCACATCCCTGCACTCCCGAAGATCGATAGCCTGGAGCCCTGCCAGTCTCGCCAGCGGAGCCAAGTCCGTGACGCGCGTGCTCCACAGATAGAGAGACCGAAGTCCTGACAAGCCCTCGAGCGGAGCTAGGTCCGTTACACCCGTGCGCCACAGATTGAGCCGCTGAAGCCCTGGCAGATGCGCGATCGGCGCCAGGTCCGTCACGCCCGGGCAGAACCGGAGATCCAGATGCTTAAGCCCTGCGAGTCCCTCCAGCGGAGTCAGGTCCTGCACGTGCGCGCACTCGGACAAATCGAGGCTCTGAAGCCCTTGAAGTGAGGAAAGCGGGAGAAGGTTCCTGAGCTCGGGAGGCTCTCGAGCGACATCCCACTCAGCTCCTTCCGGAGTGAACTTCCTCAATCCCAGGTACAGCTCCTTGAGGTGTGGCAGGTCTCTCAAGCTCGCCGGCAGCTCGCACAGAGCCAGGTCGCCGAGGTCCAGGGCTTCGGCCCGGGCCTCTCGAGCCTCTTCGATTCGCCGCTCGGCTTCTTCCAGTTTCGGTTCCAAGATGCCCGCATCTTAGCAAGCTGGGAGAGGAGATGCCATGAGCGGCTGCCGGCGGTTTCAAGACGAAAAGAAGCCGGCGAGGACGCCGGCGTTCCCAGGGGAAACAGGCGTCCGAGGCCGCGGGCTGTCAGCCGTCCCGCAGGGACAAGGATCGCCAGCCCAGGGAGGCCGGGGCCGCTCCTTTTGTCTCTTTCCATTCTGGGTGTGGAGGAGCGGACCTTTCCTTCCCCCAGATCCTTCCCGCTCGCTGGGCTCGCACTCAGGATGACGATGGGGGACCGCCGCCGGAGGATGCGACCAGGATGCGACCCCGCGCAGGTTGCGCGTTGCCCTCCACCGCCATAGGATGCGGTTGTGTACTTCGAGATCGTGGGTGTGGTCGAGGCGGTGGAAAGCATCGCAACCGGCTCCGGTGTGCGGCAGATCGAGATCCTCCAGGAGCAATATGGCGGCCGGCGTTGGAGCAAGATGAAGGGAACTGCCATGGTTCGCATCGCGGATGGTACGATTCGACATGCCGAGGTCCACTGGTACGAAGCGCATGGGATCGGCAGAAAACGGATGAAGATCAAGCGATTCCTGGATTGAGCGCCATGACTGAGCCGTCCCATTTCGTCGTCTGCGTCCGCAATGAGGGGTGCGAGGACCTCCAACTGCGCAAGCTCTACCAGATCCTGCCCGATGAGACCGCGGCCCGCAGCCACTTTCTCCGGGTGATCGACGACTCGGGTGAGGACTACCTCTATCCCGACGCCAACTTCCTGCCGGTCGATCTCCCCGCCTCGGTCGAAGACGCTCTTGCGGCGCTGGCGAACGTTGGGTAGAGCGGAGTCGCCGAGGATCCCAACCCAATCTCTGAGGGTTGTCTCCGGCCCGAGCTTGTGACATTCTTCACATGCCCGCAGCGGCAGGTCGCCGGTGGGTGGGCTTCTCTAACATCAATCTGCTTCTGGAGGTCGATCTTGCCGGAGCAGTACTACCCTGTTCTGCTGGCGCTCGGAGTCGCCATGATCATGGGGTTCTCGATCCTCCTGATCTCGTGGTTGCTCGGCGACCAGCGCGGTGGACGCGTCAAGGGGACGACGATCGAGTCGGGCGTGCCGATGATGGACCGCTCCCACAAGCGGATCTCGGTGGCGTTCTTCCTGGTCGCCATCGATTTCATCGTCTTCGACCTCGAAGCGGCGTTCCTCTATCCGTGGGCGCTCCATATGAAGGCCGGCGGCTGGCCTCTCTTCTGGGCGGTGATGGTCTTCGTCTTCCTGATCCTGGTGGGATACGCCTACGTGTGGCTCAAGGGCGGTCTCGATCTCGGCCCACGCCGCGGTCCGGGCAGGGCCGGGGGGATCGAGGTATGAGCGGGCTTCCCGCGGCCGCCAAGGCGGAGCTGGACGAGGTCCGCAAGCGCTACCCCACCTCCGAGGCGGCTCTGCTGCCGGCGCTCCACATCGCCCAGCGCTTCTGGGACGGCTGGCTGCCCGACGAGGCGATCACCGCGGTCGCCGCCGAGCTCGACTTGGCGCCGTCCACCGTCTACGGCGTCGTCACCTTCTACGATCTCTACCACCAGAAGCCGGTCGGCAAGCACCGTATCCGCGTCTGCACCAATCTGCCCTGCCAGCTCCGCGGCTGCGAGGAGATCATGGAGACCTTGCACCGGGAGCTGAAAGTGCAGGAGGACGAGGTCACTCCGGACGGCCGCTGCTCCTTCATCCACTTCGAGTGCCTCGGCTCGTGTGACACTGCGCCGATGATGATGATCAACGACGACTACCACGAGAACCTCACCCCGAGCCGGACGGTGCAGATCGTGCGAGGCCTCAAGTAATGTCTGCGATGTTTGAACCGGTGCTCACCCGCAACGTCGGCAATCCCGACGCCCTGACGCTCGCCGGGTACAAGAAGTCGGGCGGCTACGAAGGGCTCGCCAAGGCGTTCAAGATGGAGCCGGCCGCGGTCGTCGACGAGGTCAAGAAGTCGGGCCTCCGCGGACGCGGCGGCGCCGGCTTCCCCGCCGGCATGAAGTGGAGCTTCATCGGCAAGGCGAAGCCCCGCTACCTGGTGTGCAACGCCGACGAGTCCGAGCCGGGCACCTTCAAGGACCGCCTGCTGATGGAGCTCGATCCGCACCAGCTCATCGAGGGGTGCGCCATCTGCTGCTGGGCGGTCGAGGCCAACACCTGCTACATCTACATCCGCGGCGAATACACCAAGGCGGCGACGATTCTCGAGCGGGCGATCCGCGACGCCTACGACGGCGGCATCCTGGGCGACAACGCGATGGGCTCGGGCTTCAAGCTCGACATGGTCGTGCACCGCGGCGCCGGCGCCTACATCTGCGGCGAAGAGACCGGGATGCTCGAATCGCTCGAAGGCAAGCGCGGCCAGCCGCGGGTGAAGCCGCCTTTTCCCGCTGTCGTCGGCGCCTTCGGCAAGCCGACCGTGGTCAACAACGTCGAGACGTTGTGCAATGTGCCGCACATCCTGGTGCGCGGCGCCGACTGGTTCAAGGGGATCGGCACCGACGAGCGCAACACCGGCCCCAAGCTCTACGCCATCTCGGGCCACGTCAATCGGCCGGGCACCTATGAGTTCCCGCTCGGCGTTTCGTTCCGCGACCTGCTCGACAAGGCCGGCGGAATGTACCAGGGCGGAACGCTCAAGGCGTTCATCCCGGGTGGCGCGTCGGCGCCGATCCTGCCGGCGTCGCAGATCGACCTCAAGATGGACTTCGACAGCGTCGCCAAGGCCGGCTCGATGCTCGGCTCGGCGGCGGTGATCGTGATGGACGAGACGACCTGCCTGGTGCGGTCGGTGGCGCGGCTCGCCAATTTCTTCAACCATGAATCATGCGGCCAGTGCACGCCGTGCCGCGAAGGGACGAACTGGATGGAGCTCCTCCTCCACCGCCTCGAAGACGGCGAGGGGAGCGAGGGCGACGGCAAGCTCCTCCTCTCCATCTGCGGCCACATCGGCGGCCAGTCGCTTTGCCCGCTGGGCGACGCGGCGATCGGTCCGGTCCAGTCGCTGGTCAAAGGCTTCTGGCCCGAGATCGAGCAACACATCCGCGACAAGCGCTGCCCGTTCCCGCACCGGCGCTATTTCGCTCAGGGAGCTTGAGTCACGTGCCCAAGGTAACGATCAACGACCGTACCGTCGAGGTGGAGCCGGGGACGAACCTCATCGACGCCGGAGCCAAGATCGGCGTCCAGATCCCCCACTACTGCTACCACCCGCGGCTGTCCGTGGTCGGTCAGTGCCGCATGTGCCTGGTGGAGATCTGGGACAACGGAAAGAAGATGCCGAAGCCGCAGGCCGCCTGCTCGTCCGCGGTGATGAAGGACGGCTGGGTGGTGCGCACCGACACGCCGGAGGTGCACGAGGCGCAGCGCGGGATGATGGAGTTCTTCCTCATCAACCATCCGCTCGACTGCCCGATCTGCGACCAGGCCGGCGAGTGCGGTTTGCAGGACTACTCGTTCAAGCACGGCGTCGCGTTCTCCCGCTTCCGGTTCGAAGACAAGCGCACCTACCCCGGCCGCGAGCGCATTCCGCTCGGTCCGAACGTGATCCTCAACATGAACCGGTGCATCCAGTGCACCCGCTGCGTGCGCTTCACGCAGGAAGTCTCGAAAACGGCCGAGCTGGGGTTCTTCAACCGCGGCGCGCGCGCCGAGATCGGCACCTTCCCCGGCAAGCCGCTCGACAACCACCTCTCCACCTGTGTGGTCGACATCTGCCCGGTGGGCGCTCTGACTTCCACCCGCTTCCGCTTCGCCGAGCGCGTCTTCTATCTCGACAAGAAACCGTCGCTCTGCACCGGCTGCGAGGTGGGATGCAACATCACGGTCGAGCACCGGCGGGGGAAGATCAAGCGCTACAAGCCGCGCTTCAACCCCGAGGTGAACGACTACTGGATGTGCGACTTCGGACGCGCCTCGTTCGAGCGCTACCAGCAGGTGCCACGCCTGAACACGATCCGCGCCCGGGTGGAAGGCACCAATGGGAAGACGGGTACGACGGGGTTCTCGTCGATGGGCTGGAAAGAGACGCTCGACTTGGTGGCGCGCAAGCTGCGGGCGCGGAGCAGTGACGGCACCGTCGCATTCCTGGGCTCCGGATTCCTCACCGTCGAGGAGGCCTACCTGTTCGCCAAGCTCGCCGACGCGGTGGGCTCGCCGCACCGCTCGGTGCCGGTCGACCGCGGACCGGCGTGGACGATCCCCAATCTCAAGGGCGGGATCACCGGCACGGAAGCCGCGCCCAACCGCCGCGGTGCCGAGCTGGCCGGTCTGACGCCGGGCACTCCCGGGCCATCGGGCACGCTGCTGGACCACGACGCGCTGCTGCTCGGCGACGGCGCCTCTCAGTGCTCGGTGCTGGTGGTCTGCGACAGCGACTTCGGCAAGGCCGCCTGGGATCCGGCGGTCGTCGAGCGCCTGCGCAAGGCGCAGTTCCTGGTCGTCTTCGGCTGGGCCGACTCGCCGCTCGCCAAGGTGGCGGACGTCGCCCTGCCGGTGCCGACACACGTCGAGAAGTCGGGTACGTTCGTCAACGTCGAGAACCGTCTGCAGCGCTTCGAGGCGGCCTGCCCGCCGCCGGGCCAGGACCGCCCGCTGGTCGACGTGCTCGGCGATCTCCTCGGCCGCTTCGAGCCGGGCTGGCCGCAGCGGACGCCGGCCGCGGTGTTCGACCGGCTCGCCGCCGAAATCCCGGCCTTCGCGGGGATCACCTGGGAGACCCTGCCGGCGACCGGCGCTCAGCTCCAAATACCCGGCGCGCACGTTCTGGGCGACACCGTGAGCACCGAGGAGCGGGAGTAAACCATGGCCGACCTGGCGAGCCCCAACCTCCTCGACGTCGCCGTCAAGCTGGCGGTGATGCTCGGCTTCGTGCTCACCGTGGTGCCGGTGATGGTGTGGGTCGAGCGGCGCGGCAGCGCGCTCATCCAGGACCGGCCCGGGCCGAACCGGCTGGGACCCTTCGGCCTTATCCAGCCGCTCGCTGACGCGCTCAAGTTCATCTTCAAGGAAGACGTCACGCCGTCGGCGGCGGACAAGCCGCTCTACCTGCTGGCGCCGATCCTCGCGCTCCTGCCGGCCTTCACCACCATCGTGGTGATCCCGTTCGGACCGACGCTCGAAGCCTTCGGCCGCAGCATCCCGCTGGTCATCGCGCCGGCGGAGACCGGCGTGCTGATGTTCCTGTCGCTCGCCAGCCTCGGGGTCTACTCCCTGGTGCTCGCCGGCTACGGCTCGAACAACAAGTTCTCGCTCCTTGGCGCCATCCGCGCCTCGGCGCAGATGATCAGCTACGAGCTGGCGCTGACCCTGTCGGTGCTGGCGGTGGTGATCCCGGTCAGCTCGTTCTATCTGCCGGACGTGGTGGCCTACCAGCAGAAGCACGTTTGGAACGTGATCCCGCAGATCATCGGCTTCGTGGTCTTTCTGATCGCCTCGTTCGCCGAGACGAACCGGCTGCCGTTCGACCTGCCGGAGGCGGAGTCGGAGCTGGTGGCCGGCTTCCACACCGAGTACAGCGCGATGCGCTTCGCCAGCTTCTTCATGGGCGAGTACGCCTCGATGACCGCGCTCTCGTGCCTCGGCGTGACGCTCTATTTCGGCGGCTGGAGCCTGCCGTTCGTCCACCTGACGGGCTGGATCGGCGCCATCGTCGGCCTGCTCGTCCTGGTCGCCAAGGTGGGGATCGCGATGGCCGTCTTCGTCTGGGTGCGCTGGACGTTCCCGCGCTTCCGCTACGACCAGCTCATGCGGCTCGGCTGGAAGGTGCTCCTGCCGCTCGCCATCCTCAACCTGCTCGCGGTCGCCGCGATGACCCTGGCCGGCTGGCTCTAGACTGGCTCTGGAAAGATCGAGACGAGGAATCGATTCCGATGGAGACGCTGACTTTTCTGGTGTTCGCCGCGCTCGCCCTGGGCTCCGCCCTGGTGGTGGTGTCGCACAAGAACCCCGTCTATTCCACGATCAGCCTGGTGGTGACGCTGTTCTCGGTGGCGGTGCTGTTCGTGATGCTGGGAGCGCCGTTCGTCGGCGTGCTCCAGGTGCTGATCTACACCGGCGCGATCGTGATTCTGTTCCTCTTCGTCATCATGCTGCTCAATCTCCAGCCGCGGAGCCGCGACGAGTCGCCGTTCGCCGGCCAGGGCTTGCAGCTTGCCGGTGCGGTGATCGGCGGGTTGATCCTCTGGTTCCTGATCTTCTTCGCCTTCTCGAACAGCCGCTTCGCCGCGCTCAAGCCGCTGACCGCGGAGATGGTGTCGCTCAAGACGCTGGCTCGTGATCTCTTCACCGAGTACCTGCTCCCCTTTGAGATCGTCGGCCTCTTGCTGCTCGTCGCCGTGATCGGCGCCACGGTGGTCGCGCGCAAGGTGCCACAGGCTGACTCCACTGTCGCCTATCAAAAACCGCCCGAGGGCTCCGAGCCATGACCCCAGCCGTTCCCGTTTCCTGGTATCTGCTGCTCGCCGCCACCCTGTTCGCGATCGGCGTCGTGGGCGCGCTCACCCGGCGCAACGGCATCAGCATCTTTCTGTCGATCGAGCTGATGCTGAACGCGGCCAACCTGACGCTGATCGCCTACTCGCGGATGCTCGACGTGCACACCGGCCAGCTCGTCGTCTTCTTCGTGCTCGCGGTCGCCGCCGCCGAGGCCGCCGTGGGGCTCGCCCTGTTCATCGCCGTCTTCCGCCAGCGGCATACGATCGACCTGAACCGCATCAATCTGATGCGTTGGTAAGCGCCCGGTAGACACGCCATGCTCGATCTCCTCTGGCTGATTCCGCTCCTGCCGTTCGCCGGCGCCGTTTTGAACGCCTGCCTCGGCCGCAAGCCGCCCAAGGCGCTGGTGACGATCATCAACGTCGGCGCGCCGCTGCTGTCGCTGCTCCTCGCCCTCGGCTGCCTCTGGGAGTATGGGCACGGCGACACGTCCCAGGCGTTCGAGCGGGCCTATTACACGTGGACCGCCGGACCGCTGCCGTCATTTCAGATTGACGCCGGATTCCGCCTCGACCAGCTCTCGGCGATCATGCTCTTCGTGGTCACCTTCGTGGGTTTTCTGATCCACGTCTACTCGGTCGGCTACATGGCGCACGAGGAGGGGTACCGGCGCTACTTCGCTTATCTCAACCTTTTCATGGCGGCGATGCTGCTGCTCATCCTCGGCAGCAACTACCTGATCATGTTCGTGGGCTGGGAAGGCGTGGGCCTCTGCTCCTACCTGTTGATCGGTTTTTATTACGATCAGGAGTTCCCGCCCTACGCCGGCAAGAAGGCGTTCATCGTCAACCGGGTCGGCGACTTCGCCTTCCTGCTCGGCATGTTCGCTCTGATCGCCCGTTTCGGCACGCTCAAGTATTCCGAGATCTTTCCGAAGATCGCCGTCGATCCGGCCCAGGTGACGGGTCACACGGTCGCCGGCATCACCCTGGCGAGCTTCGTGGCGCTCTGTTTCTTCGTCGGCGCGATGGGCAAGAGCGCGCAGATTCCGCTCTACGTCTGGCTTCCGGACGCGATGGCCGGTCCGACGCCGGTGTCCGCGCTGATCCATGCCGCGACGATGGTGACGGCCGGCGTCTACATGGTGGTGCGGACGAACGTGATCTATCAGCTCGCGCCGGGCGTTTCGCAATTCGTCGCGGTGATCGGCGCGGTGACCGCGATCTTCGCGGCGACGATCGGTCTGGCGCAGACAGACATCAAGAAGGTGCTCGCCTACTCCACCGTGTCGCAGCTCGGCTACATGTTCCTCGCCGCCGGGCTCGGCGCCTATTCGGCGGCGATCTTCCATCTCGGAACGCACGCGTTCTTCAAGGCGCTCCTCTTCCTCGGCTCCGGCTCGGTGATCCATGCGATGGGCGGCGAGCAGGACATGCGGCAGATGGGCGGGCTCCGCAAAGCCCTGCCGCAGACGTTCTATACCTTTGTGGTCGGCGCGCTGGCGATCGCCGGCATCTTCCCCTTCGCCGGCTTCTTCAGCAAGGACGAGATCCTGCACGCCGCGGCGGCGAACGGCCAGTGGGTGCTCTATGCGGTGGGATTGATCACCGCCGCGCTCACCGCCTTCTACATGTTCCGCGCCGTGTTCCTCACCTTCTGGGGCAAGTTCCGCGGCAATCTATCGGAACATGCCTCGGGGCATGGCGAGCAGGAGCATCACCTGCACGAGTCGCCGCCCTCGATGACGATTCCGCTGTGGATCCTGGCTCTCGGCGCGCTCACCACCGGCTGGCTCGGCCTGCCCGGCAAGAGCAACTGGATCCACAACTTCCTGGCGCCGGTGATCCTCCATCCAGCCGGTCTGCCGGAGGCGCCGGAGCACGAGCTGAGCGCGATCGCCCTCGGCCTGATCGCGCTGGCCGTGGCGATCGCCGCCATCTGGTACGCCTGGACGGTCTACGGTAATGACAAGGGCCTGGAACGCGGCAAGGAGTGGGCGGCGCGCAGTCCTTTCGTCCACGATCTGCTGGTCCACAAGTACTACGTCGACGAGATCTACGATTTTGTGATCGTGCGCCCGCTGGCTCTTCTCTCCACGTTCTTCTGGAAGGGAGTCGACATGCTGCTCATCGACGGCGCGATCCACACCGGCGCCGCGACGACCGAAGTGGCCGGCGAGGTGGGCCGCTTCAGCACCACCGGCAACGTGCGCAACTACGCCCTGTACTTCTTCCTCGGCGTGCTCCTGCTCTTCCTCTGGTTGATCTACTGAGCTGACCCAACTTATGGATACGGTCTTCGACCTGCTCCTCGGCAACACGCTCACCCGCCTGGTGTTCTTCCCGGCGCTGGCCTGCCTGCCGCTGCTCTTCTTCCCCCGCACCGCGGTCCGCGCGGCCAAGGTCTATGCGCTGGCCGCGTCGCTGGTCGAGGTCGTCTTCGGCGTCCTGCTCCTGGCGGCCCACCTCGGCACGGACGGCACGTTCCCCGGCTTCCATGACGGAACCGGCCATCTGGTGTGGATCTCGAGCTTCAACATCCGCTACGACCTGGCGATGGACGGCATCTCGATGCCGCTGGTGATGCTCGGCGTCTTCCTGGTGCCGATCGTGATCCTCGGCTCGTGGAAGGGGATCGAGCGCAACTGGCCGGCGTTCGGCGCCTCGCTGCTGCTGCTCACCACCGGCGTGCTCGGCGCGCTCCTGGCGTGGGACCTCTTCCTCTTCTACGTCTTCTGGGAGGTCATGCTGATCCCGATGTATCTGCTGATCGGGATCTGGGGCGGCGAACGGCGGATCTACGCGGCGGTCAAGTTCTTCCTCTACACCATGGCGGGGAGCCTGCTGATGCTGATCGCCATCCTGTGGATGGCGTGGACGTTCAAGAACCTGAACGGCGGCGTCTGGAGCTTCTCCTACGCCGACATGCTGCGCCTGCACTTCCCGCTCAGCCAGCAGATCTGGCTGTTCGCGGCGTTCGCGCTGACCTTCGCCATCAAGGTGCCGATGTTCCCGTTCCACACCTGGCTGCCCGACGCGCACGTCGAGGCGCCGACCGGCGGCTCGGTGATCCTGGCGGGCATCCTGCTGAAGCTCGGCACCTACGGCTTCCTCCGCTTCGCCCTGCCGCTCTTCCCGCAGGCGAGCCGGGAGGCGCAGCCGCTGCTGGTGACGCTCGCGGTGATCGGCATCCTCTACGGCGCGCTGGTCGCCTGGGTGCAGACGGACATGAAGAAACTGGTGGCCTACTCCTCGATCGCCCACCTCGGCTTCGTGATGCTCGGCCTCCTCGCCTTCGATCTCGTGGCCTGGCAGGGAGCGCTCCTCCAGATGGTCAACCACGGCCTGTCGACCGGCGCGCTCTTCCTCCTCGTCGGTTTCCTCTACGACCGGCGGCACACCAAGAAGTTCGAGGAGTTCGGCGGTCTCGCCAAGGTGATCCCGCTGTTCGCCTTCTTCCTGGTCTTCTCCACCCTCGCCTCGGTGGGCCTGCCGGCGCTCAACGGCTTCGCCGGCGAGTTCCTGATCCTGGCCGGCAGCTTCCGCGGGCTGGGCTGGCCGGCGGCGGTCGCGACGTTCGGCGTCGTGCTCGCCGCGGTCTACCTGCTCAAGATGCTCCAGCTCACCCTGTGGGGACCGTTGACCAAGGACGAAAACCGATCGCTCTCCGATCTCTCGCCGCGCGAGGTCGTGGCCCTGGTGCCGCTCTGCATCTTCATGGTCTGGATCGGCGTCGCGCCGAACCGCTTCCTGGAGCCCAGCCGTCCGGCTCTCGATGCAACGCTGAACGCATTCCACGCCCGGCTCAAAGAACCACCGGTCATCCAGCCGACGCTGGAGCCTGGAGCCACTCCGCAGGAGGCCGGACGATGAGCCGCGGCGACCTGGTCAGTCTGCTGCCTGAAATGATCCTCTGCGGCGGCGGCGTCCTCCTGCTGCTGCTCGAAGCCATGGCGCCCGGGCTGCGGCGCGCCTTCACCGCCCTGGCGCTCATCGTCACCGGCATCGCGGTCTGGGGAGCCTGGCAGGCCTGGAGCCAGGTGCCCGGCTCGATCGACGCCAAGCTGCTGACCTGCAACAATCTGCTGGAAACGAGCGGCGTCACCTACGCCTTCACCCTGGTGATCCTCCTCGCCACCGGCCTCTGCCTGCTGGCGTCGCACGGCTACCTGCGGCGTGAAGGCATCCTCGCCGGTGAATACCATGCCCTGCTCCTCTGGTGCGCCGTCGGCCTGCTCCTCATGCTGCGCGCGACGGAGCTGCTCACCGTCTTCCTGTCGCTGGAACTCTTCTCGCTCTGCCTCTACTGCCTGGCCGCCTACCACCGGCGCATCGCCGTGGCCACGGAAGCGGCGATCAAATACTTCCTGATGGGCGCCTTCGTCAGCGCCTTCGTGCTCTACGGCATCGCCCTCGTCTTCGGCGCCACGGGCAGCACCCGCTTCGCGGCGATCAACCAGTCGATCGCCGCCATGCCCCATGTGCCGGTGACGCTGAGCCTCGGCCTCCTCATGCTGGTGGCTGGATTCGGTTTCAAGATGAGCGTCGTGCCGTTCCACGCCTGGTCGCCGGACACCTATCAGGGCGCGCCGTCGCCGTTCGTCGCGTTCCTCTCGGTGGCGCCGAAAGTGGCGAGCGCGCTGGTCCTCTGGCGCGTGCTCGACGCCGTGGTCAGCGCGGCCGTGCCCGGCGCGGCGGCCAAATGGTCGGGTGTCGTGGCCGTCCTCTCGGTGCTCTCCATGCTGGCGGGCAACCTGCTCGCCCTGGTGCAGCGGGACATCAAAAGGATGCTCGCCTACTCAGGCATCGCGCACATGGGCTACCTGCTCCTGGCGCTGGTGACCGTCGACCGCGCCTCGCTCACGCCGGTGATCGTCTACCTGCTCGCCTACGTGCTGATGAACGCCGGCGCCTTCACCGTCATCAGCCTGCTCTACAGCCGGCCGGGCGAGCAGCACCTGATCTCCGACCTGTCGGGCTGGGGCTACCGCTACCCGCTCCTGGGCGGCTGCCTCGCGATCTGCATGCTCTCGCTGGGAGGCATTCCGCCGACCGTCGGCTTCATCGGCAAGTACCTGGTGTTCCTGAACGCGGTGGGAGACGGCCTGATCGGACTCGCGATTCTCGGTGTGCTGGCGAGCCTGATCGGCGTTTTCTACTACCTGCGTGTCGTCTACGTCCTCTACATGCAGCCGGAGGTGAAGCAGCCGGAAGGTCTGCTCATCGACGGCTGGGGCCGGGCCGCGGCGGTGATCGCCGCCCTGGGCACCCTGGTGCTCGGCATCTGGCCCAGCGGGATCTTGCAGTGGCTCATCGCGGCAACGGCCAGCAAGTGATCGACAGCGAGGAGGTCTCTCCTCTCACTCTCAACCGGCTGTCGTTCTATCTACGCTGCCTGCGCCATCTCCAGGAGTTGGAGATCAAGCGGATCTCGTCCCAGGAGATGGCGCGCCGCTACAACCTCTCCGCGACCCAGATCCGCAAAGACCTGGCCCAGTTCGGAGAGTTCGGCATCCGCGGCGTCGGCTACGAAGTCGACGAGCTCGCCGCCCATCTCAACTCCCTCCTCGGCCTCGACCGCCAGCACGCCATGCTCATCGTCGGCATGGGCAACCTGGGAAGCGCCCTCGCTCAATACCTCGGCTTCAACTACGGCGCCTTCCACGTCGTCGCCGCGGTGGACAACGATCCGCGCAAGATCGGCCGCAAGGTAGGCAACCTCCTGATCCATTCACCCGACGAATTGGAACAGGTCGTGCGCGAATCAGGAGCCGAGATCGGAGTTCTCGCCGTGCCGGCCGAAGCCGCACAAGAGAACTACGACCGCCTCGCCGACGTCGGCATCAAAGCCGTCCTCAACTTCGCCCCCGTGCGGGTGAAACGCCGCTCCGGAGTGCCGCTCAAGAATGTGGATTTGAGGATCAATCTGGAGGAGTTGGCGTTTTTTCTGGAGTAGACTTCCTTATCCGACTGACGTCATGGAGATAGGCGGCAGCGTAGCCGTCCCCTCTTGGCCGAACGAGTAAACGCCTCTTCTAAGCTAAGCTATGAACCTTGGTCCTTAAGCCATCGAATCAACTCTTGGGGTACCGTTGCGATGGGATCCAGAGGGTCGAAAACTCTATACAACTTGCCTACCAAATCAGCCTGTAGATTATCTAGTGTTCTATCCTTGAGCAGGCAGACCTTCTTTTTCAAGGCAAACATGTACCCCACTTCCAAAGCAACATTCGGGTTGAATTCCTCCCTTTCGATACGCTCAAAAACAGCTATACCGAAGCCGCAACCATAGGCGTACGTGAGAACATTGGGAAAAAGATCCTCGTGATACTGTTTGTCATCCGCGCGAACAACGACAATTCCGAGAGGATCAAGAGCTTTTCTTATTCCGGTTACGATATTCTTATGAGCCTTGGTTTTTCCGAACCTCATCATCAAAAATGCGACTTTACGAGGATCAGGGTGATCGACCTTGAAATGCTCAAGGCTCTCTCTGATCTCGGCTGGCAATTGACCCGATGAGCCTCTCACGTTCTCACCTTGAGCATTACTAACCGGCGCAGGACCGCCAGTTGCGCTAGCCGCTTTACGTCTTGCAGCCTCATCTAGTGAATCCGCAGCGGCAACCACCCCTTCTTCTTCATGCGAAAAATTCTTCGTCTTGTTGGCTTTCGCAGAATTGGACCTCGCCCTAACGAAAGGCTCGGATGCATCTACACCCTCTCGCAGCAGGAGAGTGAATATTTCTGAGGTCGTTAAATTTTCAACGCTGACTTGGCGCTTAGCGAGTTCATAGGATGTCTGCACAGAGTTACCGAATGCCAATGCCTGGTAAAAGCATGAAGAAAAACGGATAGCAGAGCGGTCGCTCAGCTCTGAGGTGGTGCCAACGGTGTAATCTATCACCCTTTGAAGCTCGGCAAAACCTTCCGAAGTGTAACAGGCGTTCAATACGACCAAACGAATAGTGTCATGAAAAGTTGTAAGTAGGTCAGCAAGGTGCTTTGCCTTGATCGGTTGCGTGTTACCATTCGAATCCTCAAAAATCAGTTGGTCACCATCAGCATGGCCGCTGAAGTGGACGATAGTCGGCCGGTGCCTCATCAAAGTTTCCATAAGATCGCCTGGCCTAACAGACCATTGTGAGATTAAGACGAATGACCGAGCCTTAGGCGCCGAGCGCAATTTTTGCTCGATTTCACGGCTCTCCTCTCCCAAGCGAAGTCGATTAGTATCTACCGGCTCAGCGGCAAGAAAGAGTATTTTTATCTTGCTGGACATTGGCAAGGGTTCCTCGTCGACTTAAACTCTATGTGGTATTTGCACGATAGTCGCCGCACTCACTCGGCTCTCGAGAAAGACGTTGGAGGCGCCTCCTGGCGAGACCGCTCGTCAATAGCATCGAACATCATGCCTGCTGGTCCGCCCTTCTCTGAAGGCGCCTAAGGTACTGATCCTCGAACTCCTGCGTAGCGAGCCACTCAAACTCCTCCTCCAGCGTCATGCCTTCAATCTCTGCCGAGATCTTGTCGCGCATCTTCCGCATCATCTCGACTGCGTCGAAGTTTTTCACTATCTTAAGCAACTGGTAGTACCCCCGCGGCGCTCGAATCTGCAAAGCACTCAATGAGACAAATATAGTATACCGCGAGTTCCTCCACGTCCCCGCCGGCTCGATGCGGCCGTGCTGAAGCGCCGCCTAGAACGAGGCCGTGAAGACACCCCGCCCTCCGCTCCGGCGACGGAGGCCTCCGGCGATCTCACTTCCTGGTATGATGTCGTCCATGGAGAGACACGGCGCTTCCTACAACCTCAAAGCTCCCGGCCGATCAGGCGCGGGCTCCTCGCTGCGTCTGCCAAGCCGTGACGAGTATCCGGGAGTCGACGATCATCTCGTCGTGCCGGAGCTCACACGTGACGAAATCATCAGCGGCCGGCGGGTCGTGGCGCACCCGGCCCATCCTCCGCACGCCGACCAGCACGGCGAGCTTCATTATGTCTTGCGGGCGCATAAGGCCGCCGGCTATGTGGCCTCCGTCGACCTTCTCACACGCCATGCGGTGGACTCGGACTTCGCCAGCGACTCCTGTCTGTACAAGCAGGGGACCGATCCGGCGACTGGCGGCCGCTACCTGGAAGAGATCGCCTTCGAGGTGGTCTCCGAGCAGAACGAGGCAAAGGCGCGAGAGAAAGCCGAGGTGATGGACCGCCGCGGCGTACGGAGAATCTTTGCGATCTTCGTCAAGAGTGGCCAAGTCTGTGAATGGGCCTCCGAGAGCCGGAGCTGGCGCCCCTTGGAGCGTGGCTCGCGGATCGAGGATCCTTGCCTGGCGGTGCCGCTCGCCATCCCGGCCCTGCTTGAGGCGGCCGAGGCCGATAACGCAGTGGCGGAGGCTCTGGCTGCGAAGGGCAACCCGGTGCTCCGCAGGCGTGAGGCGGCAGCGGAAGCCAGGGGCGAACAGCAGGGCGAGGCCCGGCTTCTGCTCCGTCAGCTCGAAGAAAAATTCGGACCGCTCGACGCTCAGAGCCGGGAGCGCATCCAGGCGGCGAATGCGGAGTTGCTCCTCGACTGGGGCGCTCGGCTCCTCAAGGCCCACGAGTTGCGCGACGTGTTCGGGGACTGACACCGTTTCGTTACACCGCCACCGCGTCTCTGACGCGCCCAACAAATTTACGACGCCTCTCACGGTTCTCCGACGTCTCGTCGCAAATCTGCGTGGGCCATTCTTATTCTGTGTGGCGTGTCGAAGATCCGGGCCGGGTGCCGCAATCGATTCAGGCCGGCGTTAAATTTCGGCGCCTCCCACAGGTCTGCGACGGCTCGCCTCAAACTGGGCGGGCCGTCGAATTTTTGGGCGGCCTGCCGCAAAACGATTCAGCTTGGCGTAGACTTCTGCGTCTCGTACTGTTCTGCGACGGCTCGCCGTAAAATTGTGCGGGCCGTTCTTATTCTGGGCGGCGCGTTGAAAAACCGGCTGAGCCGTCGAAGATTTGGGCGGACCGCCGTAAAACGATTCAGGCCGGCGTAAATCTCGGCGCCTCGTACAGTTCTGCGATGGCTCGCCGTAAAACGGTACGGGCCGTTCTTATTCTGTGCGGCATGTTGAAAAACTGGCCGAGACAGCGAAAATCTGGGCGGGCCGTCGCAAAACGATTCAGGCCGACGTAAGTTTCGACGGCCCGCATGGCTCTGCGACGGCTCGCCGTAAAATTGTGCGAGCCGTTTTTATTTTGTGCGGCGCGTAGAAAAACTGTCTGAGCCGCCGAAGATTTGGGCGAGCCGCCGCAAAGCCGAGCGGCAGGTGGCGTTTTTTCTCTTGGCGCCCTGGGAACTCTGGCGTCAAGAAGTTGCCGGCGAGACGCCTGCGCTCCCAGGAAACACGCCTCAATATGGATTCTGGTCGATCACTCCGTTGTTCACACTGCGCAGGTAGTACCCGTTGCTCGGCCGGTTCGCCAGGTTGAAGGTGCCTCCCGTGGCGACTTTCCAGATCTTGAAATTCGAATAGGTCAGCGGCGTCTTCGGTTGGCAGACTTCCGGAACGTGGTCGGCCAGGATGAAGTAGGCCGGACCGTCTCCGACCACGGTCGCGTGGCCGTTACGGTCGACTTCCAGGGAGGTCACCTCGTTGAGGGCGACCGCCCAGACGCTCGCCGCCTTGCCGTCCTGGATCTGGCGCGCCAGGAACGCCATCGTCCGTCCCATCCGGTCGCGGGTGACGAAGTGGTCGTCGGTGATGGTGTTCTGCATGTTCGCCCAGTGGAAGAAGTCGTAGGTGAAGGTGATGGTGTGGTCGAAGGGGTTGGCGAGCGCTTTGCTGGAGATCGCGCTGTTGTTGCAGCCGTCGTAGATGAAATCTCCCTGGATCGCCACGCCGGCGCTGGTGCCTCCGACGCCGCCACCCTTGGCGTAGACCGACTGGACCGCGCTCTCGACTTTGGTCCCCTTGAAGTAGGTGACGTAGTCGCACTGGTCGCCGCCGGCGAAGAAGACCACTTCAGCGTTCTTGACCGTGGTTTCGACGTCCGTGGTGTTGGCGTCGGCGGCGGTGGTGATGACCAGCGTTTCGACCGAGTCGACGCCGTTCATTGCGTAGATGTAGTTGTTGTAGCCGTCCGCGCCGCTGGAGCGCAGGACGACGACGTCGATCTTCGTCGAGCAGCTCGTACAGCCGCGCACGGTGTCGATCATCCATTGCATGGCCGCGTCCACGTCGGTGCCGCCGCCGCCGAAGTCGTGGGCCGGACCGGCCAGGGCGACGACGACGTCGGCCGGGTTGCCGGTGAGGTAGCGCGTGACCTTCGCGTGGGCGGGGATCGCCGACAGGATCGCCAGCAGGCACAGCAGGAAGTTCTTCATCGGACTCTCCTCTCTCAGGTGCTCTTGCCGATCTGCCCGATCTGCTCCAGCGTGCGGGTGATCTCGTCCACCTGCTGCGGAGTGAGCGGCGCGGTGCCTTCGGCCTGGTGGGCCAGATCGAGCATCAGCTTCTGGAGCCGCGCGGAGGCGGCGGGGTTGCCGCGGACGGTGCCGGCGGCGGTCTGGGCGGCGGTGAAGGCGTTGTCCAGGCGCTGTTTCGCCTCCGCGGGCAGATCCTTGGGCAGCCGCACCTCGACACCGTCCCGGATGCGGCCCAGGGACCAGGCGAAGATCTTTTCGTAGCTCTGGCCCACGAAGTAGAGGCTGGCGATGAGGCCGATGCCGGCGAGGATCAGGACGACGAGGCAGCCGATGACCAGCGGTTTGGCCGGTCCGCCGGTGCGGGGCGACGGCGCCTGCGGTGGGGCGAACGGCGAGCGGGGGGTGGACGGGGTTCCGGTGGGATCGGCCATGCGATGGTCTCCGCGGTGTTTCTATCACAAGAGGAGGCTCCATCTTTCATGGCCTTCTTTCATGGGATAATGGAAGCCGTGCGATACGATCCGCTGCCCGCCGACAAATCCTCCCCCCGCGCCACGGCCTCCTCCACGGGCGATTCCGGACGACGACCGCGCCGCATCCTGCGCTGGATCATCCCTCTCGTCATCGCCATCATCGTCGGCGCGCTGGCCGGCGTGGCGGTGGCGGCGGCCATCCATGTCCCGCGGGTCGAAAACCTGGCCGGCTATACGCCGAGCCTGGTGACGCAGCTCATCGCGAGCGACGGCAGCGTCTATTCCACCTTCGCCCGCGAGCGGCGTGTGATGCTCAAGGAGTCGGAGATCCCGGTGATCATGCAGCAGGCCGTGCTCGCGTCGGAGGACAGCAACTTCTTCCGCCACGGCGGCGTCGACGCGATGGGCGTGCTGCGCGCCGCGCTGACCGACGTGCGGGCTGGACGCGTGGTGCAGGGAGCGTCGACGATCACCATGCAGCTCGCCCGCAGCCTCTATCTTTCCCGCGAGCGCACCTGGAAGCGCAAGGTCGAGGAAGCTTTCGTGGCAGTGGAGCTCGAAAAGAACTACAGCAAGCCGCAGATCCTCACCCTCTATCTCAACCTGGTGAACTTGGGGCATGGCAACTATGGAGTCGAAGCGGCTTCCCGCTATTACTTCGGCAAGCCGGCGGCCAAGCTGACGCTCCCCGAGGCGGCGATGCTCGCCGGCATCATTCCGGCACCCAGCCGCTATAGTCCGTACCGCACGCCGGACCAGGTGCTCCGCAACCGCGACCGCGTGCTGCGCCGCATGCTGGAGGAAGGGTTCATCAAGCAGCAGGAGTATCAGCAGGCGGTCTCCCAGCCGCTCCTGGTGACGCAGCAGCAGCCGGAGGAGATGTTCGCCCCCTACTTCTCCGAGGACGTCCGCAAGTATCTGGAAGCCAAATACGGCCCGACGACGCTCTACCAGGATGGCCTCCAGGTGCAGACGACGCTCGATCCGCGGATCCAGCGCGCCGCCGAGCGCGCCGTCCGCGACCAGCTCCTGCGCTATGACCACCGCCGCGGCTTCCGCGGCGCCATCGCCACGATCGAAGAGAACAACGTCGACACGCAGCAGCTCCCCACTTGGCCACACGGCAAGCTGACGCTCGAGCGTTGGTATCAGGGCATCGTGCTGGACTCCGGCCCGTCCACGGCGCGGATCAAGATCGGCGACCAAGTGGTGCCGATCGACGCCAAGGGGATCGCCTGGACGAATCGCAAGACGCCGGGTGAGATCCTCAAGCGCGGCATGATCTGCTGGTTCCGCATGCACACGCCGGAGCCGGAGAAGACCACCAAAGCGAAAACTCCCGCCAAGCCCGGCGAGCCGTTCCTGCTGCTGGAGCAGGAGCCGGTCGTCGAGGCGGCGGCGGTGGTGCTCGAAAGCCAGACCGGCGCGGTGCGGGCGATGGTGGGCGGCTGGGACTTCGACCGCAACAAGTTCAACCGCATCACCCAGGCGCGGCGCCAGGTGGGCTCGGCGTTCAAGCCTTTCGTCTACGGCACGGCCCTGGAGCAGGGCTGGACGCCCTCCGACACGCTGCTCGACGCGCCGACCGGATTCATGGGCGGCGACGGCAAGCTGAGCTACTGGCCGCAGAACTACTACCACAAGCACTATGGGATCGTGACGCTGCGCCGCGCCCTGGAGCAGTCGATCAACGTCCCCGCCGTCAAGCTGTGGGACCTGGTGACCGGCAAACGGGTGATCGACTTCGCGCAGCGTTTCGGCATCCGCTCGCCGCTGCCCAACTACCCGAGCATCGCGCTCGGCGCCGCCGACATCGTGCCGATGGAGATGGCCGCCGCCTATGCGACGATCGCCAACCAGGGAACGCACATCGAGCCGCACCTGATCGACAAGATCACCAGCCAGGACGGCCACGTGCTGGAGCAGCACTTCCCCGCCTCCTACAGCTCGACCAATCCGGCCGTCGCCTACGTGCTCACCCACATGATGGAAGGCGTGATCGATCACGGCACGGCCTACGCCATCAACGACCTGCCGATCGACATCGCGGGCAAGACGGGCACGACGGACGATTTCTCGGACGCCTGGTTCATCGGCTTCACGCCGCACTACACGATCCTCACCTGGATCGGCTACGACCAGAAGCGCTCGCTCGGCTCCGGGCAGAGCGGCGCCGTGGCCGCCCTGCCCATCTGGCGCAAGATCGCCGAGGACGGCCTCGCCACCGGCTGGCTGCAGAAGGGAGAGACGTTCTCGGTGCCGCCCGGCGTGGTGCTCAAGGACATCGAGTACTACAGCGGCCTGCTCTCCGGCGGCGGCGGCCGGACGCTCAAGGAAGCGTTCGTCGCCGGCACGGAGCCCAACCGCCAGGTCACCTCGCAGTGGTCGACGATCACCAACCTGCCGTGGTATCAGCAGCGCGCCTTCTACATTCCGAAGCAGGGAGAGAAGATGCCGGGCCAGGCCACCGACCAGAACGCGCCGCCCGGGCAGACCGGGGGGCCGCAGGAAGCACCGTCGGAAGGCGAGGCGCCGGGGCCACCGCCGCCGCGTTGATGCGTGGCGGCCGCGACCCTGAATTACCGCCGCCCGATCATCCCGAAGTCCTGATATCCGAACAGCAGCTCGTCGAGCCGGTCGCGCAAGCGGTTGACCCGGTCGGCGAGCTGTTTCTGCTCGTCGGGGAGCTCCGCGAGATCGATTTCGGGCAGGCGCTCGGCCAGTGGGAAGGGGCGCAGGTCGAGGCGCTCGACGGGGTCGAAGCCGGCGAGCTCGTACATCAGCTTCAGGCTTTCGGGATGGACCGGCCGGATGTGGGTGGGATCGAGCCAGAAGTTGCGGGCGGCGACGATCATGGACAGCGGGTTCGGCGTTTCCAGGATCAGCACGCCGCCGGGTTTCAGCGCGCGGTACGCCAGACGCACGAGGCGGTCGAGCGCCGCGCCGGGGAGGTGCTCGATGACGTGGAAGGAGACGATTCCGCCGAGACTCGCTTCGGGCAACTCCTCCAGCGTCTTGAAGAGATCGCCTTCCGCGGCTTCGAGCCCTCGCTCCCGGCAGAGAGCCACCATGCGGGCGCTGCTGTCGATGCCGCGCGCCGGAATGCGGTGGTCGCGCAGCAGGGCGAGCGATTCGCCGCGGCCACAGCCGAGATCGAGGACGGTCCCCGCTTCCGGAAGCTTCTGGAGCCAGGGGAGATAGGCGGAGATCCTTTCGCGGATCTCTTCTTCCGTGCCGCGGTAGCGCCGTTCGAGCTCCAGGTAGCCGTGCTCTTCATGGGCGCGGGCCACGGTCTCCACGGCGGCGCCCTGATCGCCGCTCTTCACGACGGACAGCGCGGCGCCCAGGCTGCCGAGGAGGTCTCGCACCTCGCGGCGGTAGCGGTCGACTTTCTGGTCGGCGCGAGCGAAAAGGGCGTCGTTGTGCCGCATGATCTCGTCGATCCCCTCGGAATCCAGCGCTTCGAGATACTCCAGGCGGCGGCGGTGGTCGTCGCGGTGCTCTTCGTTGCGGATCAGATGTTCGAGGAGGATGAGGTTGAACGTCCGCTGGCGGTCCCAGAGATCCTGCTGCGCCGGCTTGACGAACGGGCCGAGCAGACGTTTCCAGAGGACGATGAGACGGCCGAGGAGACCGCGATGGCTGCGGAGGGGGAACCGGTGGTCGCCCCGCCACAGCCACTGCCAGTCGGTGAGATCGCGGGTGGGCTCGACGAGGAAGTCGTCGAGGGTTGGCGTGCGCCGCGGGGGCTGCTGCCCTTTCGGGTCGTTGTCCACCGCGGCGCCGTGTGTTGTCCGGGATACTGTTCGGCTACTGTTCGCGCACCACCGCGACGGTCACCTCGGCGACGACGTCGGGGTGCAACTCGACGCGGACCGGATGATCGCCGAGCGTCTTGATCCCACCTTCGAGATCGAGGCGCCGGCGGTCGACGGTGAACCCCTTCTTCTCCAGCGCCTCGGCGACGTCGCCGGCGGTGACAGAGCCGTAGAGGGTGTCGGTCTCGCCGACCCGCTTGGGGATTTCGAGGCGGAGCCCCGCCATCTTGTTGGCGATCTCCTGGGCGGCATCGCGCTCCTTGGCATGGCGCGCGTCGAACTTTGCGCGCTGCTGCTCGAAGAGCTTGATGTTGCCCTGAGTCGCCTGCATGGCGAGCCCCTGCGGCAGCAGGAAGTTCCTGCCATACCCGGGCTTGACGTCGACAATTTCGCCACGCTTGCCCAGGTGACGCTGATCGTTCAAGAGAATGACTTTCACGCGTCCGTCTCCTAATCCGTGGTGAAGGGGATCATCGCCAGATGGCGCGCCCGCTTGATCGCCTGCTGCAGGAAGCGTTGATGACGAGCACAGGTTCCGGAGATCCGCCGCGGCAGGATCTTGGAGCGCTCCGGGATGAACTGCTGCAGCAGCTTCACGTCCTTGTAGTCGATGTAGTCGATCTTGTCCGCGCAGAACTTGCAGACCTTGCGACGACGGAAAAAGACCTTTCTCGGGCGTGCCATGGTTAGATCTCCTCTCCCGTCTCGTCGTCGTCCTCGAGGGGCTCCGAGGCACTGCTCGTGGAGCTCGACGGCGTGCCCGACGGCTTGCGCCGCGCGGCCCGCTTCAGGTCCTCGTCCGTGCGCACGGTCAGGTAGCGCAGGATTTTGTCGTTCTGGCGCATGCGGTGCTCGACCTCGGGCAGCGAGGTCTTGCCGGCCTGGCTCTGGATGTTGAGGAGGACGTACTTGCCCTCGGTCAGCTTCTCGATGGGATACGCCAGCTTGCGGCGGCCCCAATTCTCTTCCGATGTGACCTCGGAGCCGCCATGGGCGATCATCTGCTTGTACTCCTGGGTCATGGTGACGACGTCTTCGTCGGAGACACGAGGGTCGACGACGAAGATCAGCTCATACGTACGCATGGGTGGTGACAAACCTCCCTTTGGCCTGAACAGTCCCGCTGCGAGCGGAACAGAGAGGAACAGGTGGGCAGCACTCGAGCGGGACGCCCGGTCTGCGGCGAAGGATGCATTATACATAGAGCGGCCCACCGCCGCAAAACGCCGGGCCCCCGCCTCAGCGATTCCGCCGCGCCCGCTGGATCAGCGCGTTGGTCGAGCTGTCGTGCGCGAGCTTCGGCTCGTCCGTGCTTTCGAGCTCGGGGATGATCTTCTTGGCCAGGACCTTGCCCAGCTCGACGCCCCACTGGTCGAAGGAGTCGATGCCCCAGATGACCCCCTGGGTGAAGACGGCGTGCTCGTAAAGAGCCACGAGCTTGCCGAGAGCGTCAGGGGTAAGGCTGTCGAGGAGCAGGAGGTTCGAGGGACGGTTGCCCTCGAAGGTGCGGTGCGGCACCAGCTCTTCGGCGGCTCCCTCGGCGCGGACCTCGTCGGCGGTTTTGCCGAAGGCGAGCGCTTCCGCCTGGGCGAAGACGTTGGCGAGGAGGATGTCGTGGTGGCGGCCGAGCGGGTTGAGCGAACGCTGGAAGGCGATGAAATCGCAGGGGATGAGCCGGGTGCCCTGGTGGATGAGCTGGTAGAAGGAGTGCTGGCCGTTGGTGCCCGGCTCGCCCCAGTAGATGGGGCCGGTCGGATAGGTGACCTGCCGGCCGTCGAGGGTCACGTGCTTGCCGTTGCTCTCCATGGTGAGCTGCTGGAGATAGGCCGGGAAGCGTTTCAGGTACTGCTCGTAGGGGAGCACCGCGATCGTCTGCGCGTCGAAGAAGTCGGTGTACCAGAGGGTCAGCAGGCCCAGGAGCACCGGCAGGTTGCGCTCCAGCGGCGCGGTGCGGAAGTGCTCGTCCATCTGATGGAAGCCGTCCAGCATCAGGCGGAAGCTCTCGGCACCGACAGCGATCATCGTCGACAGGCCGATCGCCGAATCCATCGAGTAGCGGCCGCCGACCCAGTCCCAGAAGCCGAACATGTTGGCGGTGTCGATGCCGAACTTCGCGACCTCCTCGGCGTTGGTGGAGACGGCGACGAAGTGCCGGGCGACCGCTTTTTCGTCTCCCAGCGCACGCAGCGTCCAGTCGCGGGCGGTCTGGGCGTTGGTCATCGTCTCCAGGGTGGTGAAGGTCTTCGAGGAGACGATGAACAGCGTCTCGGCCGGATTGAGGTCCTGCGTCGCCTCCACGAAATCGGTGGAATCGACGTTCGAGATGAAGCGGAAGGTCATGCTCCGGTCACTGTAGTGCTTGAGCGCTTCATAGGCCATCACCGGTCCGAGATCGGAGCCGCCAATGCCGATGTTGATGACGTTGCGAATGCGCTTGCCGGTGAAGCCGGTCCAGGCGCCGCCGCGGACGCGGCCGGAAAAATCCGCCATTTTGTCCAGCACGGCATGCACCTGCGGCACAACGTCTCCGGCATTCTCGCCGTCGACCAGGATCGACGACACCTGCGGCGAGCGCAGGGCGACGTGGAGGACGGCGCGCTTCTCGGTGACGTTGATCTTCTCACCGTGGAACATGCCGTTGATGCGCGCCCACAGGCCGGACTCGTCGGCCAGTTGCCGCAGCAGTTTGAGGGTCTCGTCGGTGACCCGGTTCTTCGAGTAGTCCAGGAAGACGCCGACCGCCTCGGCGGTCAGGCGCTCGCCGCGCTGCGGATCCTCGGCGAAGAGCTGCCGCAGATGGAGGTCCTTGATGGTCTGGTGATGATCCTGGAGAGCCTTCCATGCCGGCCGCTCGGTGAGCGGCGCGCTCGCTGTATCCATCCCTGGTCTCCTTGAGCCCTTCGGCGCGGGGATTGACCTCCCCGCGCTCCGGGCACCCATCATAGTCTGGGAGAGGTTTCGGTGATCCGGCGGGAGACGAGCCAGGCTCCGGCGAGGAGGAGCGCGCCGGCGACGAGGCAGCTCACGGCGAACGCCAGGTCGGCCGGTTTCGGGCTGAAGCCTTGCAGCAGAACGGCCTGCTCCGGATTGGCGGGGTCGACCCAGCAGGTGGTGCGCGTCCCCGAGCGGAAGTGGGAGACGGCCTGGGTGATCTCGGGCTCTTCGACGTGGCCGCCGAAGCGGTAGAGCGTGTTGCGGTGCGTCTGCCCCTTCGCGGTGTATTCGTAGACGACTTCGAGGCCGACCTTGGTGTGGTGGCGCTTGGCGACGCGCAGAGTCCGTTCGGTGCTGACGATGCGGCAATCGGTGGGTTGCCAGCCACGGGCCGCCTGGGCGTTGCGCGCCGGAGCGAGGTACAGCATCCAGAGCGCGATGGCGCCGAGGACGAGAACCGCAATGCCTGCGGAGCGCAGGCTCTTGAGCAGACGGCCGAGAGCGGGGCTCATCGCTTGCCTGCCCCCGCCGGCTCTGTGGCCAGCACGATTTCGCGTCCCGATGGTGACATGATGATGTCCAATCGTTCAGCCAATCGTTCAGAGTGATCGTCGGGCTCGGCCACCGCTTCGATGGCCCAGAGCAGGTGGATGATCTTACCCGAAAAACTGTAGGGACCGTCAGGCAGCCGGAAACGGAACGGCTGGTGGCCTTCCGGCCCGGGATCGGCGAGCGGCAGGGTTTCGACCACTCCGACATCGCGCCCGCCCTTCCCCTCGGTATACCAGAAGAGCCTCACCTCCAGGCTCCGCGGCGGCCGGTCCACCGGACTCCAGCGCACCGTCCCCTCGACCTCTTCGCCGGGATGGAAGGCGGTGCGGCCGTCGCGGGTCTCGATCTGGATCACGTCCAGCCTCCGTCCGTCCGGCCCGGATGCACCAGGACCTCATAGTCGTCGTCCGAGTCGGGCCAGCCGGCGATCTCACAGGTCGTCTTGAGCGTCCAGATGATCTTGTTGTGGGTCGCCTTGAACGACGGCGGGATGTCCGCCGGCACGTCGACCCGGGCGCTGCCGGCCGGGATCTCGGCCTCTGAGGTCGTATCGACCACGGCGACCGAGGAGAACACGTTGCGCACCGTCTGGGTGCTCTTGCCGCTCTGATACCAGGCTTCTTCCCGCCCTTCGAGCACGATCCGCAGCCGGCGCACCCCGCCTCCCCGTCCGCTCAAACGCCATTCCAGAGACCCGATGCCGCCGACCGGCAAGGTGCCGGGGGTGAGGATCAAATGGACCCGCGGATTGAACAGGATGAGGAGCTGCCGGACCGTGGCGAAGATCAGCAGCAGGCCGACGAAGACGAACGGAATGAAGAAGAGGACGGCGCAGCCATCCGGGCGGTTCCCGGTCCGCCAGGACGGGTAAAGGTTGACCAGGAAGACCGAGACGATGCCGTCCCAGAACAGGGTGATCAGCGTCACGGCGACGAGCTTGCCCAGCGGCGTGGCGGTCGGACGCAGCTCCAGCGGCCCGCTCTCGGCCGGCGCGCTGACCCCGAACGCCGCCGCGGGATTCACCTGGAGCCCGGCCGGAGCGTCTTTCCGCCGGGCGTTGTGCAGGGTCCAACCGATGCCGCCGGCGCCGATGGCGAAGAAGATCAGAGGGAACAGGCCGACAAGGTAGGCCGGCGACAGATCCCGGTCGATCACCGCCTTGCCGGGGTCCGCGGGATCGACCCAGCAAGGCGTCTGGGTGCCCGGAGGGAAGCGCGCCACGATCTCGTCCTTGGCCTGGCGGCCACTGGAGAAGTAGTCGTCGAACCGGTACTGCCGCGACTGGTAGGACTTTCCGTCCACCGAGTAGGCGTAGAGGATGTCGACCCGGTAGGTGGGCTTGGAGGCGCCGCTCTCCGCGACCTTGCTGCTCAGGACCACGCACGACGCCGGGCGCCACGAGCGGGCGCTGACCAGCGCGAGACCCGGTTTGACGGCGGCGGCCCAGAACCCGAGAGCGCCAAAGAAGGCGAAGACGGAGAAGAACACCACCAGGCAACCGACGGCGGGGCCCGTGGGCCGGCGCCGCGACGAGATGGGCTGAACGGCCATCGTGCGGGGGATTGTACCTCCGAGCCGAGCGGGGCGCTCGCCGCCGTCTCCTCCGTAATTTCAACGGTAACAACTTCCGGAGAGAATGCATCTCAGCGGACAGTCTCAGTGGGCTCGAAGGAACAAGCGGAAGACGGTCCGCTAGGAGGAGTTATGGAGCATTTGCTCGTTGCGCTGTTGTTCTGGTCAGCCGTTTTCATGCTGTTCCTCCATCCGCCGGTCGCCAATCAGCCGGCCTTCAACTGGAGCGTCCGTCTCCGTCACTGCTGCTGGGGCCGCAAGCATCGGGCGCGCAGAAGCCGGCGCTTCAGCATGGCGCGGCTGCGGGTCGGGTGAAGAGGATCTCAGCCCCGCCGGTAGAAGCTCACCGCGCTCTCGCCGTAGCGGCGCGAATCCACCCGCACCAGCGCTCCGGCTTCGATAGGAAGCGACCGGCGGGAGGAGTGCTCCACCGCCACCTCGGCGTCTACGGCGAGAAGCGGCACGACGGCGGCGAGGATGTCTTCATAGAAGGCGAAGTTGTAGGGTGGATCGATGTAGACCAGATCGAAGGGGCCGGCGTTGTCGGAGGCCAGGCGGCCGAGGCCGGCGGGGAGGTTGAGGCGGCGGATGTCGAGCAGCTTTTCGCCGAGCTTGCCGGCATTCGCTTCGAGGGTCTTCACCGCGCGCAGATCCTCGTCGACAGCGACGGCGGTGAGCGCGCCGCGGCCGATGGCTTCGAGGCTCACCACGCCGCTGCCGGCGAAGAGGTCGAGGAAGCGGGCGCCGTCGAGGCGGTCGTTCCAGATCGAGAAGAGCGCTTCGCGGACTCGCCCCTCGGTCGGCCGCGCGGCCGGCGGAACGGCGAGGCTCCGGCCGCGGAAGGTGCCGCCGGTGATCCGCACTCCCGGCGATTTGCCTGCCGGCTTCAAGGCGCCCTCTGGATGAGGGCCACGAACTCCAGGTGGAGGTCCTGCTTCCGGATGTAGAGGGTCAGCGGCTGGTGGACGCCTTGCAGCTCCAGGCCCTTCTTGTCCTCGGTGATGCCGTGGACCTTATAGAGGTTGCCGTCGACCCGCTTCAGGATGTCGCCGAGGCGCGGCTCGTAGTCGGCCGGCAGCTCCTCGGTCTTCAGATCAGGCACTTTCGCGGCCAGATCTCCGACGACGCGGAGGATGCGCGAGATCGAGAGCGGCAGCGTGTCGTAGTGGCCGAAGTGAAAGACCTGGATCGGCTTGTCCGGCAGGTGGAGGGCGAGCATGCACTTCTCCACCCACGTGCCCTCGACGCCGGACGAAAGGTGCTGCGCCTCGGAGAGATCCACTTCGGCGAGCCGGTTCATGGCGCCTTCGAGCTCGTCCGGGTTGAGCTCGGCGAGGCCCATCGCCTCCTTGCCCGGCACGCCGTCGCGCAGGCGCACGGTGCCGTTCAGGAACAGGGTGACCTCGCGTCGCCCCAGATTGCTGGCGCAGTCGTAGCGCACGACCTCGTAGCCTCGCGGGTCGTCGACGGCGGCGGCGAGGGGAGGAGAACAGACAAGGACATAAAGGACTGCAAGGACATAAAGGACGGACTGGACGAGCGGATGAGGAGATTGGGGTCTCACGGCGGGGTCCTCAGGACGGAGAGAGCATAGTCCAGCTCGGTCTGCCGGGGGTCTCCGCCTTCGGCGAGGAGGCCGTCGAGGCGGGCGCGACGGGTGGCTTCGAGGGCACGGCCGATTTCGGGGCCGCGCGGCACTCCGGCCGCGAGGAGGTCGGCGCCGCGGACGGCGAGTCGCAGCGGGCGCAGCTCGGTGAGGTCGCGCCGCACCCAGGCGCGGATGCTTTCGTCTCCTTCGGCCATGAGCAGGAGGAGCTCCTCGCCGGCCAGAGGCTCCAGGGCCTCGGCGGCGCGGTGCGGTGGCGGCGCGGTGCGCAGGACGTCGCGGGCTTGCGCGACGCGCTCGGCGAAACCGGTGAGGAGGTGGCGGTCCTCGCCCACCAGCATCAGACGGCCGGCGAGGCGTTCGCGGTCCGCCGCGTCGAGATCCTGGGCGAGAGCGAGGAGGATCAATCGCCAGGGGCGGACGGACGGCTCGGCCAGACCGGCGAGCTGGTACCAGTCACAGGCGGCACGCGCGGCGCGGAGACGTTCGCGGGCAGTGCCCGCCGCGTCGAGCCGCGGATGGAGGGCGCGCAGCACACCCAGCTCCGCCAGCCGGTCGATGCCACGGAGCGCGAGCGCCGGATCGTCCAGCAGCAGCTCCAGCTCTTCGCGCAGCCGCGCGCCGGAGAGGTGGTCGAAGATCCCTTCGGCGAGTGCGACGCCCACCAGGCGCAGGGTCTCCGCGGAGATGTGGAAGCCCAGCCGCAGCTCCAGGCGCACGGCGCGCAGCACCCGCGTCGGATCGTCGATGAAGGAGAGGCTGTGCAGCACGCGGAGCGTCTTCTCCTTGAGGTCGCTCCGGCCGCCGAAGTAGTCGATCAGCTCGGGCTCCCGGTCCGGCCCCAGACGGATCGCCAGGGTGTTGATCGTGAAGTCGCGGCGGAAAAGGTCCTGGCGGAGAGCCGACATCTGCACTTCGGGGAGCGCCGCCGGAGCACGGTAGAACTCGCTGCGGGCGGTGGCGACGTCGATGTGCAGGCCGCCGGGATCGACCACCACCGCGGTGAGAAAGGCGCGGTGCTCGCGCATGCGGCCGCCAGCGACCGCGGTGAGCCGCGCCGCGAAGGCGAGGCCGTCGCCTTCCACCACCAGGTCGAGGTCCCCCTGCTCACGGATCAGGTCGCGCTCCAGCAGCAGGTCGCGCACGAAACCGCCGACCAGGTAGACAGGAACGCCCATCTCCTGCGACACCCGGGCGATCGTCTCGATGCGCCGCGCCAGAAAATCCGGCAGACGGCGGGCGAGGAGCTGGGCGATCTTCTCCCGTCTTTCGCGGTACTGCTCGGCGCGGCGGTCGAGGCGCTCCTCGAACGCGGCGAGCCGGCCGTGCAGATGCCGCAGGATCTGCATGCGGGTGATCAAGCCGAGCGGCCGGCCGTTGCCGGAATCCCCGGACTCCCCCACCAGCACGAAGCGCGGCCGGTGAGCGAGCATGCGCTCCTCCACCTCCTCCGCCGGCGCGTCGGGATCGACCCACACCAGCTCGGCGGCGGTCACCCGCTCGATGGGCCGGTTGCCGAGCCCGTGCTGGATGGCGGCGTCGAGAAGCGTGCGGGTGACGACGCCCAGGACACGACCGGAAGCGAAGACGGGCGCCGCGGTGACGCGCCAGGCGTTGAGGCGCGCCTTGGCTTCGCCCACCGTGGTCGTGGCGGCCAGCTCGTAGTATGGGGTGATCATGAGGTCGCGGGCGCGCGCCGACGGCGGCAGGGCATGGCGGAGGAAAGCGAAGAGCTGCTCGCGCGCTTCGAGCGTGGTCACCCCCTTGAGGCGCGCCGCCGCCGCGGTGGCATGGCCGCCGCCGCCGGACATCGCCGCCAGCGCCTGGCCGAGGTCGAAGCCCGGCAGCTCGCCGCGCGCGATCAGGGTGACGCGGTCGGTCTCCGCCTCGCTGAACAGCGCGAAGAGGAGCGGCAGCTCGAAGATCTCCAGACAGCGGGAGACCATGGGCGCCAGCTCCTCGACGTAGCCATCGAGGTCGACCTCGACCAGCCCGACACGGTGGCCGCGGATGCGGTGGACCTCCAGGCGCTGCGTCATCCGGTGCAGGATGTCCAGATGCCGGGTGCCCAGCTCGCGGGTGACGAAGCGGCGCACCACGCCGAGATCGCCGCCGTGGTCCAGCAGCCAGAGCACCGCCGCCAGATCGCGCCGCCCGGTGGTGGCATGGGTGAGCGCGCCGGTGTCCTCGTAGATGCCGAGCAGCAACAGGTTCGCCTCGGTCGAGCTGCAGACGAGCCCGCGGCGCTGCATCTCCTCGATCAGCAGCGTCGAGGTCGATCCCGCCAGAGGATCGACGAGGCCGCCCGACACCGCCACGTCCGACTCGGCCGGCGGATGATGGTCGTAGGCCCACACCTCGATCGCCGGATTTTCCGCCAGCCACTCCGCCACGATCCCGATGCGGTCGCTCTGGCGCACATCGCAGAGGATCACCCGCGAGAGCTGCGCCGGATCGACCTCCCGGCGCTTCAGCTCGGAGATCTCCACCAGCCCGCTCTCCAGCATTCGCCGCACCGACTCCTCCCGCGAGCCGGGAAAGAACATCCGTGCCTCGGGATGCAGCCGCAACGCCGCCACCATGGACGCCAGGGCGTCGAAGTCGGCATTGATGTGGGTGGCGAGGATCTCCATCGGCGAGGATGCCTTCGAGCTGGGCCAGCTATCATATGATGTCCGCCTGACACAGAGGGACGATCATGGCCACAGCCACCGTGAAGGGCATCGACGTCAGCCACTACCAGGGAACCGTCAACTGGCCGCAGGTCAAGGCGGCCGGTATCAAGTTCGCGTTCGCCAAGGCCACCGAAGGGATGACCTGGATCGATCCCGAGTTCGTGACCAACTGGGCGGGGATGAAAGCGGCAGGCATCCTGCGCGGCGCCTACCACTTCTTCGAGCCGGACGACGATCCGGGCCAGCAGGCGCAGCTCTTCCTGGCAACCATCCAGCTCGACAGCGGCGACCTGCCGCCGGTGCTCGACGTCGAGACCGCGGCGGCGACCAGCGACGACCTTTGGCAAGGCGTGCAGAGCTGGCTGGACACGGTGCAGGCCGCCACCGGCCTGCCCCCCATCCTTTATATGAGCCCCGGCTTCGCGAACGAGAACGACGCGCCGGCGAGCCTCATCACCTACCCCCTCTGGATCGCCGAGTATGGTGTCGCGGAGCCCACCCTGCCCAAGGGGTGGTCCAACTGGCTCATCTGGCAATCCTCCCAGACCGGCACCGTCGAGGGGGTGACCGGATCCGTGGACCTCGACCAGGTCAACGGATCGCTCGTCACCCTCCAGGCCCTCGTCAAGACGTAGCCTCCGGGTCGTACGTCCCGAAGCTCCACAGATTGCCCTCCGGGTCTCGGACACCGAACTCCCGCGAGCCGTAGTCCAGATCCTGGGGAGGCATGACGATCTCCGCCCCGGCTGCCTTGGCGCGCTCATAGCGCGCGTCCACGTCCGGCACCACGATGTAGATGCCCTGCGTCACGCCGCCGGCCTCGCCCGGCGTCTTCATCTTCAAGTGATCCTCCTTCGCCGAGCCGAGCATGATGAGGCCGGAGCTGATCCGCAGCTCCGCATGCGCGATGGTGTTCGAGCCCTCCGGCCCGGGATAGACGGCCTTCTTCTCGAAGCCGAAAGCCTGCACGAGCCATTCGATGGCGGCGGGAGCATCCTGATACCGCAGAAACGGAAAGATGTTCGACATGTGGTATCTCCTTTCCCAGGCATCGTACTGCGCCTGACCTGGAGAGTCTTGGAAAAAAGTCCAGCGCCACTCTGGACTTTATCCGAAGGGAAGGTCCGGGGAGATCGAATAGCCGAGCGGGGATCGGCGGACGGTCTCCAGAAACTCACGGATCTCAAGCTCGGAGAGACCGAGGTAGTACCCGCGCTTGAACGCCCCCCAGAGAAGCCAGGCGCCGACGATCGACATGATGATCAGGCCGATGAGAAGGCGGCCCTGCACCTAGTTTCCAGGATTGCGCAGCTCCAAGAGGATCGCCACGAAGACATAGAGGGGCACTCCGAGGAGGAAGCCCCCCAGCACGAACTGAACGATAGGCCGCGCGGCCTGGAGCCCCTTGCGCAGGGCGATGCTCTGAATCTGCTCCTTCGGAATCCGGACGACCGGATGCCCCCGGTCGACCTCTGCCAGCACGTCGTGCGAGAAGCGGACGTTGCCCCGCTCCAGAACCGGAACCGCCTCACTCATCGAGCCCTCCCTTTTTCGACAGACCGCCTTCATTCTATCTGCCTGGTGCCGGGGACTGCGCGAGCTTCTCATCGCCCGGAGCCGCGCGAGACATCGCCGTGGTGCCGGCTCACATGATGCCGCCACATGATACGATGGGATCATGGCGACTCTACCGAGCATCTCCGTCGTTACAGAACGAGGCCAAGTCTCGATTCCGGCCCATCTTCGCAAAGAGCTGGGGCTTGAAAAAGGCCGTCGGCTTCTGTGGGAAAAATCGGGCGACCAGGAGATCCGGGTCGTCGTTCTTCCCGCTGCGGAGCCGCGCGGCGCGATGGCCATGCGCGGATTCGCCCGACGCTTCCGCCCCACCCGCAGGTCGCAGGACTGGATGAAGGAGCTGCGGGAAGGGGAGGATTGATGGCCTGGGTGGTCGACACCTGCGTGCTCATCGACGTCCTGGAAGACGATCCCGAGTTTGGTCTCGTCTCCGCGGAAACCTTGGACGCTCATAGTGAAGACGGACTGGTCGTCTGCCCGATCTCCTATGCGGAGCTGGCCCCGGCATTCCTGGGCGATAGAGCTTTGCAGGACGAGTTCCTGGCCGGTGTCGGCGTCGATTTTCGGCAGGAATGGGGCTGGGAAGACACCCTCCGAGCCCATGAGGGTTGGCACGAATTCATTCAGCGCAAGAGGGCGGGAAAGCTCCCGAAGCGGCCTTTGGCCGATATCCTGATCGGAGCCTTCGCCAGCCGCTTTCAGGGCCTTCTCACACGCAACCCGGCCGATTTCTTACCGATCTTCCCCGATCTCACCTTGCGGCTTCCTACCGGCAGCTAGCTCTCCACGCTCAAACCACTATCAACTGGTGATCGCGCCCCTCCAATTGCGCCCGAGGTGGCTCCGAGCTCTTCGTCGGTACGGCGTTTCTCGCCGCGGCGCTTCAGTAGCCGATGAACAGGACCCACAGGGCGCCGGAGGCCCAGAGCGGCCAGTTGCTCAGCGAGGGCCGCAGGTAGACGGCGTATTGAGCCGCGCCGAGAGCCGTTTCGGGGCCGTCATTCGATAGCTCTCCTCCACCAGGTCGGCGATCTGATCCCAGTCGACGGGGAGGTCGAGGCGCACGCCGACCCAGCCCCGGTGGCCGACGTAGGCGGGACGGAAGAAGCGCTCCGGGTCGGCCGCCACCAGCACCTCCTGAGCGCCGGACGGAGCCTTGCAGGTCATCGACAGCCGCTCTTCCTCGCTGCCGCACGCGGCGAAGATCTTGCCCCGCACCCGGAAGGTGGGGTGTCCCCAGGTCTCCTGCTCGGTGGCCTCCGGAAAGGCCAGGCAGATCTCCCGCAGGCGCTTCAGCCGATCGTCATCGCTCATCGCAGCCTCCCCCGGTTGTACACTCTAGACGAAAGACGCGGAGTTCCCCATGAGAGCCGACCCAACCCCATCCGCCAGCCTGACCAAGGAGGTCGTCCTCCGCCGCCTCCGGGAGAGCCGTCCCCAGCTCACCGCGCAGTTCGGAGTCCAGCGGATCGGTTTGTTCGGCTCCTTCGCGAGGGAGACCGCCCAGGAGTCCAGCGACATCGATCTGATCGTCGAGCTCCGGCGTCCCATCGGCCTGAAGTTTGTAGAGCTGGTCGAGTATCTTGAGAGGCTGCTCGGGAGAAAGGTCGACGTCCTGACTCCGGCCGGTTTGCGCGGCATACGGTTGCCCGAGGTGGCGCGTCAGATCGAGGAAAGCGTCATTCATGTCTAACCGCACCGACCGCGACCTCCTCGGCGACATCCTGGAGGCGCTTCGGAGGGCTGCAGCCTACTCGGCAGGACAGAGCTATGAGCAGTTTCTGGCGGACACCAAAACCCAGGATGCCGTGATCCGGACGCTGGAGATCATCGGGGAAGCCACCAAGAGGCTTTCTCCGGCTCTTCGCGAGAGGCATCCAGAGGTCCCTTGGAAGAACATATCCGGAGTCCGCGACAAGCTGATCCACGACTACTTTGGGGTCAACATCGACATCGTCTGGCAGATTGTCCAAGACGATCTGCCGCCGTTGGCGGTTCAAATAGCAGGAGCTCTCGAAGGTGAGCCCCGGCAGGGAGATCGGTAGAGGTATACTCGGCTCGACGTGGAGGATTCGTATGACCGACCGCAACAGCCGTCTCACCACCCCACTGATCCGCGATGTTCACGGCAAGGGCATCCTCCGTCCCGCTACCTGGGACGAGGCGCTCGACCGCGCGGCGCGGGGGTTCCGTTCCGCCGTGGAGAAGAAGGGACCGCAGACGTTCGGTCTCTTCAGTTGCTCCAAGACGACGAACGAGATGAACTACCTGGCGCAGAAGTTCGCGCGGGTGGTGGTGGGCAGCAACAACATCGATAGCTGCAACCGGACCTGACACGCTCCCAGCGTCGTCGGTCTGGCGACGGTTTTCGGAGCAGGTGGCGGGACGACTTCCTACCGCGAGGTGGAAGAGACGGATGTCATTCTCCTCTGGGGCAGCAACGCCCGCGAGACACATCCGATCTTCTTCCACCACATCCTCAAGGGGATTCACAACGGCGCCCGCATGTACGCCGTCGATCCGCGCCGGACATCGTCCGCCCGGTGGGCGGTGGGGCACCTGCCGCTCTAGGTGGGCTCGGACATCGCGCTGGCCAACGCGGTGGCGCGGGAGATCCTCGCCTCCGGGCTTGAAAACCGCAGCTTCATCGAGAATGCCGCCAGCGGCTTCGACGCCTTCGCGAAGAACGTCGAGCCGTGGACGCTCGCGCGCGCCGAGAAGGTCACCGGCGTGCCGGCGGAGCTGATCCGCGAGATGGCCCATGCCTACGCGCGAGCCGACCGGGCGGTGATCTGCTGGACCCTCGGCATTACCGAGCACCACAACGCGGTGGACAACGTGCGGGCGCTGATCAACCTCTCCCTGCTCACCGGTCACGTCGGGCGCTGGGGCTCCGGCGTCAATCCCCTGCGCGGGCAGAACAACGTGCAGGGCGGCGGCGACATGGGCGCCCTCCCCGACCGGCTGCCCGGTTTCCAGCACGTCGAGAACGACGAGCTGCGCGCCCGGTTCGAGAAGGCGTGGGGCGCGCCGATCCCGCCCAAGAGCGGCTGGCATCTCTCCCACATGTTCGAGGCGATGGAGCGCGGCGAGCTGACCGCCCTCTATGTCATCGGCGAGAACCCGGCGAATTCCGAGTCGGACCAGCACCGCGCCATGCACCTGCTCAAGGGGCTCGACATCCTGGTCGTCCAGGACATGGTGCTGACCGCCACCGCCGAGCTGGCGGACGTGGTGTTCCCCGCCGCCGCCGGCTGGTGCGAGTCCGAAGGGACGGTGACCAACAGCGAGCGCCGCGTGCAGCGCGTGCGCCGCGCCTTGCCACCGCCACCGGGTGTGCGCGACGACATGGAGATCCTCCTCGACCTCGCCCGCCGCATGGGCCGCGATCTCGGCAATCCAACCGCCGAGGAGCTGTGGAACGAGGTGCGCGCGCTGAGCCCCGTCCATGCCGGCATGTCCTACGCCCGGCTGGAAGCGCTGGACGGGCTCCAGTGGCCCTGCTACGACGAAAACCATCCCGGAGAAACCTACCTGCACGGCCGCCTGTGGGAGAGGCCCGTCGTCGGACCGCTCGCACCGTTCGCCTGCGTGCAGGACGAGCCACCGTTCGAAGCGCTGAGCCCTGAGTTCCCCTTCCGCCTGACCACCGGCCGGCGCCTCGACTCCTACAACACCGGCGTGCAGACCGGCCTCTACTCCTCGCCTCTACGACAGGGGGAGACGCTGGACCTCTGTCTCGAAGACGCCCGGCGCCTCGGCGTCACACCCGGCGAGATCGTGCGCATCACCTCGCGCCGCGGCTCCATCCTGGCGCCAGTCCGCCTCGACGACGGCCTGCAACCCGGCCTCGCCTTCATGACCTTCCACTTCCCCGACCAGGTGGCGACCAACGAGCTGACCGTCGACGCCGTCGATCCGCTCTCCGGGACATCCGAGTTCAAGGCGACCGCGGTGCGGATCGAGACGGTGAGCCGGGCGGTGGAGGTGATGCGGGAGGAAGAGGCGGTTCCGGTTTCTGTATAACTCTTGGAGACTGAATGGATCTGCATTTTACGGCAGACGAGCCCACTCCACAGGAGCGAGAGGCCGTCGATGGATGTCTCGACGGGCTCTCGCTCGCTAGCGACCGCCGGCAGTATCTTCTACCCGTCCTCCACGCCATCCAGGCACGGACCGGCTGGATCAGCCCGGGTGCTCTGAACCACGCCTGCCGCCGGCTGGACGTGCCTCCCGCTGAGGCATTCGGGGTCGCCGACTTCTACGCGATGTTCCAGGCCCGCCCGCATCCGCCGGTGACCGTGCACGTCTGCGACGATATCGGCTGCCGATTCCGTGGCGGCGAAGATCTCTGCGCCGCGTTCGGGCGCTCTCTCGGTCCCGAAGGCACGAGCCCGGACGGCCAGGTCACCTGGCACCGCAGCCCATGCCTCGGCCTGTGCGAACGCGCTCCCGCCGTGCTGGCGATCGCGGCCGGCGACTCGCCGCGCGAGCAGGCTTTGGCTCCGGCGACGGAGGCCTACGTCCAGGCGTTCCTCTCCGGCCGGACGATCCCCGAGCCCGACCTCACGCGCTCGGTCCCGCAGCTCGGGCAGCCGGGTTTGCAGTTGCTCCGCCGCGTCGGCCAGGTCGATCCCCTGAGCCTCGACGACTACCGCGCGGCCGGCGGTTTCCTGGCGCTGCGCCGCGCCATCGAGATGGGACCCGAGCGGGTGGTGCGCGAGGTGATCGATTCGAAGCTGGTGGGCCGCGGCGGCGCCGCCTTCCCCACCGGGCAGAAGTGGCAGGGCGTGCGCTCAACGGCTCTCCCCCGCTATCTCATCTGCAACGCCGACGAGTCCGAGCCTGGGACGTTCAAAGACCGCGTGCTGATGGAGAACGATCCATTCTCGCTGATCGAAGCGATGACCATCGCTGGCTTCGCCACCGGATGCGAGAAAGGGTATCTCTACATCCGCGGCGAATATCCTTTGGCGACCGAACGGCTGGAGAACGCCATCCGGCGCAGCCGCGAGCGCGGCTATCTCGGCGAGGACATCCTGGGCGACGGCGTGCGCTTCGACATCGAGCTGCGGCGCGGCGCCGGAGCCTACATCTGCGGCGAAGAGACGGCGCTGATGAATTCGCTCGAAGGGCGCCGCGGCGAGCCGCGCAACAAGCCGCCCTTCCCCACCCAGGTGGGCCTCTTTGGCAGGCCGACGGTGATCAACAACGTCGAGACGCTGGTGAACGTGCTCCCGATCGTAATCGGCGGAGGCAAAGCCTACGCCGCGACCGGCACCGAGCGCTCGACCGGCCCGAAGCTGTTCTGCCTGTCCGGCCACGTGCAACGGCCCGGCGTGTATGAAGCGCCGTTCGGCGTCACCTTGCGAGAGGTTCTGGAGATGGCCGGGGGGATCGGCGGCAGCGGCAACCTCCAAGCCATCCTCCTCGGCGGCGCGGCCGGCTCGTTCGTCACTCCGG
>DATARD010000058.1:0-20390 GCA_036264355.1 Thermoanaerobaculia bacterium
CACCACCGCCGCCGCGACGGCGAGGGCGGCCGAGTTGGTGCGCAGCAGCAGGCAGAGCGAGAGGCCGGAGATGAGCGCGCTCCGGGGATCGAAGGCGGGCAGCCGCCAGAGCCAGGTGCAGACCGCCTGGGTGAGCAGCGCCGTCGCCAGCAGCAGGATCGCCCGCGGCACGGTCACCTCGAGGTCCAGCCGGGTGACGCCGTAGACCAGCAGTAAAGCCAGGACAAGGATCTGATAGAGGCGCGGATCGCGCAGACTTTTCATCGGATGCCCCTCCTCGCTGATTAAGACACGGCGGGGCCGGGAAAGGAAACCGGCGATCGCAAAGATATAGATGAAGGACTATTCTTCCCAACAGTCTGCCTGGTATGCTCGTACACCATGAGCATCAGCATGAGCATCAGGAAGCTGGACGATTCACCGTAGCGCAAGAAGCGAGGTTTTCCACGATGAAAGCACGACAGGCCCTCACCCTCTCGATCCTCACGCTGGCCCTCTCCCCTGCTGTGGGGCGGGCCGTGCCGTCGCCCAACGGCACCCCGTTCAAGGTGAGCAGTTGCGTCACCTGCAAGCAGACCGCTCCGGCGGTGGCCGGAACGGCGGCAGGGTCTACGGCCGGGACCTTCCTGGTGGCCTGGGAGAGCACGACGCCGAAGGATTCGCTGGGGATCTCGGCCCGGATCTTCCCCAAAACCGGCTTGCCCAAGGGCGCTGACTTCCTGGTCAACAAAGACATCCTGCCGCCGCAGCACACACCGGCGGTGGCCTCGGACCCGCTGGGCAACTACGTGGTGGCGTGGGCGGTGAGCAGCGGCAGCAGCCTCAACAGCGACGTCATGGTGCAGCGCTACAAGGCGACCGGCGTGGTCAACGGCCCGGCGGTAATGGTCAACGTCGACACCCCCGGAGCGTCGGAGCCGGGGGTGGACATCGCGCCGGCGGTCGCCACCGCGGCGGACGGCGGCTTCCTCGTCGCCTGGATCCGTTCCGTGCCGCCGGACGCGCACTCCCCGGGCTCGCCGCCGGCCGTGATGGTGCGGCGCTACAACAAGACGGGCGTGCCGGTGAGCGCACCGGTGCAGCTCAGCACCGGCCTGGTCGCCGGCAGCCAGCCGAGCGTCTGCATCGATCCGACCGGCCGGGCGGTGGTGGTGTGGTCGAGCATCGACGAGTACCGCCCCTTCGAGCCGAGCCTGGTGGGGGTGTCGATGCGGCGGGTCTCGGTGGCGGGTGTGCCGCTGGACGCCGAGGCGGTGGTGGCGGCGCCTCTCGCGTCCGACTCGAGCGCCGTGGTGGGCTGCGGCGCCGGCGGCGCGTTCGTGGTGGCCTGGTCGACCGACCAGGCTCCGGCGACGAGCGGTCTCGACATCGCGGCGCGCCGTTTCACCCCTCTCGCCGCGCCCGCCGGTCCGGCCTTCCGGGTCAACAGCACGACGCTGGGGGAGCAGAAGCTGCCGGCCATGATGACGGATGCGAGCGGCAACTTCGTGATCGTCTGGGAGAGCCGCCTGACCACCAGCAACAGCGGCGACTCGATCCTCGGCCGCCGCTTCCTGGCGAGCGGCACCGCCGACGGCGCGGACCTGCTGATCTACAAGCGGGCGACCCAGCTCGAGAGCCGGTCGGTGACGCCGCGCGTCGCCAACCTCGGAGCGTCCGGCTTCGTGGTGGTCTGGGCACAGGGCAACGCCAACCTGCAAGGCCGGCGCTACAAGCTGACTCCGTAGGATCCCTCTAACCCGAACGGCTGAGCGTGCGTCCGGCGGTCACCGCGGTGACCGCCGCGGCGCCGGCCGCGCGGAGGATGCCGGCCGCCGCCTCCAGGGTGGCGCCGGTGGTGGCCACGTCGTCCACCAGGAGCAGGTGACGGCCGCGGAGGCGGGCCGGATCGGGGACGTGGAAGGCACGCCGCAGATTGGCGACCCGGGCGGCCTTGCCGAGCAGGCTCTGGGGCGGCGTGGCGCGGGTCCGGCGGAGGAGAGGCGCGACCGGGACACCGAGCCGCCGGGCCAGCGGACGCGCGATCCGCTCGGCCTGGTTGTAGCCGCGCAGGAGGCGGCGCCGCCAGTGGAGCGGCACGGGGACCACCAGATCGATCCGCCCGAGCTGCGCGGCGAAGCGCTCGGCCAACGTTTCGCCGAGGTGCCGCCCGAGGTAGTCGAGGCGCCGGAACTTGAGAGCGCGGACGACCGCCGCCAGCGGCTCTTCATAGCTCCACAGCGCGAGGAGGCGCTCGAACGACGGCCGCTCCTCGCGGCAGGCCTGGCACTGCCAGCCAGGGGGCAGGCCCGCGGCAGGTAGCGGCAGACAGCAGACCGCGCAGGAGCTCGCCGGCAACAGGCGCAGCCGGGCACGGCACGGCGGACAGAGCCCCAGCGTGGGCGCCGCGGCGGAGCGCGGCGCCGGCAGCGGCGTGCCACAGGCGAGACACGGCGCCGGCAGGAGGAGATGCAGAAACCGGTCGCGCCAACGCGGCAGCGCCGTGACGGTGAGCGGGTCGGCGACGTACAAAGGAGGGGTCCTGAGGCTATACTCGCCCGGCGGATCAGAGGCGGCCCCGGCCGCCAAGGAGGGGAGTTTGAACACATCGGCTCGGCAGCGGCAGCGGCGTCATCTCATCGGGCTCACTGGTTTCATCGTGCTTCTGGGCTTGTCGCTGGTTCCCGGCGTGACCTGCGCCCAGGAGCTTCACACCTATTCCGTGGGGATTCTCGGCGGCCTCGGCGGCTCCTTCGACGCCAGCCCCGGCGGCAGCTACAGCAACCCGAGCTACCAGCTCAACCTGTCCATGATCACCGAGACCCGGACCCTGGTCGGGCTGCGGATCGGCAGGATCGATCTCAACAAGGACCAGTTCTTCGGCTCGCTGCACGACGCCGGTCTGACCTATGCCACGATCGGCGGCGAATACCGGTTCCAGGAGAGCTACTACGAATCCGGTCTCTTCCTCGGTCTGGGCGCCTACCGGTTGAACGGCACCAATGCGCTGGGCCGGTCGGACGACCAGACGTCGGTCGGGATCAACGCGGGCGTCACCGGAGAGATCCCGCTCAACAGCCGGCTCGGCATCCTGTTGGAGCTCTCCGGCCACTACGTCAACCTGCGGGAGGCGAAGATCTACGGCATCGCCCACGGCGGCTTCACCTTCCACTTCTAGCCACTTCTAGGAGGTTCCCAGGTAGGAGGTGATCTGGGCGCGCAGGGCGGGATCGTTCCAGTCCGTCTGGCCGACGAACTTCTTGACGATCGTGCCGCGAACCACCAGATAGGTCTCCGGCAGCTTGTCGGTGCCATACCGGTTCGCCACCTCCCACTTGGGGTCGTAGAGGACCATGTCGGCCCCCGGACCGAGGAGACCGCGCACCTTGTCCTCGGTGTCCTGGACCGCCACCATCACGATCGCGAAGTTCTTCTTGTCCCCGAAATCCTGCGCCAGCTTCTGGAGATCGGGCGTCTCCTTGATGCAGGGCGGACACCAGGAGGCCCAGAAGTGGACCAGCGAAACCGGCGCGAGCATCGGCCCCAGCTTGGCGGGACGGCCGTGGGCGTCGAGGAGGAAGCCGCCGGGCTCCTTGACCGGTCCGCCGCCGGACGGCCAGAAGAGAGCCGCGAGCGCGCAGACCGCGAGAGTGCCCAGGACCAGCTTGGCCGGCAGACCGAGCCCGGAGGGTGAGGAATTCATGCGTTCTCCCCGCTGTTTTCTAAAGCGCCGGGTCAAGTTTTGACCCGAAGCCTCCACATCCTCTAGAATAACTCAATCGGACCCGACGAATTGCATAATCGAGACGAGAGTCGCGCTGCACGGCCACGCCGGGCGTTCCTGGTGGGCCTGATCCTTCCCGGCAAGCCCGGCTATGTGGTGGAAGAGCACCTCGACGAGCTGGCGCAGCTCGCCGAGAGCGCCGGTGCGCAGGTGATGGGGCGCGCCGTGCAGACGCGCAAGGCGCCCGATTCGGCGACCTACATCGGCAAGGGCAAGGTCGAAGAGATCGCCGCCGCCGCCCGCGAGTTGGAAGCCGATCTCCTGCTGTTCGACGACGACCTGACGCCGAGCCAGGTGAAGAACGTCGAGGAGGCGACCAAGCTGGCGGCGATGGACCGCAGCGGTCTCATCCTCGATCTCTTCGACCAGCGGGCGCGCAGCCGGGAGGCGCGCACCCAGGTGGAGCTCGCCCGGCTCAAGTACATGCTCCCCCGGCTCACCAAGCAGTGGAGCCATCTGTCGCGGCAGGGCGGCGGCGCCGGCCAGCGCGGCGGCGAGGGTGAGAAGCAGCTCGAGCAGGACCGCCGGGTGCTGCGCACCAAGATCCGCGGGCTGGAAGCAGACCTGGAGAAGATCGAGCGCACCCGCGACCTGCACCGGCGCGGCCGGAAGGGCGTTCCCACCGTGGCGCTGACCGGCTACACCAACGCCGGCAAGTCGACCCTGTTCAACCGGCTGACCCACGCCGGCACCCTGGCGGAGGACCGCCTGTTCGCGACCCTCGACGCCAAGCTGCGGCGCGGCGCGGTCGACGGGGCCGGCGCGGTGGTCTTTTCCGACACCGTCGGGTTCATCCGCAAGCTCCCCCATCACCTGGTCTCGTCCTTCCGCAGCACCCTGGGAGAGATCGCCGACGCCGACCTGGTGCTCCACGTCATCGACCGCAGCCATCCGCATTGGCGGGAGCAGAAAGAGGTGGCGGAGGCCGTGCTCGAGGACCTCGGCGTCGAGCGGGAGCGGGTGATCGAGGTCTTCAACAAGAGCGATCTGGTGGCGCCCGGCGAAGCGCGCGACGGCGGCCTGTGGGTGTCGGCCGCCAGCGGCGACGGTCTCGCCGCATTGCGCGCCGAGGTGGCGCGGCGGCTCGGCGCGGCGGCGACGGCGCTCTCTTCACCCGCACCGCCCTCGCAGCCGCACCTGTAAATTCGGGATTCGTCCTCGTGCGCGGCCTCGACCTGTCTCATCTCGACCGCCTGCTCGGCGACGTCGTGCTGGAAGGCGAGATCGCCCGCACGGCCCAGGCGGCCGTTTTTCGGATCAGCAGCAGCCGGGCGCACGGCGGTGGCGCCTCCCTGGCGCTCAAGGTCGGCCTGACCCCCAGCAGCACCGAGGACCTGGCGCGCTTCCGCCACGAGGTGCGCCTCCTCTCCGAGACCCGCCACCCCAACGTGGTGGAGGTCTACGATTTCGGCGTCCTGCCGGGCGACTTCCCCTTCTTCACCATGGAGCTGCTCTCCGGCGAGAGCGTGGCCGAGCGCCTGCGCACCGCCGGCTGGGAGGCTTTCTACGACGCCGCGATCCAGGCGGCGGCGGGCCTCGCCCACATCCACCGCCAGGGCATCGTGCACATGGACATCAAGCCGGCCAATTTTGGCTTCGGGCTGGGGAAGCACGAGATCAAGATCCTCGACTTCGGCCTGGCCCAGGAGGCGCACGGCGTCCTCGACCGGCGTATCCGCGGCACCCTCGCCTACACCGCGCCCGAAGTCCTCCTGCAGGACAGCTACGACCACCGCGCCGATCTCTACTCTCTCGGCATCACCCTGTTCGAGCTGGCCACCGGTGTCCTGCCTTCAGCGGGAGATGACACCGCGGCGATCCGCTTCCACCTCGAAGGCGAGCCGCCCGACCCGCTGACCCTGCGGCCCGATCTGCCGCCGGAGCTGGCGCGCATCCTCCTCCGGCTGATGCAGCGCGATCCCGGCGAGCGCTACGCCTCGGCCGGCCGGCTGCTCCTCGATCTCGCCGCGGCGGCGGGACGATCCCTCGACACCTTGGCGCTCGCCAGCTCCGAAGGCCAGGTGCTCGCCAGCCGCCTGGTGGGCCGGGAGGAGATCCTCGGGCGTCTGCGCGGCGAGCTGGCCGCGGCGGCGGCGGGCCGCGGCGGGGCCGTGCTCCTCGCCGGCCGGGAGGGATCGGGCAAGAGCCGTCTGCTGCGTGAGCTCCGGCTCCTCGCCGCTCTCGACGGCGCGCGGGTCGGCCGCGGCAGCGCCAAGCCCGGCATCAAGCCCGGCGCCGAGGAGCCGGCGCAACCGCTCGCTCCTTTCCTCGCAGCCCTCGCCGGCCTCGGGATCGAGGTCCGGCCGGCGGAGCAGCAGGCCGGCGAATCCGGGCAGCGTGCCCGCTACCGTCTGTACCGCGAGATCGCGCTCGACCTGGCGGCCCACGCCGCGACCGGCCCGCCCATCGTGCTGCTCCTCGATGACCTGCACCTGGCAGGCCCGGAGAGTGAGGAGCTGCTGACCTATCTGGGTGAGGAGCTTCGCGGCTTCCGCGCCCTGGTGGTAGCCACCCGGCGCACCGCGGAGACCGCGGCTCCGCAGGCAGCGGCGGCAGCGCACGACGGCGGCCCGGTTCTACAGCTCGATCTCGATCCCCTGGACCGCGCCGCGACCGCCCGGCTGGTCGACGCCTGCCTGGGCACCTCCCATCTCCCCGCCGGCTTCTATACCTGGATGGCCGACGAGACCCATGGCCTGCCGGGAGACGTCCAGCAGGTCCTGCGGCACCTGATCCTCGACCATGTGCTGCTCTACCGCGACGGCGAATGGAAGCCCTCACTGCCGGGTCTGTCGCGTTGGGCAAAAACGCCGGGGGGACGAGCCGAGCAGGAGTGGCAGCGCATTCTCGCGCTCCCCCCCGCGGCCCGGAAAATCCTCGACGCCGCCGCGGTCCTCGGCGAGCCGTTCTCGCTGGATCTCCTCGCTGCTCTCCTCGGCGCGGATCCACAAGCCGTCTACGAGGAGCTCTCCCTCCTCGTCGCCCAGGGATACTGCGAGCGGCTGCGCGAGACCGAGGGCGCTCTCTACCTCTTGGCGCAACGGCGCGTCCAGCAGGCGCTCTATCAGGCCCTGGACGAGGATCCGGACAGCGAGCGCCGGAGGCGCCTCCACCGCCGGGCCGGCGAGATCCTCGAAGAGCGCCTGCGGCGGGGAGAGCCCGGCCTGGCCGCCGCCGTCTCCGCAGCGATCGCCGAGCACTTCTGGCGTGCCGGCGAGCGTGCGCGCAGCCTTCCTTACCTGCTGCGCGCCGCCGCCCAGGCCACCGCCGTCTATGGCCATGCCCAGGCGGCCGCCCTCTATGGCCGCGCGGCCGAGGCCACCGCCGAGATCGAACCGGCGGCAGGCATCCAGGCTCTGGCCGCGCAAGCCGAGTCTCTCGCCGGGGCCGGCAGCTACGCCCGCGCTCTACGGGTCTACCACGACCTGCTGCGCCGCCCCGACCTGGAGCGCAGCAGCCGGAGCGGCCGCCTCTTCGCCGCCGGCTTGCTGCTGCGCAAGGGGCGCCTGCACACGCGTCTCGGCGAGCACCCGATGGCCCTGGAGAGCCATGACGACGGGCTGCACCTGCTCACCGGTTCAGGCATCGCGCCCGAGATCGAGATCGATCTCCTCCAGGGCAAGGCACTGGCGTTGCGCGACCTGGGCGATTGGGACGCCGCCTTCCAGGCCGCCCGCGCGGCACTGGCCCGCGCCGGCCGGGAGAGGTTGGAGCGGCAACGCGCGATGCTTCTCAACACCCTGGCCATGCTCTATTCCGACCGCGGCGACTGGCGCCGTGCCGGCCGCCTCGCCCGCCGCGGGCTGTGGGTGGCGGAGCGCTGCGGCGACGACAGCCTCTGCCTGACGCTGCGCAACAACCTCGCCAACGTCCTGTGGAAGACCGGCGCCTACGAGCAGGCGCTCGACCTCTACCGCCGCAACCTGGCCTGCTGTGAGCAGACCCACGACCTCTGGGGTGAGCTGTTCGCGCTCAACAACCTTGGCATCATGGAGGGCAGCCGCGGAAACTGGATGGCCGCGCGCGAGCCGCTGGTGCGCAGCGTCGAGGTGGCACGCCGGTTGGGGGCACGGGAAAACGAGGCCCTGTCACGCCTCAATCTCGGCGAGGTCGAGGAAGTCCTCGGCCGCTGGCCGCGGGCGGAGCGCCACTACGAAAGGGCACTGAAACTGCTCGAGGACATTCCTGACCAGCCGGACCGTTTCACCGTTCTGGCTCAGCTCGCCTCCCTCGACCGCAAGCGGGGCCGGGGGAGCGAGGCCGAGCGGCGGGCGCGGGAGGCGCTGGACGGGGCTGCCCGAATCGGCGATGACGACCTTCGGGCCCAGTGCTGGTACCAGCTCGGCCTCATCGAGAAAGACCGCGACAACTTCGATGGAGCCGGCGAGCACCTGCGCCGAGCCCTGGAGCTGTGGGAGACCGGCGGCACCCGCCAGTCTCTGGCCCGCCTCCACATCTCGCTCGCCGACCTCTGCCTGCGCGACGGCGAAACCGCGCAGGCCGGCCGCCACGCCCAGGAGGCCCGCCGGCGGGTCGAAGAGCTGGGTGACCGCTTCACCCTTGCCAAGCTGCTCACCGTCGAGGCGCGCCTCGCCAGCTCCCGCGAGGAGCTCGATCTGGCGGAACGCCTGTTCTCCGACGGCGTGCGGCTCCTCGAGGAGCTCGAGACCCCGTACGAGCATGCCCGCAGTCTCTACGAATGGGGCCTGCGCACCCTGGACGTCGACAGCTCCCTGCGCCGGTTGCGCCGCGCCCTGGCCGGCTTCGAACGGCTCGGCGCGGAGACCGAGTCACGGCGCACGAGCGGTGCCCTCGAGCGCGTCCGCGAGCACCAGCGGCTCACTCCCGGGCGTGCCACGGGCTCCGTGCTGGCCGAGGTCCTCAAGGTCATCAACTCCACCCTGGATCTGCAGGAAGTGCTGCGGCGCACCATGGACCTGGTCCTCGACCGCCTCGGCGGCGAGAGCGGCATGATCGTCCTCTGCAACCGTCTGACCCAGGAGCTCGAAATCGCCGTGGCACGGAACATCGGAAACGGTGGCAGCGGAAGCGCTGGGAGCGGAGAGGAGGGCGACGAAGGGTGGATGCTCTCCGAAAGCGTCGTGCGACGGGTCATCGAGAGCCGTGAGCCGGTGCTCGCCGTGGACGCGCTGACCGACGGCCGCTTCGCCGGAGCGCAATCCATCGTCGCGCGCCACATCCTCTCGATCCTCTGCGTGCCCCTCACCATCAAAGACCGCCCGGCCGGCGCGATCTACATCGATCACCGCGAATCGCGCCATCTGTTCGGACAGAGCGACCTCGAATTCCTCATCGCGTTCGCCGACCAGGCCGCCATCGCCATCGAGAACGCCCGGCTCTACACCGAGCTCGCAGCCTCCCGCCTGCTCCTCAAGGAAGAGAACGAATCACTACGCAGTGAAATCCTCTCGACACACAGCCTCGGCTCGCTCATCGGCAGGAGCCGTGTGATCTCAGACCTCAAGCAGACGCTTGAAAAGGTGGCCCAGAGCTCCTCGACCGTGCTGGTGCGCGGCGAGAGCGGCACCGGAAAAGGGCTGGTGGCGCGAATCATCCATGCGGCCTCGCCCCGCCGCCAGGCGCCGTTCGTCCACTTCAACTGTGCGGCGCTGCCGGAGACCCTGGTCGAAAGCGAGCTCTTCGGCCATGAAAAAGGGTCTTTCACCGGCGCCATCGGAACCAAGCCGGGTCGGTTCGAGCTGGCCCATCAGGGGACGATCTTCCTCGACGAGATCGGCAAGGTCTCGCCGGCGGTGCAGGCCAAGCTCCTGCGCGTCGTCGAGGAAAAAGAGTTCGAGCGCGTCGGCGGTACCCGGACGATGCGCGCGGACGTGCGCATCCTCGCCGCAACCAATCTGGACCTCGAAGCGGCGATCACGCGCAATGAATTCCGCGAGGACCTCTTTTACCGCCTCAACATCATTCCCATCGTCCTGCCGCCTCTGCGCGAGCGCCGGGACGACATCCCATACCTGGTTCAGCACTTCCTGGCCAAGATCAGCCGCGACCAGGGACGGCCCCCCAAAGAGCTCGATCCGGCCGTCCTCGGCCTGTTTGCCGCCTACGCCTGGCCGGGCAACGTGCGTGAGCTGGAGGCGGCGATCCACCGTGCCTTCGTGCTGTCGGGGAGCGACACCCTCACCGTAGCGGACTTCGCTTGGATCGCACTGGATGTCCAGGGGCCGCACACCGCCGCGCCGCGGCCGCCGGAAGTCCCGGGCCTGACACCGACCGTCCTCCTCGCAGAGGGTGGTTACGAAGAAGCTCTGGACCAGTACGATCGGCAACTCATCGCCGCCGGTCTCACCCAATGCGGCGGCAAAATCCGTGAGACCGCCCGCCTCCTTGGCATCGCCCGCAACACGCTACGGGCGAAGATGAAGAAATACGGTTTGCAGGCCTCCGGCGAGTGAAGTCGGAAAGGACGTTTGACACAGAGGGCCACGGTGGTACACTCTGTCGCTCTGTGGGGCCGTAGCTCAGTTGGGAGAGCGCTTGAATGGCATTCAAGAGGTCGAGGGTTCGACTCCCTTCGGCTCCACCAAAATCCCACCTTAATCGTTTGATGATTCTTCAGGCCAACCCGGGCATGTGGCAGGTGTCGCCGCCAGCCGAAGGGAGATAACACTCCTTGGTGTAGTCCATGACCATCCGGTCCGCGTTGTACCGCCAAGCGAGGGTGCGCATGGCCCGTTTGACCCGGCCAATCCATCCCCGGGGAAGACCAGCTTCGTCGCGGCTGTAGTATAGAGGGACCACTTCACGCTCCAGAACCTCGAAGAGCGACAGGGCATCGCGCGCGTCCTGCACGTCAGCGTCGGCATGGACCTCACCGGTGCCGATCGCGAAGCCGTTGCCGCCGTCGTACCCTTCCGCCCACCAACCGTCGAGAATCGAGCAGTTGAGAACACCGTTCAAGATGCACTTCTGGCCACTCGTGCCACAGGCCTCGAGCGGGCGGCGCGGCGTGTTCAGCCAGACGTCCACGCCCTGTACGAGCTGACGCCCGACGTGCATCGAGTAGTTCTCCACGAAAACGATCTTCCCCGTGAAGCGGGGATCGCGATCCAGCATGGCGACCCGCTGCGCCAGTTCCTTGCCGCCGGTGTCCCGCGGGTGTGCCTTGCCGGCGAAAACGATCTGCACAGGTCGGAGCGGATCGTTGATCAGACGGTCGAGGCGGTCGGAGTCCTGGAACAGGAGGTCGGCCCTCTTATACGTGGCAAACCGGCGGGCGAAGCCGAGCGTCAGGGCGTCGGGAGCCAACGCCTCGTGATCCGCGGCGGGAAGGCCGAGGCGCTCCAAACGGTCCATGAGACGGCGGCGGACATAGATGATCAGACGAGCCTTGAGCACCTGATGCACCTCCCAGATCTCGGCGTCGGGAATCTTGTCGGCCTTGAGCCACAGATCCGGCCGGCTGATCGACTCCAGCCAGCGTGGACCTACGTATTGAGCGAACAGGTTGTGCATGTCGGAGGCCAGCCAGGTGCGGACATGAATGCCGTTGGTGATATGCCCGATGGGAACCTCCTCCTCGGTGTGGTTGGGATAGAGGCTGTGCCACATCTTGCGGGACACACGGCCGTGCAGCGCCGAGACGCCGTTGCTGCGCCGCGTCAGCTTCAAGGCCAGGACCGTCGTCGCGAACGGCGCCTCAGGATCGTCCGGCTGCTCCGAGCCGAGGAGCAGCACCTCCTCCAACGACAAACCGAGACCGCGCGCCAAGGGCTCCAGGTGGGGACCCGCGAGAGCGGGGCGGAATCGGTCGTGGCCGGCCTCCACCGGCGTGTGCGTGGTGAAAACGCTGGTCGCCGCGACCTCGCGGAGCGCCTCGTGGGCTCCGAGTCCTTCCCGCTCCACGAATTGACGTGCCCGCTCGAGGAGAGCGAAGGCGGAGTGTCCTTCGTTGAGATGCAGGACGGACGGTTTGATCCCCACGTGCTTGAGTGCGCGGTAGCCACCCACGCCGAGCAGGATCTCCTGTTGGATGCGGGTCTCCTGGTCGCCTCCATAGAGGCGGGCCGTCAGGGCTTGATCCTCGGGAGTGTTGCTGTCGTCGCGGGCGTCGAGCAGGAGGAGCCGGCTGCGTCCTACCGCCACCCGCCAGAGCCGGACGTACACATCACGGCCCGGCAGCTCGACGGCAAAGCGAACCTGTTGCCCGTCGGCTCCAGGAACCGGATCGACCGGAAGCTCCGCCACGGAGATGGGCTCGTAGAGATCCTGCTGCCATCCATTCTCATCGATGAGCTGGTGGACGTACCCCTGGTGATAGAGAAGGCCGACGCCGACCACCGGCACTCCGAGGTCGCTCATGCTCTTGAGGTGGTCTCCGGCGAGGACACCGAGCCCTCCGGAATAGATGGGGATCGACTGATGGAGACCGAACTCGGCGGAGAAGTAGGCCACCGGGAAGGCCAGGAGCGGACCGGCGTGAGTCATCCCCCAGCTCTCGCTTCCGGAAAGATACTGCTGCAGCCGACGGTGCGCCTGGTTGATGCGCGTCTGCATTTCGAGGTCCTGCACCCGCCGGGCGATCTCTTCGGGCCCGACCCGCTGCAACAGGGCGACCGGATTGTGATAGATCACCCGCCAAACGGCGGGGTCGAGCTCGCGGAAAAGAGCACGGATCTCCGGCTGCCAGGACCACCACAGGTTCTGAGCAAGCTCGCGCAGCTTATGGAATGTGCCGTCGGGCTGTTCGTTCATCGCGACTCCGTTCAAGAGCAGCGCATACGCCCACAGGCTTAGGAGGCCGCTCGGATGGAAGGCGCGAATATAGCGCGATCCGTCCGGACGACAAACTCCTGCCTTGCGGAAAGTCAGGCGATGGAACGCGGCGAGCGCCCGTCCGGCTCGGAGCGCTGGAAGACGGAGGCCACCAGCTCAATGAGGTCCAGAGTGGCTTCGTTGCGTCCGGCGGCGTCGCGCAGCATGAGGAGCGAAGCGAGCGCTTCGCGGGCGATCGAGCGGGCTCGGAAAGTGTCGAGCATCTCACCAGCGAGTTGATGGACCTCGGAGGTTTTCCCCTGGCGGAGCCAGACCGCGGCGAGATCGAACGAGATGATGGCGCCATCATAGATCAGTCCCTCGGCTTCGAACGCCTCCTTGGCTTGCCGCAGTGCACCTTCGGCGTGACCCAAGTCTCCGAGACCGACAAAGATCTTCCCTTCGATCCAGCGGAGCTTCACCTGAGCAATCCGGTCGGCATGACGGGAGTACAGGGGCCGCATCTCCCAAAGCTGCCGGCGGGCGGCACGGAACTCACCAAGCTCAACACGAAACAGAAGAATGTTGTGCAAACCCTGGAAGACCAGCCTTGGATCGCGAGCGCGCTCGACGCGCCGCAAGCCGCGCGTAATCAATCGGATTCCTTCCTCCGGGTCACCGGTGTACCCGGTGTGAAGCCCCTTGGTGATCAGCGCACGCCCGGCGTCATGGAGATCACCATGCCGGCGGTACAGCCGATAGGCCAGATCAAGCAGGCGGAAGGCGGCGGGAAATTGACGTTGGTCGCAATGGAGCGAGGCCGACAGCTCTGCGAGGCGGGCGCGCAACAAGGGCGAGCCGGTCCCCTCGCGGCGAGCCGCGGTGGCGCGGGCCATGGCTGTTTCAGCGAGCGGCAGCCGGTCTGAGACTCGGCAGGCATTGGCGAGCCCGGCCCAGGCCTGGGCGCGAAGGTCTGCGAGCGGCGCGACGCCACAGATTTGGGGGTCCAATCGCTCCGCGGCCTCGACAGCCATTTCGGCGAGGCGCAACATTCCCGCGGGGTCGCTCTCGCGTAGCTCCCAACCGGTCTCCAGGAGGGCTTCGCAGAGACCCCAAGTCCAAAATCCGGGCTCCTCCATGCAGGAGGGCTCGCCCTCCTGACCTTCACCGCAGAGGAGCCGAGCTATTTTGAGCCGGGCCTCCAGCCGCTCATTCGTCACAACAACCATCCGTTCGCGGGCAGCGGCCAAGGCTGAGGCCACCGGTCCCGCATAAGCCACCTCATCGGACGCCACCACCCTCAATCCCGGCTTGAACATCGCGGCGGCACGCGGCTCAATGACACGTTGACATCGGACACAGCCGGCCATGAGATGCGCAATCACCTGTCGCGTCCCTTCCGGCGCAAGAGGGCCCTGCAGGAAAGCCTCCAGTGTCTCGCACGGCGGATGATCGTTCATCGCGGGCTCCTTAGACTTGGGCAGCTAAAGCAGGAGGATTGTCGCACAGCTCAGAGTGTTCCGGAACGCGTGAACGGGAGAAGAAGCCCAGGCGGCGAGAACAGACATCGCGCAATCATTCCTCCTCTCGCCGAAAATGGGAACTCCGGGACCATAAAACGCGCTTCTTTTTCCGCTGTTACGTCTCTTTCTGTTTGTATGTTGACAACCTGGCTCTGCTGCCGAACAATGCACCGCATTACGGTAAAGGGGGATGCGCTTGCAGAAAAGCGAAAAGCTGGTGGCGCAGGATATCGCGGATCGGGTTCTCTGTCTGCGGCGAGCGCAACCTGTCGAGAAGAGGGATCGGCGATGAGCCATCCGACGCTCCCGATGCTGCGTACGCTGTTTCGCGCACTAACCGTGGCGGATGCGGGCCTGCTGCTTCATCTGCTTGAATGTCCGCGCTGTAGCCGCAGGGCCTGGAAGGAGCTTTCTCCCCGCCCCATGCGGCGACGCCCCGGAGAGCCGCGCCCCGCAGGCCCGGCCGCAGCCCCCGAAGCTCCCCTCGGCCCTGTCGCTGCTGCGGAGATCTGCCGTGCTCTGGCCGCTGAGCGGCGCGAGGAGGGACGGTTCGACGAGGCCGTGGCGTTGCTCGAACGGTCTGCCGCTCTTTACGACCGCGCCGCGCAGCCCCAAGAGCAGGCCGCGATCCTCGGCGACCTGGCGAGCCTCCATCTCGGGCTCCATCAGGAGGAGGAAGTGCTGGCGACCTTTGAACGCATGCTCACCCTGGCTCCTGTGACCGCGGACCCGGGGCTCGCTACCGGCAGGGCCACCGGCATCGCCGGGCTTCTTGCCGCCGGCAGTGATCCTCTGGAAGGACGACGCCTGCTGACTGCCTTGCGTGAGAGGCTTGGACGCCGCCGGGTGGTTCACCAACGCTTGGCGATCACCCGGATCGAGGGGCTGCTCGCCGCCTTCACCCGGCAGGAGCACCAGGCAGAGAAGCTCTTCCGCGACACCTGGGTCGGCTATCTCCGCGTCGGCGCTGCCGGACATTCGGTGCTCGTGCTCACCGACCTCGCGGTGCTCCTTCTGCGTCAGGGTCGGACTTCCGGCCTCCGTGATCTGGCAACCGAGATCCGCCGATGGTTCCGGGGTCGGACCTTGCACTCCAGGGCAGGCGCGGATCTCGACCGTCTCCTCGAGTCTCTCGAAGCCGGCCAGGTCTCGGCGGAGCTTCTCACCGAGATCGCCCTCGACATGGAGAGCGATCTCGCCGAACCAGTCCCGGCTTGAAACGAAACGGCATCTACGACTTGGGCGGCCGGCTGGGTCGCATCTCAATCCGGCTCGGCAGGGCGTGCTGGGGATAAGAGAGGAGATGCAGGATCATCGCCGCAATGTCCTCCGGGCGGAGCATCCAGTCTCGATCTTTCCGTTCGTTGCGTCCGCTGCCGCGGCCGAAGCCGGTGTCGACACTGCCAGGCAGGATCGCGGAAACCCGCACTCCAAACTGCCGCAAGTCGAGCATTGCGGCCTCAGACAGCCCAATGAGACCAAACTTGCTCGCGTTGTAGGCAGCGCCGCCCGCCATCGGGTTCTTACCCGCCAGGGAAGCGATGTTGAAGATCCAGCCATCGCCCTGCCGCTTCATCACCGGGGCCACGGCCCGGATGAAGTAGAACGCGCCGTCGAGGTTCGTCTGGAGGACCTCCCGCCACTGGTCGCCCGTCAGCTCGTCCACCGGACCAAAGCGGCCAAGACCGGCATTGTTGACCAGGCAATCGATCCTCCCCGCCTCTCCAAACACCCAAGCGACGAACGCGTCCACCTCTTCCTGACGCCGCACGTCGACGGGCCGGCCGGCCACGACACCGCCAAAGCGGCCTCCTAAATCCCGCAAGGCCTCCTCCAAGAACTCTTGGCTGCGGCTGCAGAGAAAGACGTGCCAGCCTTCGGCCAGCAAGTCCGTGGCGATGCCGTGCCCGATTCCGCGGCTGCCGCCGGTGACAATGGCGATTCGGGGAGTCTTCTTTTGGGTTGTCATCATCGCCCCTCCTCGGTCTACTCTATCAGCCTGGAATGGTGAAACCGGGCTTCCTGTTTTGGCAGACGAAGGGGGTGTATCCGTAATGCTGTTTTTCGATCCGACCTATCTGCTGTTCATCGCTACGGCTCTTCTGCTCTCTTTGTGGGCGAGCTTCCGGACGAAGGCGACTTTCAACGAATACTCGCGGATCCGTGCTTCCAGGGGTTTGACGGGCGCCCAGGCGGCGCGCGTCATGCTGGACGGAGCCGGCATTCATGACGTGCAGATCCTGCTCACCCAGGGCATGCTCACGGATCACTACAACCCGGCCACCAAGACGCTTAACCTCTCCGAGGCGGTGTACGCATCGAGCTCGATCGCCGCCGTGGGCGTCGCCTGCCACGAGGCCGGTCATGCCATTCAGCACGCCGAGGCCTACAAACCGCTTTGGCTGCGCTCAGCTCTTGTGCCGACGGCTAATATCGGCTCCTCGGTCGGTTACCTTGTCATGTTTTTCGGGTTGTTGCTCCACGCTGCCAATATGGTATTGCTCGGCGCCACTTTGTTTTCAGCGGTCCTGTTGTTCCAGATCGTGACTCTGCCGGTCGAGCTCGATGCCTCGGCCCGCGCGAAACGCCTGGCCTTCAGCAATGGGATCGTCCTCGAACAGGAACGTGTGGGGATGAGCCGTGTGCTGAACGCCGCGGCCTTGACCTATGTCGCCGCCGCGGTATCCACGCTGATGACCTTGCTCTACTTCCTGCTGCGCGCCGGCCTGTTGGGCGGCCGCCGCGACTGAGCTTCATCTCGGCGCTACGCGGTCAGTGGTCGGCCGGGTGGCCGAGAAGGCCGATCAACTCTCCCCTCCGGCGGTCCAACTCCTCCTGCGTTGAGGCCTCGAGGACCAGCCGGAGGAAGGGTTCCGTGTTCGAGGGGCGGACGTTGGCCCACCAGCTCGGATACTGGAACGTAATGCCATCGAGGTAATCGATCTGGGCATCGGAATAGTGCCGGGCCAGCTCCTCGATCTTTCCCTGCTTGTCCGCCACCTCAAAGTTGATCTCGGGGCTTTTGGCATAACGACGCAACGGCTTTACCAACTGGGACATTGGCTTGCCGGTTTCGCGCAGCAGATTCAACGCTTCGATGACGGTGAGCAGTGCACAATCGGCATAGTAGTGGTCACGGAAGTAATAGTGGCCTGCCAGCTCGCCACCGAAGATGCCATCACGCTTGCGCAGCGTCGCCTTCATGAAGGAGTGGCCGACTCTCTCCCGCACTGGAATTCCGCCGTGCTCCTGGATGTACTCATGCACTGCCCGGGAGGAACGCAGATCGTAGAGGACCGCCTTGCCGGGGTCACGACCGAGGAGCTCACCGGCGATCAGCCCGGTCATGAGGTCGCTGCCGATGGCCTCGCCGCGCTCGTCGACGAAAGCGGCACGATCGGCGTCGCCGTCGAAGGCAACCCCCAGGTCAGCTCCCGTCGACTTCACAAGGCGCATCAAGTCGTGCAGGTTCTCTTCCTTGAGAGGGTTCGCCTCGTGATTCGGGAAGGAGCCGTCGAGCTCGAAGTAAAGAGGAATGAGGTCGATTCCGACGGCTTCCAGGATTGGCTTGTACAGGGTACCCATTCCGTTGGCCGCATCGACCACGACCTTGAGACGCCTGCCGGAGAGCCCAGGATCGCGCAGAAAGGACAGGACATGATTCTGGTAGTCGTCAAAGACTTTGGCGTAGCTGACCCGGCCGGGCCGGACGGCTTGCGGCAGGTCGCCCGCCTTCACCCTGTCCTCCATGAGCGCGATGCCGTGGTCACCGGATACGGGACGCGCGCCATGGCGACTGAACTTGAAGCCGTTGTACTGCGCCGGGTTGTGACTGGCGGTGACCTGGACGCCGCCGGCCGCTTTGGTGAAGCCCACCGCGAAATAGCTCATCGGCGTTGTGGCGAGCCCGATGTCCAGCACGTCGAGCCCACTGGCGGTGAGACCCTCGATGAGGGCTTTGGCGAGACCTTCGCTATGCGATCGCATGTCGCGGCTCACCACCACGGTATTGCCCAGAGCGCGATCCTCGGCGTCCAGCACGTGCTGGAAAGCAAGGCCGATCTGGCGGGCGATGTCCTCGTTGAGCTGGGCGGGGACGAGACCCCGAACGTCGTATGCTTTAAAGATTCCGGACATGATCGATTGGTCTCTTCTCGGTTGCTGTCACTGATTGACTTTTTGCAGGGCGAAGGCAAAGGCGAGACCCTCGACGGCGGCCTCGCGCAGGATTCCGGAGTCTACCCCTCTCTGCGGAGTCAGCTCGACGGCCAGGGTTTCGCCGGCGATCCAGTCGCGGTTTGCAGCAATGGCATCTTCCAACTCCGGCGCGGCAGCGTAAACCACACGGATGCGGTCCGCATAGTCGAGATCCGCCTCTTTGCGCGCGGTTTGCAGCCGGTGCACCACCTCGCGAGCCCATCCCTCGGCGACCAGATCCGGAGTAAGGCGCGTCTCCAGGGCCACCAGTAGCTCGCGATCCCCCTGGGTTGCGGTCCCCTCATGCTCGATCAGCCGCACCTCGACCTCCTCTTGGGAAAGATCGGCCGGTCCGTCGGAGAGCTGGATGGTGATTTTGCCCTCCTTCTCGAGCGCCGCCGCCAAAGCATCACCGTCGGCTGCTTCGAGAGCCTTCTTGACCTCCGGCATCCGCTTGCCGAAGCGTGGGCCGGTTTTCGGAAAAATTGGCCGCACTTCGTGGTGGACATACTGGGTCCGATCGGCTGCCCAGTGGATCTCTTTGACGTTGAGCTCGTCTCGCAGGAGGTCGGCGTACTGAGCGACCACACCGGGCAGTGACTCGTCAGCCGTCACCAGGGTCACCAGGGCGAGGGGCTGCCGGGTCTTGAGCCCGTGCAGATTGCGCGCCGCGTGACCGAGCGTGACGATCCGTTGCACGGCCGCCATCCCCCTTCCCAGCAGCTCGTCTTGCCGCTCACCCTTGGGCTCGGGCCAGCTTTCGAGGTGAATGCTCGCCGCAGCCTCCGGGTTCTGGCCACGCACCAGATGTTTGTGCAGAACGTCGGCGACAAACGGCGTGAACGGAGCTATGAGCCGCGCCACGGTGGTGAGCACCTCATAAAGCGCCTGATAGGCGCTCTCTTTGCCCGCTGGATCTTCAGCACGATCCGGCGCCCAGAAGCGGCTGCGGCTGCGGCGGATGTACCAATTGGTCAGGTCATCCAGGAGTGCCTCAATCCCCCGGGCCGCAGCCGTGAGGTCGTAAGCGTCCAGTTGGGCCGTGACGTCGGCGGTCAACCGGTCGAGACGCAGAAGAATCCAGCGGTCCAGGGCCGGACGCTCGGCGAAAGGCGGCAGCGCCGGATGCCCGGAGCCCGGCCGCCAGCCGTCGAGGTTGGCGTAGATGGTGAAAAAGGATAGCGCGTTCCACAGAGGCAGGAGAAATTTCTGCGCCGCCTCACGCACCAGCTTGCCCGAGAAGCGCGAAGGCTGCTCCGGATTGTTGACGCAAAAGTACCAGCGCAGCGCGTCGGCACCCGTCTCGGCGATGACCGCCATGGGCTCGGTCACGTTGCCGAGCCGCTTCGACATCTTGCGCCCCTGCTCGTCGTTGACATGGCCGAGAACGATGCAGGTCTTGTAGGCCACTGAGTCGAAGAGCAGCGTGCCGAGCACGTGCAAGGTGTAGAACCAGCCGCGCGTCTGGTCCACCGCCTCGGCGATGAAGTCGGCGGGAAACTGGGTCCGATGGTCGATCAGCTCACGGTTTTCAAAGGGGTAGTGATGCTGAGCGAAGGGCATGGCCCCTGAGTCGAACCAGGCGTCGATCACGTCCTCAACCCGCTTCATGGTTCCAGTGCCACAAGTCTCGCAGGGCCAAGTCACCGCGTCGATGAACGGCCGGTGCGGATTGAACTGCGCCGGATCATAGAGATCGGCCGGCACCTCGCGGCCGGACTTCCGGAACAGCTCGGCATAGGATCCGATCACCTCCTGGCTTTGGCATCCGTCGCCGCCGGAGCAACGCCAGATCGGTAACGGGGTTCCCCAGTAGCGCCGGCGCGACAGCGCCCAGTCGACGACATTTTCCAGCCAGTTGCCGAAGCGCCCCTCGCCGATGTGCTCGGGGTGCCAGTGGATCTCCTTGTTCTTGTCGGTCAGCTCCTGCTTCTCGGCCGTCGTGCGCACGAACCAACTCGTCGTCGCGTAATAGAGAAGCGGCCGGTCGCAACGCCAGCAGAAGGGATAGCTGTGGCGGTAACGGTCGCTGTGCAGAAGCAGACCGCGGCTCTTCAGATCCTGGGTGATCTTGGAATCGGCATCCTTGAACCAGATTCCGGCGAACGGCCCGGCACCGGCAACGATCTTCACCTCGCCGTCCACCGAGAGGATCATCGGCAGGCCATAGCGTC
>DATARD010000083.1:0-38505 GCA_036264355.1 Thermoanaerobaculia bacterium
CGATGCCCACCCGCTGGCTCTGGCCGCCCGAGAGCTGGTGCGGATAGTCGTCGAACCGCCGGCGGGCGTCAGCCAACGCTACCCGGTCGAGCAGGCGGACCGCCTCCTCGCGCGCCTCCCGGCGGCTGATCCGGCGGTGCGCGCGCACCGCCTCGGCAATCTGGAAGCCGATGCTGTACATCGGATCGAGCGCGCTCATCGGCTCCTGGAAGACGAAGCCGATCCGCCGGCCGCGCACCCGGCGCATCTCCTTCTCCCGCAAGATGAGAAGATCGGCTCCCTCGCCGCCGGAGGCATCGTCGAGCCACACCCTGCCGGTCAGCCGGACGCCGGGCGGCAGCAGCCGGACGACCGACAGAGCGGTCAGCGTCTTGCCCGAGCCCGACTCGCCGACCAGGCCGACCATCTCGCCGCGGCCGACCGCGAGAGAGACGCCACGCACCACCGGCGCCCGGGCACCCGGAAAGGCGATCGACAGATCCCGGACGTCCAGGAGCGGACGCGCCGCGGTCGCGAAGTTGGCCGCGGCGGCGTCCGAAACGGTGGCGGCGAGGGGAGGCATGGCGGGCACGGTCCCTTACATCTCAAGAGCTAAGCCGGCGGATCACCCGCGACACGACCACGACCAATGCGATGTCCACGCTGAAATCTTTCTCCTCGAAAACGCTCCGGCGGCAGAGCATAGCAGGCGTCCGGACGCGAAGCGACCTTGCGGTATGGTATACGTAACCTCCATTCTGACGACTAGCTTGCGGCGATGCAACCGACCTCTCTCCTCCAGCTCTTGCAAGGGCCTTTCAACTTCCTGCGGACCGATCCGGAGGAGGTGCGGCGGATCTTTCCCGACGCCCAGCGCTCCCTGCCCCTGCCGCGCGCGATCTTCTTCGAGGACGAAAGCGCGACGCCGTTCCATGGTTTCCCGATCCTCGTCTCGCCGGGGATGACCGCCCTGCGCGAGTCGATGCGGTTGTACCTCACCGCCGAGGAGAGCTTGCAGGTCGCCGCCCTCAAACGCGAGCCGCAGGACCTCAAAACCGCCGGAGTCCTCTGGGAACGCTATCGCCAGCTCCTCACCCGGGCGGTCGAGAACGCGACGATCTCCAGCTACGGGCGGCAGTACCCCGCCATCTTCTGGCTCCATCACTCCCTCGACGTGGCCCGGGTGCTCAAGGAGACGCCGAAACGCGTCCTGCGCGCCGACACCGAGATCGGCCGCCGCCACGGCGACGCCCTCAAGTACAAGATCTTCGACCGCTTCCTCGACCGCCTGCTCGCCACCATCTACGACCTCGTCCAGAAGGTCGCCGGAGCGACCGAGGAGACGGAAGAGGAGCTGTTCCCCCGTCTGCTCACCCGCATGCGCGACAACGTCCTCCTCTTCACCGAGGACTACATCGGCCGCGACCTCGCCGAGCTCGGCAGCTACTTCAACGGCTCCCTCAACATCGACGGCCGCGACCTGCGCCGCCGCCTCGACGAGCTCACCGCCTGGCACGCCGAGCAGCTCCCGCGCAACAACGATCTCCTGAGCCTGGCGGCGCACCTGCTGCACGCCGATCCGCGCAACGACGCGCGCGACCTCCTGCTGCGCCCCGGCTATACCTCCTATCTCGCGACCTGCCGCGGCTACGATCCGGCCCGCCTGCTGCCGCCGCCGCTGGTGCAGGTCTGGGAGAGCCTGCTCCTGAAGCTGAAGGAGTTCGAGCTGCTGCACGGCCTGCGCCGCACGCTGCTGCCGATCGAAATGCGCGGCAACGTCCCCATCACCCGCGAGCTGCCCGGCGTCCGCGGCCCGGCGCGCAGCGAGATCCGCCTGTCGACCGCCACCCGCCCGATGGACTTCCTGGAGCCCTGGGTGGTGGACCCGCGCGTCGAGCGTTTCGGCATGATCTACGACATCAGCGACTTCTCGCAGACCCTCTCCGTGCTCCACCGCGCCGGCACCGAGAGCCAGGACGACGCGTTCCGCACCATGTTCCGCTTCCAGCGCCGGGCCAACCGCCTCGCCCTCTCCCACCGCACCAAGATGGAGAAGTACCTGGGCGACGGCGCCTTCTTCTCCAGCCGCGAGGCGCTCAACCTGCTCATCTGCTCGCTGCACATCCAGCGCTTCTACGTGCAGGCCCTCGCCGAGGGGCTGCCCTTCGACCGCGGCATGCGCATCGCCCTCAACTACGGCTCCTACCGCCTCATCCCGATGGGCGGCCGGCCCGAGGACGGCGAGCGCTACGAGTTCTTCGGCCCCGGCCTCGTCGAGCTGTCGCGCCTGACCACCGGCAAGTCGAGCCAGGAGATGGGCGAGCTCAAGACCATGCTGCTCAACCAGGGCTATCCCGAGACCGCGGTCCACCGCTTCTTCGCGCCGCTGACCGCGAAAGACGTCGACCTGGTTGACAAAAAAGAGGAGTTGCGCCGCTTCTACGCCTATCTCAACCAGAACGGCACGCTGCACAACAACGGCATGGTGGCGACCCATCCCTACATGACGCGGCTGGAAAAGGAGCTCGGCCGCCGCGCCTTGCAGGTCGGCTCCGACGGCGAGCGCAGCTACGTGCTAGTCGGCATCGAAGACGGCAACGAGACCCTCGTCGCCGGCATCCGCAAGCTCGGCATGGCGCATCTGAAAGGATTGGAAAAGCTGGCGGTCTACGAGATCGTGGACGGAGCCGCCCTTGACCCCGCTTCCGTCGCCCCGCTCGAAGGCAAGCCCCTGGTGGACGCGATAGAGTGGGCGTTCGCGAACTCCGCCACGGCGCGACGGTGAGGCCACCGCCACGCCGAACGGCCCATCAATTTACCGCTGGGGAGGCGGCGGAGGCGGCTGCTTGTCGCGCTGCTGCTGATCCTCGCGGGCCCGCTGTTCCTCGCGCTGGCGTCTCTGCTGCGTCTCGCGCGGTTGATTCTGCTGCGGCTGCTGCCGGTTTTGCTGCTGCGCCGGCGGCCGGCTCTGGGCGGCCTGCTGCTCGCGCTGGTGGCGCGCATTCAGAAGCTGCTGCTCGCGCTGGTGCTGCTCCTGCTGCGCGCGCTGCTCGGCCTGCTGCTGCGCCGGGAGGTCCGGCGCCCGGCCCCGGGTCTGCTGCTGTGCCTGCTGCTGCTGGTGCTCCTGCTGGAGACGGTTGCGCTCGGCGGTCTGCCGCGCCTGGAGCTGCTGCTGCTCGAGCTGGTGCTTGCGGTTCAGGTCCGCGCCGGAGAGCTGAGGAGTCGTCTGCGGCATCTGCATGGTCTGCGGCTGCTGCGGCGCGCGGCCGGGCTGCGGCTGGACCTGCTGTGCCTGTCCGCCCTGCCGCTGCTGCATCAACTGCTGGCGCCGCTGGATCACCGCGGGAGGCGTGATGGCCGGCCGCGCCAGCGTCGGCGCCGGGCGGTACATGGTGAGCTGATCGCCCTGCACCCGCGCCACCCGTCCCTGCGCCGGGCTCCTCACGTCGGTGAGCTGGTAGTGGTGCACCGGACGGCCGGTGACCTGCTGGATCCGCTCTTCCGGAATGCTCCGGTTGACCACCCGGTCGTTTTCCACCCGGATGTTGGTGATGTTGCGGGTGTTGCGCATGAACGTCACGTTGCGCGCAGGCGGCGCGATCTCGTCCCTGATCCGCTCGTTGAGGAAGCTGTGCTCCGGCACGAAGGAGTAGGCCAGGGGATTGATTTCGACGCCCAGGTTGAGGCCGCCGATCTCAATGCCGAAGCCGGCCCGGAAGCCGACCGTGGGCGGCAGCGGAGCCCAGCCGATGTAGCCGTTGCCTTCCTGGAAAGAGACCCATGCCGGCCCCCACTCGGTGCCCGGCACCCACAGCCAGCCATATTCCGGATCGAGCGTCCAGCGCCCATAGTGATAGGTGGCCCATCCCCAGGGCTCGTCCGACACCCAGGTCCACCCGTAGTCGGTCTCCACCCAATGTCCCTGCGTGTACGGCCGCCAGCCGACCGCCACCCGCGTCGGCTCCCACACCCAGCCGTAGCTGCCGCGCTGGATCCAGCGGCCATAGGGTGAGAGCTCGCCGTAGAAGACGCTCTCGTCGACCGGCCCCTGATCAGCGGTATGATTGTCATAGCCTTGGTCCGGATAGGACTGATCGTCGTACCCCGGCTGATCGCCCGGATTGCCATAGTAGCTGCCGTCCTGCGGCGGCTGATAGTAGGGCTGCTGATCCGGATACCCCTGATCCCCATACGAGCCCGGATCGTTGGGAGGAGGAGGAGGTGGATAGTTTTGCGCGGCCGCAGCCGCCGCCAGCGTCAGCGAAGCCAGCGCCGGAAGAAGAAAAGCTGTGATGGATCGTCGCATGTGAAATCTCCCCTTGATGTTCCGTTCCCTGGACCTCTGACGGGCATATCGCCACGCCGGAGAGACCGGAAGATCGAGTCTGCAAGATATGGGCCGGCCGGTTTTGGGATATCTTCCCGCCATGGAACCCGTTCTCTGGCAGAGCGACCTCCCCGGCCTGCCGCCGCCGCGGCGCGGCAAGGTGCGCGACGTCTATGACCTCGGCGACTCCCTGCTCATCGTCGCCTCCGACCGCCTGTCGGCCTACGACCACGTGCTCCAGCCGGGCATCCCGGGCAAAGGGAAGATCCTCAACCAGCTCTCCAACTTCTGGTTCGCCCGCCTCGCCGAGCGGGTGCCCAACCACCTGCTGGCCACCGATCCGGCCGACTTCCCCGCCGCGCTGGCACCGTTCCGCCCGCAGCTCAAGGGACGCGCCGTCCTCGCCCGCAAGGCGCGGGTCCTCCCCTTCGAATGCGTGGCGCGCGGCTACCTCGCCGGCAGCGGCTACCGCGAGTACGTGGCCACCCGCCACATCTGCGGCCTCGAGATCCAGCCGGGCCTCCAGCGGGCGAGCCGCCTGCTCCACCCCATCTTCACGCCGGCCACCAAAGCGGAGACCGGGCACGACGAGAACGTCCCCTTCGACGCCGTCGCAACCGCCCTCGGCGCCGACCTCGCGGCCACCCTGCGCGACCTCACCCTCGACCTCTACCACCGGGGCGCCACCCTCGCCGCCGAGAAAGACCTGCTCCTCGCCGACACCAAGTTTGAATTCGGGTTCTCCCTGGATACGAATGAGCTGTTGCTGATCGACGAGGTGCTGACTCCCGACTCCTCGCGCTACTGGGGCGTCCGGCAGTGGATGCCCGGCCAAGAGCCCGCCTCGTTCGACAAGCAGTTCGTGCGCAACTGGCTCGACGAATCCGGCTGGGACAAAGAGTCGCCGCCGCCCGTCCTTCCCGAGGAAGTCGTCCTCGAGACCCGCGAGCGCTACATCGAAGCCTTCCGGAGACTCACCGGACACGAGCCCGATCTGTAGGAAAAGCTGTAGGAGAGATTTTAGATGGCAACGAAAACGCTCCGCGTGGGAGTCCTCACTCCGGTCAGCAACCTCAACCCGAGAGAGGCGCAGGACTTCGGCTCCGCCCTCGCCGTGCAGCAGATCTTCGAGACCCCCTACGCGCAGCCGGCCACCGCCGGCCTGCCGCCCGAGCCGCTGCTCTTCCAGGAGCGCCTGCGCCAGGAGGCCTCGGCCGACGGCGCCACCACCTACTCCGCCGCCGTGCGCCCCGGCATCCACTTCTCCGACGGCACGCCGCTCACCGCGCAGCACGTCGCCGACTCGCTGGCCAAAGCCGCAACCTTCCGCGAGCAGGCCGACGTCGAGGTCAAAGGCGACCGCGTCCATTTCCGCCTCAAGCGCCCGAACGCCCGCTTCGATCTGGTGCTCGCCCGGCGCTTCGCCGGCATCACCCGCGAGGCCGGAGGAGGCCTGATCGGCACCGGCCCCTACATCACCGCCCCCGGCGCCACCCTGGAGCGCATGAAGCTGGTGCGCAATCCATATGCCCACAAGACCGCCAAGATCGACGAGGTCGTCTTCCAGGTCTATCCGCCCGACGCCGCCGGGCGTCCCGAAGCTCTCATCGCCGCCCTCGAAGCCGGCGAGGTCGACTTCACCAACGTCCTGTCGCGTGAAGACATCATGCGGCTCAAGAACGTCCGCCGCTGGACCGAGCCTGGCAGCTCGACCGCCATCCTCTATATGAACACCGAAAGACCCGGCCTGGACGACGCACGCGTCCGCCGCGCCATCGCGCTCTCCATCGACCGCCTGGAGATCGCCAAGATGTTCTACTCCAGCGCCACCGCCTTCGCCGCCAGCTCCCTCCTCGCGCCGATGCTCGGCCGCGGCAACGACGGCCTGACCTTCGATCCGAACCGCGCCAAGGCGCTCCTCGCCACCCCTGGCCTGCGCAAACCGGACCGCCTCTCCCTCCTCCTCATCTTCGGTCCGCGGCCGTACCTGCCGAACCCGAGAAAGGTCGGAGAGCACATCGCCGCGCAGATCGAAAAGCTGGGCATCCGGGTGGATCTGGTCCCCACCACCACCGTCAAGGACTACTACACCCGCGTCCAGAACGGCTCCTACGATCTCGCTCTTGCCGGCTGGATCACCGACACCCTCGACCCCGTGGACTTCCTCGAAGCCACCCTCGGCTCGGACTCCATCCCGATCCCCCAGCACGCGACCGTCGTGGGAGCGAACCTCAGCCACTGGAGAAACAAGGAGACCGACGACCTCCTGGCCCGTCTGCGCCAGGAGCCGCGCGAAGACTTGCGCACCGCCCTCCTCAAAAAAGTCGGAGAAGACGTCCCCCTCCTCCCCCTCCTCTACGGCGCCACCATCTTCGCCCACGCCGCGAAAGTGAAAAACCTCTCCCCCACTCCCCTGGGAAAGCCCTCCTTCGCGGATCTGGATCTGCAGGACTCGGACACGCGGCCGCACGGAATTCCGATCTTGCCGACGACGTAGGGGCCGCTGTCGGCGTACAGGAAGCTTGCGGAGAGAGCTCGCGACCTTATTTTCCGCGAGGAAAGCCTACCGCCATTCCCAGCGCCCAATCCACTCTGCCTCGGCAAGATCACCATCCGTAACCCGGGGTCGTGGCCCGTCCGGTCAGTGGCTATAGGGATATTCGTTGATCCAGTGAAAACCACGGCTGATCAAACGGAACCTGGGCTCGTCCGCCTTGCGCAGCCGGGCCTGGATCTTCTGCCCGCCAAAGGTTCCCTCCACCGCGAGGAGGTGCGGATCGAGTCGCTGGTAGGAGAGCGCGGCTTTCCACGCGGGATCGTCACGCTTCGTGAGAGCCAACGCATGGGCTCCAGGGTCCAATTCGAGATGGAAACGCTCCCGCGAGTCACCCAGGAGGACCGCCATCGTGTGGGGACCGTCGAACACGACCCGCCGCCAACGGGTGTCGTCCGTGAGGAGCGGCGGGCGCGGCTGTCCGTCGAGGACGAAGTCCTCGACGTTCCAGAGACCGTTCAGCGGCGACTTCGGCGCGCGGCTTTGGCTGATCTCGTGCGCGTGGAGCAGCAGGAAGGCGGCGGCGCCGAAGAGGACGACCGAGCGCAGGGCCAGCGCTCCACGGTCGAGCCTCTTCCTCGCGAAAAGAGGGCGGATCTCGACGGGCTCCACCTTGCGGTTGAAGACGAGGATGTTCGCCAATCTCCCCAGATCGGGAAGGACGAGGAAGACCGCTAGGCCGAGCAGGTGGGACGAAAACAGCTTCACCGGCACGTCGTAGCAGAAGTTCAGCAGCACCACGTTGGTGAGCACGGCGATGCACATCAGGGCTCCGAGCAGGGTGGTCCGGCGGGCGACGAGGAGGAGGCCGCCCACCATCTCCGCCAGCCCGGAAAAGATCGTGTAGGCCATGGACACTCCCATGAAGGTCCAGAACATCCCTTCCGGCGAAGCGTCGCCGAAAGGTTGCAGGAGGCGGTCGAGCGAGGGGAGCGCCACCTGGACCGGAATGACTTTGACCGCGCCGTATTCGAGCATCCAGAAGGCGAGCACAAAGCGGACGTAGATTCGCAGCCATTCATGAAGCCGCACGTAGTTGGCGCGTTTGCGGTCGAGAATCGTCCAGATCGCCGTCGCCGCCAGCGCCGCCAGCAGGAAGCAGAACACCTGCACGTAGTTGTAGGTGGTGTCTCCGCTGCCGTTGGGAGGCACGCTGGTGTCGGCATGGAACACCGCCGTGCCGACCCGATGGACGAGAAAATCCGAGAGGTCCCAGTACCGCTCGGCAAGGGCCTCGGCAAAGGGGACGTAGCGCAGGAAGAGCGGCAGGTCGTTGTTGTACAGAAACAGATAGGTGAAGGTGAGCAGGAGGATGTAGGAGAAGGAAAGGCGGAAGAGGATCCGCCGGGCAAAGCTCCACTTCATCTGAGCGCCGGGCTCCGGGCTCATCGGTTGGTCAGGCATGTCCGTCTGGCCTCCTGGTTTATTGAGTCATCAGCCTTGGGACGGCTCCGCGACAAGGTTTTGCAGGCTCCAGCGGGCGGCGCTCTTGCGGAGCTTGTCCATCTCTTTCCAATAGGTTTCGATCGCCGGCCGGCCGGCGTCGCTCAGGCGCACGAGGGTCTGCGTCTTCTTCTCCACGAACCGTTTTTCGATCTCGATCAGCCCTGCCTCTTCGAGTTTCGAGAGGTGCGAAGAGAGATTCCCCTTGGTCAGGCCGGTGATGCGGAGCAGGAACAGGAAGTCGGCCCGTTCGCATGCCGAAAGCGCGGTCAGGATGGCCAGGCGGGCCGGATCGTGGACCCGCCGGTCCAGGTTCGCGAGTTGCTCGAATGGGGTGGCGTTCATGAGTGCGCTCCCAGCGCCCGGACGAGCTGACGATGATCGAGAAGACCCGCCAGCACCAGGGCGGAGCCGCAGAGGAGCAGCGCCACCCAGAGAGGGGACGCGCCCGGAAGGGGCACGAGCCCCAGCAGCAGCGCTCCGAGCGCCAGATGGTAGCTCTGGGACAGGCGGCGTTGCCGCAGGAGCCAGAGGCCGAGAAAGAGAGAACCGCAGAGGGCGTAGAGCAACGGCGCGGACAAGGTCCCGAACGCGGACGGCGACATCGGTACAAAGCTGTCGGCTCCATCGTAGATGACGACGGAGTTGAGCTTGATCCAAGGCGGCCAGAACAGGAGTTGGAAGACGGCGAAGGCGGCGGGTGCCATCATCAGGATCGTCGGGAGCCGCCGCCCGGAAGAGATCGCCTGCGGCGAGCTGTCGAGCCACGGCGTCGAGCCGGCCGGGTTGAAGACCGACAGGGCGTAGGGCTCCGCGGCGGCCCGGACGCGCGGCACCTCGACTTCGCCGAAGGCGCTCCGGTAGTACCGCCCGGCACCGGCGAGCAGGAGGACCGCCGCCAGGAACGGCACGGCCGCGAGGAGCAGCAGCGCGGGGCTCGCGGCGCCCGCCACCCCTCCCGCGGTGAGAGCGATCAGCCCGATCGGCACCAGGGAGCGCAGCCCCTGGAGATCGTGGAAATGGCGTGTGACGAAACGGATGCGATCAAGGTCCTGGGTCTCCATCTCCGCCTCCCGTGGGTGAGGATACATCCAACTGGTCTGTCCTGCAAACCAATTATGGGCCGGAGCGGTTTGCGCTGTCAACCCCTGGGCTCGCGGGAGGCATAGGTGTTAACTTGAGTGCAGGCGTTAACCCAAAGTAGGGGAGGGGCTTGCCCCCTCCCGGGTGGGGGGAGGAGCCGGAGGAGGCAACAGAACCTTTCCGCCGCCCGGGCCCTCACCCCCCCCTCTCCCGTGCGTCCCCACCCGCCCTCCCCGAACGGGAGAGGGGCGCCGCCGCCCAACCCCAAAAACAACAGAGAGGCTCAAAGGATGTTGTTTTCGGGAGGGGGCGCCCTCTCCCGCTCGGGGTGGGGGGCGGGGGCCCGCGCGGGGGAGGGACGGGGAGGGGGCGGAAGGCGGAGAGGTTCTGCTTTCTCCTCAGGTACCTTTCCGCCCACCCGGGAGGGGGCAAGCCCCTCCCCTACTTTGGGGTTAACGCCTATGAGGGCAAATCTCTCCCCACAAGTTAACGCAGATGGGGTCAGGGTGTGAGGGCGAACCCTGCAGACCCGGCCCGAGTGTTGCAATAGGATGGGGACCATGGACCGTTGCCGATTTGCACCTGATCAGAATCTCTCTTCCCCCTCGTTCTGCCTGTGACCAGCGCTCGACGGACACGTCTCTCCGGCTTCGATCTTCCGGAGCCGATCCGCGGCGAGATCTGGGGGGCCGAGCGCCTCGAGCAGCACGCCGCGAAGCTCGCCGGCACGCAGAAGGTGCGGAGCGCGCGCTCCCGGCGCCGGTCCCTGGCGTTGCGCCTGGCGGACAACGGCCGGGTGCTGCTCGAAACCTACTGGACGATCGCCGAGGTAATGCGCGACGAGCGGGCAATCACTCCGGCGGCGGAGTGGCTGGTCGACAACTTCCACCTCGTCGAAGAGCAGCTCCGCGAGATCCGCGAGGACCTCCCGCCGGGCTTCTACCGCGAGCTGCCCAAGCTGGTCGACGAGCCGTTCCAGGGCTATCCGCGGGTCTACGCCCTGGCGCACGATTTCGTGGCCCATACCGACAGTCTGTTCGACGCGGAGACCCTGCGGCGGTTCATCCGCGCCTACCAGCGGCAGGAGAACCTGACCCTCGGCGAGCTGTGGGCGGTGGCGATCTCCCTGCGCGTCGTGCTGGTCGAGAACCTGCGGCGCCTGGCGGAGCGGATGGTGCGTGACCGGGTCGCCCGGCAGCAGGCGGAGGATCTCGCCGACCGTCTGCTGGGCGGAGATCCGCTGGCGCCGCTGCGGCGTTACGAGACCGGGACTCTCGAAGTCCCTTTCGTGGTCGTCCTCCTCGGCCGGCTGCGCGATCAGGATCCGGTGGTGACCCCGGCCCTCGCCTGGCTGAACCGGCGTCTCTCCGAGCAGGGCACGACGGCCGACGAGATCCTCGAGCTCGAATACAGCCGGCAGACCGCCATGAACACGACGGTCCGCAACGTGATCACCAGCATGCGGTCGATCTCTGCCTTCGACTGGGCGGCCTTCGTCGAGAGCGTCAGCCTGGTCGAGGAGGAGCTGGCGGCGCATCCCGGATACCGGGAGATGGACTTCGCCACCCGCGACCGCTACCGGCATGCGGTCGAAGAGCTGGCACGCGGCGCGGGCCTCGCGGAGACCGAAGTTGCCAGGCAGGCGGTGCAGCGTGCCGCCGTGCCGCCGGACCCCGCACCGCGCAGCCGGCCGGCGGACCCCGGGTACGATCTGATCGGCGACGGGCGCCCCGCCTTCGAACGGAAGATCGGGTGCCGTTTGCCGCCGGGCCGCAGGATCGGACGCGCCTTTTTGGCCTGGGCCATCCCCGGATACCTGGGCACGATCGCCGCCGGCACTGCCCTCGTCCTGGCCCTGCCGCTCTGGCTTCAGTACCGGCAGGGAATTGGGAGAGGAGCGCTGATCGCGCTCGCCCTCCTGGCTCTCATTCCCGCCTCCGAGCTGGCGATCCAGTTGCTCAACTCGCGGGTGACGCGGCTGGTGGGGCCGCGGGTGCTGCCGCGGGTGGAGCTCCACGGCGGCATCCCGGCGGAGCTGCGGACGCTGGTCGCCGTGCCGACCCTGTTGACCGGCGAGGCGGAGATCGAGGAACAGATCGGCCGCCTGGAGGTGCACTATCTCGCCAATCCGGAAGCCGAGCTGCGCTTCGCCCTCCTCTCCGACTGGTCGGATGCGCCGGACGAGACGATGCCCGGCGACGACGAGCTGCTGGCCACGGCCGCGGCCGGGATCGCGCGCCTGAACGCGCAGCACGGACCCGCTCCCGCCGGCGATGCCCGGTTCCTGCTCTTCCACCGCCGCCGGGTGTGGAGCGCCAGCGAGCGGTGCTGGCTCGGCTGGGAGCGCAAGCGCGGCAAGCTGGAGGAGCTCAACCGGCTGCTGCGCGGCGCCCGGGACACCTCGTTCCTGTTGACCGAAATCACGGCGCCGCCGCCACCGGAGATCCGCTTCGTCCTCACCCTCGACGCCGACACCCGCCTGCCGCGCGAGGCCGCCCGGCGCCTGGCCGGCACCCTGGCGCACCCGTTGAACCGGCCGCGCTACGATCCGTCGCTCCGCCGCGTCGTCGCCGGCTACGGCATCCTGCAGCCGCGGATCACCCCGACGCTGCCCGACAGCCATGAAGGATCGATCTTCCAGCGCGTCTTCTCGGGGCCGGCGGGGATCGACCCCTATGCCGCGGCGGTCTCCGACGTCTATCAGGACCTTTTCGGCGAGGGGTCTTACACCGGCAAGGGGATTTACGACGTCGACGCCTTCACCGCGGCGCTCGACGGCAAGGTGCCGGAAAGCCGGATGCTCAGCCACGACCTGTTCGAGGGAATTTTCGCCCGCGCCGGCCTGGTGACCGACATCGAGCTGTTCGAGGAGTTCCCCGCCCACTTCGAAGCCGCCGCCGCCCGCCAGCACCGCTGGGCGCGCGGCGACTGGCAACTGCTGCCGTGGATCCTCGGCCGCGGCCCCGCCGCCGGCTCCGATCGAGCGGGGGACCGCGCGCCGATTCCGATCATCGGCCGCTACAAGATGCTCGACAACCTGCGGCGGACGCTGGTGGCGCCGGCGGCCTTCCTCACCCTGCTCGCCGGCTGGACCCTGCGCGGCGCCTCGCCGGCCTTGTGGATGCTCTTCGTGCTGGCGACGATGATCCTGCCGGCATTCTTCGGCCTCCTTCCCAGACTGTGGCCGCGGCGCCACGGCATCTCCAAGCGCAGCCATCTTCGCGGCGTCGCCTCCGACGTCCGGCTTTCGATGTCCCAGGTGCTCCTCTCGATCGTCTTCCTTGCCTACCACGCCTGGCTGATGGCTGATGCGATCCTGCGCACGCTGGCCCGTCTCTATGCCACGCGCCGGCGGATGCTCGAATGGGTGACCGCGGCGCAATCGAAAGCCGGGCTCGGTCTCGACCTCCCCCTGTTCTACCAGCGGATGGACGGTGGCGTCACCTTCGCCGTGCTCGCCGCCGGCCTCGTCGTCGTCGCCGCCCGGGTGTGGCCGTCCTCTCCCCCGCCGGGCTCCTGGCCGGCCTGGGTGTGGTCGGCGCCGCTGCTGCTGGCTTGGGGGCTGGCGCCGGTGGTGGCGCGCTGGATCAGCCTGCCGCCGCCGGTGCCGGAGGCGGACCGTCTCTCGCGGGAGGAGGCGCAGGCGCTCCGCCTCCTCGCCCGCCGCACCTGGCGCTTCTTCGAGACCTTCGTCGGCCCGGACGATCATGCGCTGCCGCCCGACAACTTCCAGGAAGATCCGCAGCCGGTCGTCGCCCACCGGACGTCGCCCACCAACATGGGGCTCTATCTTCTCGCCACCGTCGCGGCGCGGGACTTCGGCTGGCTGGGCACGCTGGACTGTGTCGAGCGTCTGGAAGCGACGCTCGCGACGATGAGCGATCTCAAACGCTCCCGCGGCCACTTCTTCAACTGGTACGACACTCGCGGAGCGTATCCGCTCGAGCCGCGCTATGTCTCGACCGTCGACAGCGGCAACCTCGCCGGCCATCTGGTGGTGCTCGCGGAAGCCTGCCGGCAACTCGCCGAGAGCCCGGCGCGCAATGCGCAGGCGCTCTCCGGAATCGCCGACGCCGTGGCGCTGATTCGGCACTCGGCACCGGCGTCCGCCGGCCGGCGGACGCAGACCGTGACGCGGCGGCAGCTCGATGAGGCGCTGGACGCGTTGGACCTGACCGCGGTATTGGATGATCATGGGGATCATCATGGGGATCATGGGGCGGATGATTGGTCCTCCCGCCTGTACGAGCTGAGCGGCGGCCTGCATGCCGTGGAGGACGTGGCGCGGGCGCTGGCCAGCGAGCAGAAGGAGGGCGCCGACGCCGACGCCTGGAACGAGGTGCTCGCCTGGGCCGAGCTCGCCGCCGCGTGCGTCGCGAGCCACGCCAAAGACCTCGACGCCGCCGCCTCCGACCAGGCCGCCGGATCTCTGGTGCGCCGCCTCCTGGCGCTCGCCGCCACCGCCTCCGATCTCTTCGCCGCGATGGAGTTCTATTTCCTGTTCGATCCCTCCCGCAAGCTCTTCTCGATCGGCCGGGTCGCCGAAGGGGAGCTCGATCCGAGCTTCTACGATCTGCTGGCCTCCGAGGCTCGCCTGGCGAGCTTCATCGCCATCGCCAAAGGGGACGTCCCGGTGGAGCACTGGTTCCAGCTCGGCCGCCCCTTGACCCCGGTCGACCGCGGCGCGGCGCTGATCTCGTGGTCGGGCTCGATGTTCGAATACCTGATGCCGGCGCTGGTGATGCGCTCTCCCGCGCACAGCCTGCTCGATCAAACCTGCCGCCTCGTGGTGCGGCGCCAGATCCAATACGGCAAGGAACGCCGGGTGCCCTGGGGCGTCTCGGAGTCGGCGTTCAACGGCCGCGACCTCGAGCTGACCTATCAGTATTCGAATTTCGGCGTGCCGGGTCTCGGCCTCAAGCGCGGGCTCTCCGAGGACGTGGTGGTGGCCCCCTATGCCACGGTCCTCGCGGCGATGTTCGAGCCGCGGGCGGCGCTTGCCAACTTCACCGATCTCGAGAGCGCCGGAGCGGCCGGCCGCTTCGGCTTCTACGAGGCGATCGACTACACGGCGAACCGCCTGCCGGAAGGCCAGGACCTCGCCGTGGTGCACGCCTACATGGCGCATCACCAGGGGATGTCCCTGCTCTCCCTGGCCAACGTCCTCGACGCCCGCCAGGACGGCGGCATGCCGGCCCGCTTCCACGCCGTGCCTCTGGTGCAGGCGACCGAGCTGCTGCTCCAGGAGCGCACGCCGCGCGACGTGGCGGTCGCCCGGCCGCGGGCCGAAGAGGTCGCCGCCGCCGTGCAGCTTGCCGGTCTCACACCGCCGGTGGTGCGCCGCTTCTCGTCGCCGCACCAGGCGGTGCCGCGCAGTCATCTGCTGGGCAACGGCCGTTACACGGTGATGCTCACCGCGGCCGGCTCGGGCTTCAGCCGCTTCCGCGGCGGCGCCGATCCCGCCCATCTCGTGGACGTCGCCGTCACCCGCTTCCGCGAGGACACCACCCGCGACTGCTGGGGGTCCTACATCTTCCTCCGCGACGCGCAGAGCGGCGAGGTGTGGTCGGCGGGCTATCAACCGAGCGGCGTCGAGCCGGACAGCTACGAGGTCTCCTTCTCCGAGGACCGCGCGGAGATCGTCCGCCGCGACCGTGCGATCACCTGCCGCCTGGAAGTCGTGGTCGCCCAGGAAGACGACGCCGAGCTGCGCCGCGTGTCGCTCACCAACCACGGCGCCCGGGTGCGCGAGATCGAGCTGACTTCCTACGCCGAGATCGTGCTCGCGCCGCAGGCCGCCGACCTCGCCCATCCCGCCTTCTCGAACCTGTTCGTCGAAACCGAGTGGGACGCCCACCTGGGAGCGCTCCTCGCGTCGCGGCGGCCCCGCTCGGCGAGCGAGCCGCGGATCTGGGCGGCGCACGTCGCGGCGAACGTGGGCGGCTCGCTGTTCTCCGGGTTCTCCGGGATCTCGGGGGCGTTCGGCACGTTCGGCGAGGCCACGGAGGCCGTCGAGTACGAGACCGACCGCGCGCGCTTCCTCGGCCGCGGACGCGGCGTGCGGACGCCGATGTCGGTGATCGACGGTTTCTCGCTCTCCAACACGGCCGGCGCGGTGCTCGATCCGATCTTCTGCCTGCGCCGCCGCGTGCGCCTCGCGCCGGGCACCACGGCGCGCGTGCTCTTCTCCACCCTGGTCACCTCGTCGCGCGAGACGGCGCTCGACCTCGCCGACAAATACCGCGACCCGGCGGCGTTCGAGCGGGCGACGACGATGGCCTGGACGCAGGCGCAGGTGCAGCTCCGCCATCTCGGCATCCATCCCGACGAGGCCAACCTCTTCCAGCGCGTCGCCAACCGCGTGCTCTACGCGGACCCGTCGCTGCGCGCCGCCGCGGAGGTGCTGCAGAGCAATGCGCGCGGCGCCTCGGCGCTCTGGCCCTTCGGCATCTCCGGCGATCTGCCCATCGTGCTGGTGCGTATCGACGAGATCGACGACATGGGCATCGTCCGCCAGCTCCTCAAGGCGCACGAGTACTTCCGCATCAAGCGCCTGATGGTCGACCTGGTGATCCTCAACGAACGGGCTCCCTCCTACGTGCAGGACCTGCAAGGCGCCCTCGAAGCCCTGGTGCGCAGCAGCCAGTCGCACCTCCATCACGAAGGCCAGGAGCCGCACGGCAACGCCTACATCCTGCGCGCGGACCTGCTCACGCCCGAGGTGCGGGACGTCCTCCTCGCCGCCGCGCGGGTGGTGCTCAAGGCGCGCGACGGCTCGCTCTTCGAGCAGATCGAACGCCGTGCCCGCGCCGAGGACCGGCGCGGAGCCCCCGCCGCCGCACGGCGTGCCGCGGGGCGCGGGACTGCTGCCTCACCACCCGCCACCATCACCGAACGGCCGCGGATCCCGCTCGAGATGTGGAACGGCCTGGGCGGATTCACCGCCGACGGCAGCGAATACGTGACCATCCTCGGCGCCGGGCAGTGGACGCCGGCGCCCTGGATCAACGTCATCTCCAATCCGTCCTTCGGCTTCCAGGTCTCCGAATCGGGCGCCGGCTTCACCTGGTCGGTCAACAGCCGCGAGAACCAGCTCACCCCGTGGTCCAACGATCCGGTGAGCGATCCGCCGGGCGAGACCTTCTACGTGCGGGACGAAGAGAGCGGCCTGCTCTGGGGACCGACGGTGCTGCCGATCCGCGAAGAGGCCTGGCCCTACGTCGCCCGTCACGGCCAGGGCTACAGCCGTTTCGAGCACACCTCGCACGGCGTGACGCTGGAGCTGCTGCAATACGTTCCGGTGGCCGATCCGGTCAAGATCTCCCGCCTCACGCTCATCAACCGCGAGGACCGGCCGCGCAAGCTGACCGTGACCGCCTGTGCCGAGTGGGTGCTCGGCAACTCGCGCAGCGCCTCGGCGCCGTACATCATCACCGCGCTCGACAAAGACACCGGCGCAATCCTGGCGCGCAACGTCTGGAACCCCGACTTCGGCAGCCGCGTCGCCTTCGCCGACCTCAACGGCTGGCAGACCTCCTGGACGGCGGACCGCGCGGAGCTGCTGGGAAGGAACGGCACGCCCGACCATCCGGCCGCGCTCGAACGCCGGGACTCCCGCCTGTCCGGCCGGGTGGGCGCCGCCCTCGATCCCTGCGCCGCTCTGCAGACCGCGGTCGACCTGCGCCCCGGCGCGCGCATCGAGGTCGTCTTCCTGCTCGGCCAGGGCGAAAACGTCGACGAGGTGCACAGCTTGATCCAGCGCTACCGCGCCGCCGATCTGGACGCCGTGCTGGCGGAGGTGACCCGCTCGTGGAGCGATGTCACCGGGACCATCCAGGTGAAGACCCCGGACCAGGCGATGGACCTCCTCCTCAACCGCTGGCTGCTCTACCAGACCCTCACCTGCCGGCTGTGGTCGCGCACCGCCTTCTACCAGGCCGGCGGCGCCTTCGGGTTCCGCGACCAGCTCCAGGACGTCATGGCGCTCACCGTGGCACGGCGGGACATCACCCGCGACCAGATCCTGCGCGCCGCGAGCCGCCAGTTCGTCGAAGGCGACGTCCAGCACTGGTGGCATCCGCCCACCGGCCGCGGCGTGCGCACCCACATCTCCGACGACCTCCTGTGGCTCCCCTACGTGGTCCTGCAATATCTGGAGGTGACCGGCGAGACGGAGCTGCTCGAAGCGGACGTGCCGTTCCTCGAAGGCCCCCTGCTGCCGCTCGATCAGGAGGACGCCTACTTCGTCCCCTCGACGGCGTCCCAGCGGGGCACCCTCTTCGAACACTGCGCCCGCGCCCTCGACCTGCGGCTTCCGCCCGGCAGCCACGGCCTGCCGCTGATGGGCACCGGCGACTGGAACGACGGCATGAACCGCATCGGCCGCCAAGGCAAGGGCGAGAGCGTCTGGCTTGGCTGGTTCCTCCACCCCCTGCTCGTCCGCTTCGCGGAGATCGCCGCCGGCCGCACCGACACCAAAGACCGCCAACGGGCGGAGGTCTGGCGCTACCACGCCGGCGAGCTCAAAACCGCCCTCGAAGAATCCTGGGACGGCGGCTGGTACCGCCGCGCCTACTTCGACGACGGCACACCGGTGGGATCGGCGACCAGCGACGAATGCCAGATCGATTCGATCGCGCAATCCTGGGCCGTGCTCTCCGGAGCCGCCGACCCGGAACACGCGAAACGCAGCATGGCGTCCGTCGACGAACGCCTGGTGCGCCGGGACGTGCGCGATCTTCGCGACCAGGGCCACGTCCTCCTGTTCACGCCGCCCTTCGACAAGACGCCGCTCGATCCGGGCTACATCAAGGGCTACCTGCCGGGAGTGCGCGAGAACGGCGGCCAGTACACCCACGCCGCGGTCTGGTGCATCCTCGCCTTCGCCGCGCTGGGCGACGGCGACCGCGCCACCGAGCTGTTCTCGCTGCTCAATCCGATCAACCACGGCAAGACCCGCGCCGGCGTCCAGCGCTACAAGGTCGAGCCCTACGTCATCGCCGGCGACGTCTACGCCGAGCCCACCCATCTCGGCCGCGGCGGCTGGACCTGGTACACCGGCTCCGCCGGCTGGATGTACCGCGCCGGCATCGAATCCATCCTCGGCTTCCGCCTCCGCGGCACCGTCCTCACAATCGATCCCGCCATCCCGCGCACCTGGCCGACTTACGACATCACCTTCCGCTACCACGCCGCCATGTACACCATCACCGTCGAGAACCCGCACGGAGCGACGAAGGGAGTCGCCACCGCCGAGCTCGACGGCACGGCGCTGGAGGTGAAAAACGGCAAAGCGGAGATTGGATTGGTCCAGGACGGCCAGCACAAGGTGCTGGTGGTGCTGGGGGCCGCGTAGGAGCGACCGAAAAGAGGTCGAGAAACGGGCCCATTTGGTCGCGAATCAGCGCCACTGAGTCGCGAACCTGCCGCAATTGTCGACCTGCGTCGCCCGGTTTTCGTCTTTTTACCTGCAACAGTCGACCTGCCTTGACATTTAGTCGAGAATCACCGGCGTTGAGTCGAGAATTATCGGCGCTGAGTCGAGAAATAGCCTCAGCAGGTCGCGAATCAAGGTCAATAAGTCGCGAATATGGCCCGAATGGTCGCTAACTGAGCTTACAAGGTCGCGAATCAAGCTCGTCAAGTCGAGAAAAGACGATAAAAAGTCGCGAAAATCATCGGAGAGGTCGAGAATTGCAGAGGGGGTGGGGATGCCCCGCGGGATGCAGGCCGAGAATTGCGCATTTTTCTCGACCTCGGATCTACTCCGAGCACCCCGTTGCCGTCGAGTCTCGAACCCGCAGACGGCAACCTTTCGCCGCCTCGTTCGTCTATCCTAGAAGGTGCACAAGGAGCCCTGTCCATGGTCCGTCCAGCCCGACTGCCGTTGCTGACTTTTGCGTTCCTTGCCACGGGGATCTATGCGGTGGCCGTCATCATGGTGAGGATGCGGCCAGAGCTCCGGCATCCGGACGCGGTGTCGGCCGGCCTGCTCATCGACCTCCTCGTCGTCGTGCCCCTCGTCTTCTACGTCCTGCCAATCCGTCGGGCCGGCTGGCCGGCGAGAACGCTCATCCCGCTCTTCCTGCTCAGCCTCACCGGCGCCGCCCTGGTGCTCCCGGATCAGCGGGAGATGCTGAAGCGTGTCTCGGAGATCCTCTCCATTCCGGCCGAGATCGGGCTGGTGGCCTGGATCGCCGGACGCACCCGCCGGTCGTTGCGCGGAACGAGGGGCGCGGGAGCGGACGACATGCTGGACCGGCTGCGGAACGTGGCGCGGGAGATCGTGCCGCTGCGCGGTGTGGCCGAAGCGATCGGCTTCGAGATGGCAGTCGTCTACTACTCCCTCTTCGCGTGGAGACGCCGTTCCCCGAGCCCGCCTGCCACCCGCGTCTTCACCTACCACCGCACCGGCAGCTATGGAGCCCTCGGCTTCGCCCTGCTGATCGTCACGATTGCCGAGGCGATCCCCGTCCATCTTCTGGTCACCCGCTGGAGCTCCCGCGGCGCCTGGCTCCTCACCGCGCTCGCCGCCTATGGCATGCTCTGGTTCCTGGCGGACTACCGGGCCACCCGCCTGCGGCCCATCCTCCTCGACGAAGACATCCTCTCTATCCGCACCGGCTTGCGTTGGACTGTGCGCATCCCGCGTGCCCACATCGTCGCGATCCACAAGAAGGCGCCGAAAGCCGAGCCCTTCATTCGAGCCACGCTACCGGGAACAACGCCGCTGTGGATCGAGCTGTCCGAGCCCGTCACGGCGCAGGGACCGTACGGGAAGGAAAAGACGGCCCGGTGGATTTCGGTCGCGGTGGATGAGGCGAAGGCGTTCCGCGAAGCGGTGGTCAGCGGATAGACTGAAGCTCTGCTCGGATCAAGGGAGCACTCATGGACACCACCAAACCACTCGCCGGCAAGATCGCACTGGTCGCCGGAGCCACCCGCGGCGCGGGGCGCGGCATTGCGTGCATGCTGGGCGAAGCGGGCGCCACCGTGTACTGCGCAGGGCGCAGCACACGCGAGAGCCCGGCCACCACCGGCTTCTACGCCGGCCGGCCCGAGACGATCGACGAGACGGCGGAGATGGTCGCCGCGCGGGGCGGCGTGGGCATTCCCGTGCGGGTCGACTTCCTGATCGAAAGCGAGGTCGAGGCGCTCGTCGCGCGCATCCGGGCCGAGCAGGGACGGCTCGACGTGCTGGTCAACGACATCTCGGAGGGCGAGCCGCACGAGTGGAAACCGTTCTGGAAGCTGACGCTCGACAAGGGTTTCCGCATGGCCGAGCGGGCGATCCACACCCATCTGATCGCCTGCCGCCATGCCGCGCCGCTGATGATCGAACGGCGCGGTGGACTCATCGTGGAAGTCACCGACGGCGACAACCTCGACTATCGCGGCACCCTCTTCTACGACCTGATCAAGACCACGGTCAACCGGCTCGCCCTGGCGCTGGGCGAAGAGCTCCACCCGCACGGCATCGCGGCCGTCGCCGTCTCCCCCGGCTTCCTGCGCTCCGAGCAGATGCTCGATCACTTCGGAGTCACGGAGGCCAACTGGCGCGACGGCGCGAAGAAAGACCCGCACTTCATCGCCTCCGAAACGCCGTTCTTCGTCGGCCGTGCCGTCGCGGCGCTCGCCGCGGATCCAAATGTGATGGCGAAATCGGGCGGCGTCTACGCTTCGTGGACCCTCTCCGACGAATACGGCTTCTCCGACATCGACGGCAACCGGCCCCACTGGGGCCGCTATTCCGAAAAAACCTTCCACGGCCAATCGCCGATCGGTCCCCCGAAGACCGGTTTCCGGTGGACGATCACAAAGACGTAGGGCGGGACTCCGCCACCGCATACACGCTATACGTGATCGCCCAGGCGCCCACAACGTCGATGCTATAGTGCAGATGGGCCAGCAGAACCACCGCGACCGTCACCAGATGCCCGGCGAGCGCGGCCGGGCCGAGCCAGCCTTTGCCGCGGCAGTAGAGCCAGAGGAGGAAGGTCGACGAGACGTGGCCGGAGAAGAAGAGGTCTTTGGTGAGATAGACGTGGGCGGCGTTGCCGAAGAGGGTGGAAAACGGATTGATCAGGGTGATCCAGGCGTGGACAAGAGATGCGTTGCCGATTCCCGCATTCACGTCCGGACCGTCGGCAGGCCCCAAGCCGGTCAGGCCGACGCAGAGGCCACGGAGCACGCTGACGATTCCCCCGATATAAAGGAAGCGGAGGAAGGCGGAGCGGTCGCGGCACCAGAGGAGGAGGGCCGGCGGGATGTAGCAGGCCACCCAGAGCCACCAGTTGGCGTCCGCGATCCAGGCGATCCGCGGCAGGTGGTCGAGGAGGGTGTCCGGGAGATGGGGCGCCGGCCGGCCTTCGGTCAGCAGGGAGAGGCCGAGCATCGCGGCGTGGCACGCGTAACGCCAGAGGATCGCCACGGCGATCGAGCCCTGCCAGCTCCGGAGGCCGGTGTCTCTCTTCATGCGGACTTCATTCGGAACGTAAGGCGACGAGCGGATCCACGCGCGCCGCTCGCTGGGCCGGAAAGAAGCAGGCCACGAAAGAGACGAGCGCGAGGAGCGCCACCACCACCGCGAAGATCAACGGATCGGTCGGCGTTACACCGAACAGGAGGCTCGCGAGGACGCTGCGCAGCGCTACCGCTCCCGCCACGCCGAGCAGCAGGCCGACGCCGGCGAGGAGCGCGCCTTGCGCCAGGATCATGCCCAACACTTCTCCCACCTGGGCACCCAGAGCCATGCGGACTCCGATCTCCCGCGTCCTCTGTTCCACCGCATAGGAGAGGACGCCATAGGTGCCGACCGCGGCAAGCACCAGGGCCACGGCGGCGAACAGCATCACCAGGATCATGATGAAGCGCGGCCGGCCCACCGAGTCGAACAGCACCTTGTCCATCGGGCGCACCTGGGCGACCGGCAGCGACGGGTCGAGGCCGCGGATCGTCTCCCGCAGCGCAGCCGCCAGGCTCATCGGGTCGCCTTGCTTGCGAGCCACCGTGCGCGCCACCAGGTACATGGTGCGGGCCGCTCCTCCCGCGGTCTCTCCGGCCTGATCCTCCAGGAAATACAGCTCCGTGCCGGTTTTCTGGTCGAGCCCCCCTTGCTTGACGTCGGCGACGACGCCGACGACGGTGAGCCACGGGCTCTGCGGGCCTCCGGGACCCGAGGGCACCCGCACCCGGTCGCCGAGCGGGCTGCGGGTCGGCCAGAAGACCTTGGCCATGGTCTGGTTGATCACCACCACGCCGGGCGTGCCGCGGTCGTCTCCGGTGGTGAAGGTGCGCCCGGCGATGAGCCGGATGCGCATGGTCTTGAAGTAGTCGCGGGTGACGAACTGCCAGTAATCGACGTTCTGTGGCGGTCCATCTTTGGTGGGCTTGATGCTTTCGAACTCCGTGTCGTTGGCGTTGACGTCGCGCTTGGGCGGCAGGCCGGCCACGGCGGCGACGCTCTCGACGCCGGGGAGCGATGCCGCTTGCGCGGTCAGCTTGCGGTAGAAGCCCGCGACCTGGGGATCGTCCGGATAGCTCGCCCGCGGCAGGGAGATCTGCATGGAGAGAACGTTCCGCGGCTCGAATCCGGGATTCACCTGCTGCAGCACCCAGAAGCTCTTGAGGAGCAGCCCCGCCCCGATCACCAGCAGCGACGCGAGGGCGATCTCGGCCACCACCAGGCCGCGCCGGAACCACTGCGACAAGCGGCCTGCGGTGCCGCGCTGCGCTCCTTCCCGGAGCACGGTGAAGAACGAGCCGCCCCGGGCATGGAGCGCCGGCGCGAGACCGAAGAGGAGACCGGTGAGCACCGCAAGCGCCAGTGTGAAGGCGACGACACGGCCATCGACTCCGATCGATTCGACGCGCGGAATGCTGTCGGCATTGAGCGCCACCATGGCGCGCACTCCCGCCACCGCGAGCAGGAGACCGCAGACTCCGCCGAGAACCGACAGGAGCACGCTCTCGGTGAGGAACTGGCGGATCAACCGCCGCCGCGGCGCGCCGAGCGCGGTGCGAATGGCGATCTCCCGCTGCCGCGACTCGGCGCGGGCGAGGAGCAGATTGGCGACGTTCAGACAGGCGATGAGGAGCACCAGGCCGACGGCGAAGGCCAGCATCACGACCTTCGGCCGCACGTCCCCCACCAGGTCGTCGAGCAGCGGCTTGATCACCAGGCGATGCTGCTCTGGATCGAGCGAGTGGCCCTGGGGCCTCTCCTGTTTCCAGCGCACCAGGAGACCCTGCAGCTCCGACTGCGCCTGGGCGAGGTTGGCGCCGCTCCGCAGCCGCCCCACCAGAAAAAGAGAATGACTGCCACGGCCGCCCGGATTGGCTGGATCGATCGCCAGAGGAATCCACGCCTCGACGTGCTCGCCCGCGATGTCGAACTTCGGCGGCATCACCCCGAGGATCGTCCGCTGCTGGCCGCTGACCTTCACCCGCCGGCCGACGATGCCCGAATCCCCTCCGAAGGCGCGGCGCCAGAGGCCGTCGCCGAGGACGATCACCTTCTCCGCGTTCGGCAGGTCTTCCTGCGGCGTGAAGACGCGCCCGCGCTCCGGATGGACGCCGAGGACGGTGAACAGGCCGGCCGAAACGACAGCCGCCTGGACGCGCAGCGGCTGGTCCTGCCCTTCCAGATTGACCTCGACCGTCCGGTAGGCGCCGACGCCGTCGAACCGGGTGGCCCGCTCGCGGAATTCGATGAGCTCCGGGGCCGACACCCAGAAGCGGTCGAATCCCAGACCCGGAAACTGGCTGTAGATCGACATCAGGCGGTCGGACTGAGGATAGGGCAGCGGGCTGAGCAGAACGCCGTTGACGACACTGAAGATGGCCGCGTTGGCGCCGATGCCGAGTGCCAGAGTGAGAATGATCACCAGGGACAGGCCGGGGCTGCGCACCAGCAGGCGGCCGGCAAATCGAAGATCCTGAAGCAGAGAACGCATCCTGTCACCTCCTCGGCACCCTACGACCGGAGTCGTTCAAGGTTTCACGCCGGGCCGGCGCAAACGCTCCAGAACCGCTTCGAAGTCGGCGGGAGGCGGATCTTCGAATTCGACCGGGCGGTTGGTCCGGGGATGGATGAAGCCGAGCACGGCCGCGTGCAGCATGAGGCGCGGCGCTTCAATGATTGGACCGTGCCAGCCGCGGATGTAGACGGTCTCGCCGACCAGCGGATGCCCGGCCTCCGCCAGATGGATGCGGATCTGATGCTGGCGGCCGGTCTCCAGAGAGCAGGACAGCAGGGTCGCCCGCCGCAGGCGCTCGAGAACGGAGACGTAGGTGGTGGCGTTCTTGGCGCCGTCCGGCGGGTTGCCTTCCGCGGGCCGGAAGACGCCCCACGAGCCGCGCAGGCCGTCGCCGCGGTCGTGAACCAGAAGCGTGTCATAGATCGCGTCTTCGGCGGCGCCGTGGACGAGCGCCAGATAACGGCGGGTCACCGTGTGCTCGCCGAGCTGCTCCTGGAGCAGACGCTGTGCCCGCACGTTGCGCGCGAAGACGACCAGGCCCGAGGTGTCCTTGTCGAGCCGTTGCACGGCGCGCAGGCTGGGATTGGCTTCCTGGCCGCGCGCCGATTCCAGGCGGCGCACCGCGACGCGGGTCAGGGAGAGCAGCGTGTCGCGATCGTCCTTGGCGAAAGGAACCGTGAGCAGTCCAGCCGGCTTGCGCACCACTACGATATCGGCATCAAGGTGCACCACCGCCGCCGCCGGCTCGCGGCGCAGCGCCGGCTCCCCAGTGCGCAGCTCGATCCGCTCGCCCGCCGCCATCCGCCGGGCCGGATCGGTGGCCCGTTCGCCATCTACCCAGACGCGCCCGCTCCGGCACAGCTCGCGCGCCTTGCTCCACGAGGTGCCCGGCGCCAGCTCACGCACCAGCGCGGCGAGGGTCTCCCCCGCCGCCGCTTCAATCTGCACCATCAGGATGCCGCTGTCGTTTGCTGGATCGTCGAGCTTGCTCAAGGCGCGGCTATACTACCCCACCCTCCATGAACCGCTTCGACCGCATCCGGCGCGAGCTCGCCGCAGCCACCCGCCTCGCCATTCCCGTGGCGCTGGTGCAGCTCGGCCTGATGTCCATGGGCGTCGTGGACACCATGATGCTCGGCCATCTCTCCGCCAGCGCGCTCGCCGCCGGCGCGCTCGGCCATATCTCGACCCTGATCTTCCTGGTCCTCGGCGGCGGCGTCCTCGCGGCGCTCGATCCGCTGGTCTCGCAGGCGCACGGAGCGGAGGACCGGCAGGCGGTCGGCGATCACCTCCAGCGCGGCATCGTGCTGGCGCTGGCCATGGTCCTCCCCTGCGCGCTTCTGCTCTGGGACGTGGCCCCGGCCTTGCGCCTCGCCGGCCAGCCCGCCGCCGTGGTCGGCGAAGCGGCGGCATTCTCCCGCGCCATCATCTGGGGGCTGCCGGCCTACTATCTCTTCGTCACCCTGCGGCAGACGCTGCAGGCGATGAGCGTCGTCCGCCACACGGCGTTCACCATCGTGGTGGGCAACCTCGCGAACATCTTCGGCAACTGGGTGCTGATCTACGGACACCTGGGAATGCCGGCGCTCGGCGTGCGCGGCTCGGCCTACTCCACCTCGATCTGCCGCACGGCCATGTTCCTCTGGCTTCTGATCGCCTCGCGGCGCGCTCTCGCCCCCTACTGGCGCGGCTTCACCCGCGAAGCGTTCCACCTCGGCCGGCACCTGCGCCTGCTGCGCCTCGGTCTGCCGATCGCGCTGCATCAATCCTTCGAGATCCTCTTTTTCATCACCCTGGCTCTCCTCATGGGACGGATGGGCGTCACCCAACTCGCCGGGCACCAGATCGCCATCAACCTGGCGAGCGTCTCCTTCATGGTGCCGCTCGGCATCGCGGGCGCCGCGGCGACGCGGGTGGGCAATGCCATCTGGCGGCGCGACATGCCGGGAGCGCGCCGCGCCGCCGCCGCCTGCCTGCTCCTCGGCGCCGGCGTGATGGTCGTCTTCGCCGCTCTCTTCGCCTTCCTGCCCGAGCCGCTCGCCCGGCTCTACACCGGAGACCCGGTGGTGATCGCCATGGCCACCGCCCTCCTCCCCATCGCCGCGGTCTTCCAGGTCTTCGATGGCATCCAGGTGGTCGGAGCGGGCGTCCTCCGTGGCGCCGCCGACACCACCTATCCCGCCGGTCTCGCGCTGGTCGGCTTCTGGCTGATCGGTCTGCCGGCGGGTTGGGCTCTCGCCTTCACCGCCGGCCAAGGTCCCCGCGGCCTGTGGTGGGGAGCCACCGTCGCCCTCGGCGCCGTGGCCGGTCTCCTTCTCGCCCGCATCGCCCACCGCTTCCGCGGCGAGATCGAAAGAGTCTAGAAAAACGGTCTCAGCAGGAAGTAGGTGACCCACGACACCGCCGCGGCGATGGGAATCGTCAGCACCCAGGCCCAGACGATGCGGCCGGCGACGCCCCACTTCACCGCCGACAGGCGGCGCGTGGCACCGACCCCGATGATGGCACCGGTGATGGTGTGGGTCGTCGACACCGGAATGCCCAGCAGCGTCGCGCCGACCAAGGTGATGGCGCCCGAGGTCTCGGCGCAGAAACCGCCGAAGGGCTGCAGCTTGGTGATCTTCGTGCCCATCGTCTTGACGATCCGCCAGCCGCCGAACATCGTGCCCAGCGCGATCGCCGCATGGCTGATCAGCACCACCCAGAGCGGCACGTGGAAATGCTTGATATAGCCGGAGGCGACCAGCAGGCCGGTGATGATCCCCATCGTCTTCTGCGCGTCGTTACCGCCATGCCCCAGGCTGTAGAGCCCGGCGGAGAGGAGCTGCAAGCGGCGGAACAGATGATCCAGCCGCGACGGCCGCCAGCGGCGGAAGACCCAGGTCACCGACACCATCAGGAAGAAGCCGAGGAAGCAGCCGATCAGCGGCGCCAGCACGATGAACGCGAGCGTCTTCGTCCAGCCCGCGAGGAGGATCGCCTTCGGTCCGGCCTTGGCGATCGCGGCGCCGGCATAGCCGCCGATCAGCGCGTGCGATGAGGAGACCGGCAATCCGTAATACCAGGTGACCAGGTTCCAGACGATGGCGCCGAGCAGACCGGCGAGCACCACCTCGCTGGTGACCACCGCCAGGTCGATCATGCCGCTGCCCATCGTCTTCGCGACCCCGGTGCCGAGCACGAAGGCGGCCACGAAGTTGAAGAACGCCGCCCAGAGCACCGCCTTCTGCGGCGACAGTACCCGGGTCGACACCACCGTCGCGATCGAGTTCGCGGCGTCGTGGAAGCCGTTCAGGAAGTCAAAAGACAGAGCGATCAGGATGATGAAGACGACAACGCCGGAACCGGGAGGCATGGCCGGGGATCGCCCTCAGGAGTTCTTGACCAGGACGTTGCCCACGATGTGGGTGTAGTCCTTGCAGTGGTCGCAGGCGTCTTCCAGTCCCTGATAGACCTCTTTCCACTTCAGGATCTGGAGCGGTGGACGGCCGTTTTCGCGGAACAGGTCCGCGATGACCGTGTTGTAGAGATTGTCGGCCTGGTTTTCGAGGTCGGAGATGCGCACGATCCCCGCCTGCATCCGCTTCTCGTTCGCCATGTCCCAGATCAGCCCGGTCAGCTCGTCGATCTCCTGCACCATGTCGACCAGGATGCGCGAGAACTGCCGCAGCGCGTCCGGCGATTCGGCCAGCTCGAAAAGCACCAGGTATTGCGCCACGCTCTCGAACGCGTCGAGGATGTCGTCCAGGTCGGTGGCGATCGACCGCAGGTCCTCGCGGTCGAACGGCGTGATGAAGGTGGAGTTGAGAGCGTCGAAGATCTGGCGGGTGATCTGGTCACCCTCGTGCTCGATCCCCTTGAGCTCGACCACCAGCACCCGGCGCTGCTCGAACTTCTCGCACCGCGCGATGTCGGCGAACAGCCGGGCGCCGGTCAGCAGGTTCTGGGTATCTTTGGAAAGGAGGCGCTGAAACTGCTCCTCCTTCGGCATGAACCACTTGATGATCGCGTCGGCGTTCATCTCTCCCTCATCAGGTAATGTGTCCGGCGCGTCACATGGGCGTCATACCCTGTGACAGTTCTATGGCGGGCGCATCCTAGCATACGGGTGGCGCCGCCGGCCGTCCATGCGCTACGCTGAAGATGGACTCCAGTGACGTCGCTTTCTTGATCAGAAACTTATGAGCTTCAAAGATCACTTCTCCGGTCACGCCGCCGCATATTCGACCTGCCGCCCGGGCTATCCGCGCGACCTCGTCGCCGCCGTCGCCCGTCTGCCCCGCGAGCACCGGCTCGCTCTCGACACCGGCACCGGCAACGGCCAGGCCGCGGTCGGCCTCGCCGAGCATTTCGACCGCGTCGTGGCGACCGACCCGAGCGCGCAGCAGCTCGAACATGCGACACCGCATCCGCATGTCGAATACCGCATCGCCCCCTCCGAGGCCACCGGCATGCCGGACGGCTCGGTCGACCTGGTCACCGCCGCGCAAGCCTTCCACTGGTTCGATTTCGACCGCTTCTTCGCCGAGGTGAAGAGGATCCTGGCGCCCGGCGGCGCGGTGGCGATCTGGACCTACAACCTGCCGCGCGCCGATCCGGCCGTCGACCGGCAGATCGACCGCCTGGCGCACGACGTCGCCGGTGCCTACTGGCCGCCCGAGAGGCGCTGGGTCAACGAAGAGTATCGCACCGTCCCGTTCCCCTTCGCCGAGGTGCAGATGCCGTCCTTCTTCCATCCGGAAGACTGGAACCTGGAGCAGTTGGTCGGCTACATGAGGACCTGGTCCGCCACCGTGCGTTACAGCAAAGAGAGGGGGACCGATCCGCTGGACGAGATCTGGGACGACCTGGCCGCCGCCTGGGGAGAGCCGGAAACGGTCCGTCCGGTCGTCTGGCCGCTCTTCCTCCGTGCCGGCTACGTCACGGCTCCCCCACCCCCATGATCCACCGGACTCCATGATCACGGCCATCATCAGCCGCAAGGGGGGAGTGGGCAAAACGACCACCGCGGTGAACCTCGCCGCCGCCCTGGCCGAACGCGACCGCCGCGTCCTCCTGGTGGACCTGGACAGCCAGGCCTCCTCGTCGCTGTCCCTGGGAGTCCCGCCCGACCAGCTTTCTCCCTCCTCCGCCGACCTCCTTCTGCACACCGCCAGAGCCGACGAGATCATCCGCCCCACCAGCATCGCCAACCTGAGACTGATCACCGCCTCGGTCGACCTGATGGACGCCGACGCCCAGCTCGGCAACTACCGCGGCCGGCACCTCCGTCTCCGCTCCGTCCTCCAGCCGGTCGCCGACACCTACGACGACATCTTCCTGGACTGTCCCTCCGGCCTCGCCGTCGTGCCGGCCAACGCCGTCGTCGCCGCCCACACCTTCCTCCTCCCCACAACGCCGCAATTCCTCTCCACCACCGGCCTCCGCAACATGATCGCCGCCGCCGAGCGCATGAGCTGGGACGCCGGAGGCCGCATCCAACCCCTCGGCCTCCTCCTCACCATGGTCGACTACCGCACCAAGCTCACCCGCCGCCTCGTCGACCAGATCCGCACCGACTACGGCTCCCTCGTCTTCGCCATCGAAGTCCGCATCAACACCCGGCTCGCCGAAGCGCCGGAAGAGGGGCGAAGCATCTTCCAGCACGATCCGCACGCCAAGGGGGCGCAAGCCTATCGGCTGCTGGCGGAGGAGTTCCTCATTCGGTGCCGGGAGGTGGGGCGGCGGGGGTAGGGGGAATAAACTTGTCGAGCGACGCGCCGAAGGGGAAGGCGGCCGCTTTTGATGGCGGACAATTGGCCCCTTGGCCTGCGTGTGCGGTATCGGACAGATAGGGGACAGGGAGCTCCAAGCCCTTAAGGTGTTCTTTGATACCCGTTGGATTGGCCAGAAGCTGATAATGCCACTTAAAATCCTCATCAGGCGAGAGAGGATCACGCCTGGTCGGCCAGCGTAGCGGATTCTCATCGCAGAGATTAGCAATCGTTACTTCTACAGTCTCTTGCTCGTTCGCTGTGAAGCTCCACTCTACCTGTGGGCTGCCGCCAGCGTCTGCATCGATGATGAATGGCGTCGCCAGGATACTAGCAGAATCGAGATTTTCGAGCACCAGAGTCACCACCGAAGCCAAGTTGCATTCTATAGAGCTACCCGAGAGGGTACCTGGAAATATCCATTTGTTCGACCATACATCCGCTATGCTCCAGTAACCTCGATCGATCAAGACTTGGGCCAGGACTTGCGGATCTCCTGAGCGTTCGTTCGGATTACCCGCTGAGAGGCAATTTGGAGCAGCCCCTGAAAAACCCTTGGCGATCGCATTCAGGTCCGCAACTCCCTGCAGGTCCGGCACATAGGGATTAATCTCGGGCCCAGGAATTGTCTTGAGGATGATGCGATGTCGATCCAGATACCACACACCCATAGCATCTGAAGAATTGGTCACTCCTGAAAGGTTCCTGAGGGGGAACGTAATGAAACCAATATGCCGCTTCAAATCTGTCTTATCGATAGCTTGACCAGCAGCTATCTTTTCGCTCCGTCCATCCGGCAAGACGACACACATGCGGACCTTTCCGGCGTCGCTGTTGGGAATATAAGTACAAACGCCAGTGAAGCTAAGCTTGAGAGTGAAGCCCATTTGCCCATTCTCCTTCCGAAAAATTCATTCGCCCGCGCCGACAACCTGATACCCCGCCCAGGCCGAGGGCGACCGCAGGAATGAATCGCTGCTCCGCAGCATCGATAGTTGTGCTTCCCGTAGCGCTCCGGCGGCATCGCCGGTTTTCAGATAGCGGCTGTGGAAGCCCATCATCAGGCGCTCCGCTGCGTCGTCGTTCACATTCCAGAGCGTGCCAACCACAGCGGATACTCCGCCGTCCAGGAAAGGCCTCGCCAAGCCGGCGAGACCGGAGGTGCGTGAGTCTAGCGGCCCCAGAGTGCTGCATGCGGCAAGCACGACGAGGCGTAGCTTTTCAAAGCGACGGCCTGCGATCTCACTCGCGAACAATACTCCGGTGTCTTCTCCCGAAGGAGCGAGCACAAAGTAGGAGCGCTCGGAATGGCGCGGGTTGAAGACTGCGTGTCCGGCGACTTGCAGAATCTCAGTGGTGTCCAACTCCTCCAAGAACCGGGCCTTGGTCGAGTCGCGCCCGATAATCACGCGTGGGTTGCCGTATATCTCCCGTATCTCTTCGATCTCATGCGGCACAGCCGATAGGCTGTCAAGGCTTTCGAAGAGTTTTTGATCCCATTCCGTCGCGCCAATCAGCAGGGCACTCGGCACCAAGCCCGGCCGCCACGCCCGCCGCCCCTCGAGAGCCAGGTAGAGCGAAACGCTTGGCAGGATGCGGACTTCATGGTCCTCAATGAGGTACTTTCGGCGGATCGGATCCTTGAGCGCGGCGAACGGAACCTCGTGGAGTATCTTGTCCGGAACAAAATAAAACTTGCTTCCTGTAGGGATCGCAAGTTGCCGCGGGATCAGGAGCTCGTGAAGCCGTTCGGAGTCTTTATCTAAAAGTCTCTTGGGTTCCCTGGATTGGATTCCCGCCACAAGTCTCCGCACCAGACCGGCAAGCTCCTCAGGTTGGATCTTTTGGGACACAAAGTCGACTTGATCGCGACGGAGGACCCAGGTAAAGAGCCGCTCATGGGCGATAGCATACTCGATGAGCACCACGTTGTCCGGGATCCTGCCGATTGCCTCCAGGGCTGGCCGTGCGGCAGCCGAGCTATCAGGCGCCGTGCTCAGTGGGACAGTCCGAGCCCGTTCTGACATCGCGAAGGCGCCTTCATGATCGCCGCGCCTCTCGGCTTTGAGAAAGATCATCTCGTCGAAGAGGCCTTGCGCTGCCTCGGAATAGGAGAGCCGCGAGCTATCGTCCGAGACCTTCGCCCGCTGCCCTTCGAACAGCTCAATCGCCGCCAGCAGGTCCGTCTCCGCTTCCTCGAGGCGCCCGGCGCTCAAGTAGGCGCGCGCCCGGCTCAAATAAGCGCCAATCAAGTCCAGGTACAACTTTCCGTCACTGTAGAATTGGAGCGCCTGGCTGATCGGCGAAAGTGCAGCCTCAGGATCGAGGCGCCGCCGTGCCTCTCCCTCGACGTACATCGCGTCGATTCCCACCCGCTGCCTAACCCACTCTCCTTTGCTCTGGGCGGTGCCACGAAAAGCCTCTGCCAGAGCTGCCAGAGCAGCCTGTGGAGACCCCAGGGCGAGATGAATCTTGCTCTGCCAGATCCGCGCCTCGGCCAGCCACTGTGGCTGTCCTGTGCGCGCAGCCACCTGAACGTCCTCCTCTTGGATCAACAAACCAGCCTTTGGACAGCCGTCCTCCACGGCAGCCCATCCCGCTTCCCACAGCAGAGTGTGGAGGCGGATGGAATCACGGTAGGGCCAAAGCTCGGATGCGGCCTGATAGCGGTATTTCCAAGCAGCGTTGCTTTGTCCCAGGAAGCGCAGATTTTCCGCCAGGCGCTCGTGCATGAATCCAAGCCCCTCAAGCTCACCACGCGAGGCGAATGCGGCGGCCGCGGCTTCGAAATGATGTAATGCCTCGGAAAAATGCCCTTGGCGGAGAGCTACATGGCCGAGCCCCCACTCGGCGCGCCCTGCCAGGATCGGCGAGGGTACGCTCTGCGCTCGATTCTGAATAGAGGAGTAGATCTGACTTGCCTCTTCGTAACGGCTCTGGGCGGCGTACGTCGATCCGAGAGCGAGCAGAGCCCAGAGCGCCGTTGGGCTACCCCCTTGATCAAGCCCGCGCATAGCCTCTCTGAGAAGAGGTTCGGCCTTCTCGATAAGCTGGTTTCTCGATAAGGGCATGGCGTCGCGGTAAGCTCTGTGCCCACGCGCCAGCCCTTTGAGGAGATCATCCTGCGCCGGATCTGTGGCCGCGCGGTCGATCGCTCGAACCGTGGCTTCGACAGTGGCGTCCTCGGTTGACTCTCGCAGCGCCTGTCCCAGCGCCCGCGCCTCGCGTAATCGCAACGCTGCCTCTTCCGCCCGTCCCTTTTCCTGGAGCTCTCCCCACATTCCAAGGAGATCCTCGAGTGCGTGTTCTCGGGCCTGCTGTGGAGACAAAACCACAATCTGAAGCACGCGCTTCTGATCTCCTGTGGCTGCAGTAGCATCCAACTCGGGTAGCCGCTGCTTCCATAGCTCTGGTATGGGGATCTGCCTCAGGCGATCGAGATGATGTTGCGCCTCTCTCGCCCAGTCGGTTCCGAAGTCAACTTCAAGATATCTCTCCCACGCCGCGATAGCTCGGTCGCGCAGGAAGAGCCGCTCAAGGATCAGGGCGCGGTTGAACAGGACCTCGGGAACCGAGGGGTCGATCTCATAAGCCTCTTGGGCGTCGTTGAGAGCGCGGACAAGCTCGGCGGGCTCGTCCTCCTGCTGCGCAAGCAGAAAACGGGCGACGATAAGATCATTGCGTAACTGGATATCACGCGGAGAGCGGGAGACTGCGCGCGTGAGTTGCTCAACCTCACCTGCAACGGGCTCGCCCGCCGTGGGCCAGACCAGCGAGGTGATCCCAGCCATTGAAAAATCGGCCGTTCCTCGCGAAGATTCAGCCGATCTGACAGCACGGCCGATGGCCAAGACCAACTTGGCGTGCTCGGGTTCTCCCGAACGCGGTGGCTGCGAGCAGCGTGAGGCGGAAATCAGCCGATCGGGGATCTCAACCGGGGTACATGGAGCGAACGCGAACCCTCCGACCAGTCGGGGCTCGATGAAGCGATTTGCTCCAAGCGCGGCTGCGATCCGCGCGTGACCAGAGGGGCCGATAGGCCGCACCGCCACTCCAAGAGCCGCAGCCCAGACGAAGAGACCCAGACACATGGACGCCACGAACCAACGTCTCGGCATTGCGAAGAGGGCTCCGAGCCTCCTGAACGGAGACAGCGCGTCGTGAAAGAGACGCGGCGCTCCCGAGCTTGCCTGATCCTCGCCAAGAATAGCAGAAGTGATGGTGGTCCGCACTGGGCTCGTCTGTTGATGGGGCAATCCCTAGAGGGCCCAGTGCGGCGGAGACAGAGAAGTCAGTTTGGGCTCGGCTGAATACAGCAGCCGTTGCCGGTCGAGATAAGAGAAGTGTTGTCCGCTCTCCGGCAGTTGCCGAGCGTGTTGAGGCTCGGGCTGGGCAGGTTCGGTGATCCGCTGGGCTCCAGAACGGTACCAGGGTCAGCAATCCAGGCCGGTGGATCAGGGCGGCTTCCGGGATGAAGTCCACCCAGAATGTGCCCCAACTCGTGGGCTAAGAGAGTCGGGTTGCCCGCGTTGCGGTCCGTCAACGCTATTTTCGCCAAACTGCTTCCGAAGCTACTACTAGCCCCTCCTCCATTGGGAAGAATGCTATCGACAAAAAATACGTCAACGGTCTTGATATCCGGGTCATCAAACCTGTTCCAAATTACCTCTACTGCCGTACTGGTTTTCAGGTTACCGTCAACGACGTACTGTGCTTCCTGCGGAAGGATCTCAATACAGCACCGCCCCCAGACCTCCTGAGCCTTGGCGAGTTGGGTCTGCCAGGAGCCTCCCGTCGGACTAGGGTCGGCCGCGGATGCCCGAAAAAAAATTGGCCTGACCTTGAGTTGACGCCGTTCTCCCCGGAGCTCGGAAGGACAAGGAGCAACGGCGAGGATCTCACCCGTCGCCGCAGTGCTTAGGCTTGATAGCGTAAAACTTTGCCCATCCAGGGGTACGTTCAAAACGGGGATCCAGCCAAGCCCACCTCCCAACCATTGAAGACTCAGAGCTCCGGCCGTCACCTCCAGAGAGTTTAGACCTTCGCGCTCTCGTTCTTCCAAAGAGAGTTGGATCGTGCCTTCAAAAGTCTCAAAATCCGGATGGAAACGCCCAGGCTCGATCTGCTCAAATCCTTTTTGTCTCTCGACCTCGCGATAAAGAACGCGCGTCGAAACCGTTCCCGAGCAAGTCCACGTGCCGGAATCGATAACCATCTCACCACGTCCGAAAAGGCCTTGAATGCTGAGCTTGCCTGTGTACCCGGAGGAGGTAGAAATCCCCGGGCTGACCAGCCCCAGCCGGGTAAGCTCCCAGGTAATTTCACCCGCCGTTCTGCCTCGTATATAAAATTTTACCTCACCGTCGAAGCCATTCGCATTTAGGTTTCCAGCAACTTTCAACAGAAGGCTGGAACGCTCGCCAATCTGCTCGCTGATTTTTTTTCGCACGATTTTTCTCCTTTCTTGTATCAACCCCGAATATCAAGGGTCCCACCCCCTGCAGGCACGCAATTGGCGCCTTGTCCATTGGGCTGAGACAGCGAAGGAAGGGGAATTGGGAAGGGCAATCCGCCAAGGCTTTGGAAGAGAGCTCTTTGGTCGGTTACCGTTAGTAGGGTGTAGTACCATCGGAAGTCTTCGTCGGGCTTCTGTTCAGCATCTAACGTTTTCCAGCGCAACGGGTTTTCGTCGCAAAGATTCGCAATCGTGACGGTCACGTCCTCTCCGTCACGAGAAACCAGTTCCCAGCAGAACTCCGGCTTCAGCTCGCCAAAGCGAGTGGTTGCGATAGAGAACTTCTCCAAATATGGAACTTCAAGAGAGATCTCGTGTGACAATATTTTCGTACTTGGCCTATTGGCGGTAAGGAGACTCGGGAACACCCAACGTGCCCTCTGTTCCTTGGGCAACCCGCGGAGAAACCCTTGTGACAGAAAAACCTGAGCCAAAACTTTAGCCGGCGGATTCGGACTGATGATCTCTGGATCCAAAGCGGAAAATTGCGGCACCAGGGACTCCAACGGAGCCAGAGAATCGGGGCTCCCCATCAAGGAATCCAGCTTACTCTCTTGTTCATCGGCAGTGCATCCGAAAGTTACTCGGTGCCGGTCCAAGTAGCAGATGAGCTCTGCGTCATCGGGCATTCCCGCCGCAATCTGAGGAGGGATTGCAGCGAGTTGCCGAGCTTTCATCTGGATAAATCCCTTATGGCGACGCAATGGCATACCGTCTTCTCCGAACTTTCCGATAGCCTTGTCACTTCGGCCGTCCGGAAGAACGACACACATCCGTGTTTTTTCTTCCTCTGGAGAGAGTTTGTTCGGGATGAACGCACAAATTCCGGTGAATGCCAAGCGCAAGTGAAAAGGCATCTGCCTTCCTCCTGAGACCTTGTGAGTCGGCCTGAGAGATGTCGAGGGCTGCATTGCCCCATGGTCAATTAGGTAGACGGACAAGAGGCCGAGTTTTCGCTTCCACTCGCGGCACCGAGCGCGCGGCTTACCAAGCGGCCGCAACGACTCGACGTAGTGTTCGATAGGCGATCTGGAAATGAGACGCCGACGCGGAGAGGAGGTGCCCCGTCCTCCGAAGGCGGCGTTGTCGCCTTACTCGATGCCCAGCGAAGCGAGGGAACTGGCGATTTCGGCGCGGGCCGGGAGGGTGTCGGGGCGACTCGCGAGGAGACGCTGAAGCTGCTGCCGGAGCCGAGGTCGGATTCTCCGGCGAGGATGTGCTTCGGGAGGCTCGGCGCGTGCTCCTTTAGGGCCTGTCACGAATTGAGAGTAAAACTGTGAGAGGTGCCGTAAAACGGCCGCCCTTCCCCTACTCCCCCTCCTTAACCTCCGGAGCCCGCCCAAAATCCCCCTTCATCTCCGCGGCGGTCCACGCCGCCGCGGCCCATGCCGCCACGTTCTGGTCCAGATCCTTGGCGTCGATCTTGTCCAGGGTGTCGTTGGCGGAGTGGTGCCAGTCGAAGTAGGTGGTGGCGTCCTGGTTGAGATCGAAGACGGGCACGTGGGCAGGACCGAGGGGGATGAGGTCGGAGCCTCCGAAGGCGGCGTTGTCTCCTTGCGCGATGCCCAGCGGCGCGAGGAGCTTGACGATTTCGCCGAGGGCGGGGAGGGTTTCGGAGGCGACTCTTGAAGAAACGCTGAAGACACGGCCGGAGCCGAGGTCGGATTCTCCGGCGAGGATGTGCTTCGGGAGCTCGGCGGCGTGCTCCTTGGCGTAGGCGATGGCGCCGTTGAGGCCGAACTCTTCGTTGGCGTAGAGGACGACGCGGATCGTGCGCCGCGGCATCTCCTTGAGGGCTCCAATGCGGTGGGCGGCTTCGATCACGATGGCGCAGCCGGCGCCGTCGTCGATGGCTCCGGTGCCCAGGTGCCAGGAGTCGAGGTGGCAGCCGAGGAGGACGATCTCGTCCGGCTTCTCGCGGCCACGGATCTCGCCGATCACGTTGGCGCCGTCCGCGTCGGGGAGGTAGTGGCTGGTGAGCTTGAGATGGAAGGTCACCGGCTTGCCGCTGGCGATCTCCTTCTCCAGGACGTCGGCGTCGGGGACCGATAGGGCCGCCGCCGGGATGCGCGGGCCGCCTTTTTCGTAGTTCATGGCGCCGGTGTGTGGCAGGCGGTTGGTGTCGGTGCCGACGGAGCGGATGAGGACGGCCACGGCGCCGAGCTTGCCGGCCACGGCGGCTCCGGAGGTCCTCCCCGGCACGGTGTCACGGTAGCCGGTGCCGTCCTTGTGGCGCTCCATCCTCTTGTCGATGAAGACGATCTTGCCCTTGACCTTCGCGGCGTCGATCGCCTTGAGCGCATCGAGCGAGGCCACCTGGACGACTTCGGCGTCGATCCCGGCGTCGGGCGTGGGCTCGCTGCCACCGAGGGCGGTCAGGACCATCGGCTGCGGCCAGGGAGCGGTGATGCGCCCCTCGCCGGTGCCGATGTCCCAGTGCGGCAGGGTGACTTTTTCGGCTCGCACGTTCTGGAATCCTAGGTCTTTCAGAGTGCGGACGCCCCAGAGGACGGCGCGCTGGAACGCTTCGGAGCCGGCGGGACGCGGACCGACTTCGGTGGTCAGGGAGCTGACGATCTCGTAGGCATGGGTCCCCTGGAGAGCGCTGTCGCGCAGCGCTTCCGCGGTGCCCGGAGCGGCGGGTGCCGCGAAGCTGGCGGCGCCGAGGAGAAGGCCGCAGAGGGCGGCGACGGACGGAACGACGAAGCGGCTCTCGGTCAGACGGGGTCTCGATTCAGTCACGGCGCTCTCCAGGAGTCGTGGGAGGTTCCAAAAGCGCCTCAGGATAGCAGACGCGCGTCCAACAAATTCCGTGCCGGGGGAAGGGCCGAAGGTCCGGGCTCCCTCAGCCCAGGGCAACGCCCTGGGTTGGG
>DATARD010000099.1:0-3029 GCA_036264355.1 Thermoanaerobaculia bacterium
CTACCTGCCGGCAGACCGCCGACGGCATTCCGGCCCCGCCTGTGCCGTCGCCCCCCTCCCCGGGTTCAGGTGCCCGACGGCATTGCACAAATCGCAGGCGGAGATCCGAAGGGCTCCAACCTCCGTGGACGAGACCAACACAGCACCCGGCACGACCGTCTCCGTCGTTCGTGATGTCATCAGACCCGCGGATCCGAGCGCCACGCCCGTGGACCCGAGCATCACACCCGCGGATCCGAGCATCACAGTCGTCCGCTCGCACGTCACAGTCGAGCGCTCTGCTGTGTTGCCATTGTCCAATGCTGTGTTGGCACCATCCAATGCTGTGTTGCCATCATCCAATGCTGTGTTGCCACTGCGTCCTGCTGTGTTGCCATCGTCCAGTGCTGTGTTGCCACTACGTTCTGCTGGGTCGCCACTTTCCGGTGCTGTGTTGCCATCATCCAGTGTTGTGTTGCTACGGTCCGGCGCTGTCGCGCAGGCGGTCGGCCAGGGCCGCGACGTGCGGCGGGGCGACCATGTCCTCGTGGTCTCCCGGCACTTCGTGGATCTCGACCGCCGCGGCGAGGGACATCCAGCCGAGCGCCGGATCGCGGTCCGGGCGGGCGGCGAGGCTGGCGGCGGCGCGGAGGAGGGTGAGGCGACCGGGGTAGGGGCCGGGACGGTAGGCGCGGGCGGCGGCCTGGTGAGCCTGGAAGGTGGCGAGGAGGCGCTGCGCGTAGGCGAGATCGACGCCGGACGGCAACTTGCCAGCAGCGCGCGTCCGTTCGAAGAGTTGCGGCAGGCGCTCTCCGGCCGGCAGAGCGCGGATCTCCTCGGCGGTGACCGGCAGCACGGATTGGAAGGTGGCGGCCAGGACGTCTGCGTCGTCGTAGCGCGGAGCGTTGTCTCCGTCGCCGGTGGGCTCGTGCGGACCGGCGTCGAGGAGGGCGAGGAGCGCTACCTCGTGGCCGGCGGCGGTCAGGCGGCGGGCCATCTCGTAGGCGACTAGGCCGCCGAAGGACCAGCCGGCGAGATGGTACGGACCCGCGGGGAAAGCGTCGAGAAGCAGGGCGACGGAGCGCTCGGCGATCGCTTCGAGGCTGGTCAACGGGGCCTCGCCGGCGAGCACGCCTTGCGCTTGCAGGCCGTACACGGGCCGGTCGCCGCCGAGCGCTTGCGCCAAGTCGCGGTAGCAGAGCACGTCGCCGCCGGCCGGATGGACACAGATCAGCGGCGGACGCTCGCCGCGCGGCTGCAACGGCACCAGGGCCGGCGACACGGGGCGCGGACAGTCGTAGCCGAGACGGGCCGCGAGGTCGATCGTCGGGCGGCCGAGGACGTGCCCGCGCATCGATTCGCGCCAGCGGTCCGCGGCGGCCGGATCGACGGCGCGGTGGTCGTGGAACTTGACGTCGCCGAGCATGCGCGACCAGGGATGGATGCCGTCGGTCATCCTCGATGTTTTGTCCTGATAGGGCTCCGCCATGCCGGGATGGAAACCGATCCCCAGCCAGTCGCACAGGCGCCGCAGCTCGGCTTCCGGATGCGCGACCAGCTCTTCGAAACGGAGCTGGAAACAGCGTTCCGGCGCCACGGTGGCGAGGAAGGCGAGGATGTTCTCCTCGCTGACCGTCCAGATCAGCTCGGCGAGCTGGCGGCGGGTGAAGCGGTGCGGGAAGCGGAAGAAGACCTGGTCGAGCCGCGCTTCCTCGAAGGAGCGGATCATCGCCAGCGGATGGCGGAGAAGATGGATGTAGCGCGCGTCCGCGAACAGGCGCTCGGCGCGCGCCAGCACCGCGGGATCGAGCGCATAGGAGGGCGTCTTGTCGACCAGCAGGCGCGGCGCGATCCGTTCCTGCATGCGGCGGTAGAGGTCCTGCGTCGTGGCCCCCGCCGCTTCGAGCGCGGTGACCAGCGCCTCAGCGGAGGCGGCATCGCACGGCTCGATCTCCATCAGCGCGCGCACCGCGCCTTCGAGCCAGAAGCTGTTGCGTCCGGCGAAGGCGGCGCGGCGGCCGGCGAGCGTCTCGAACGAGAGCAGCTCGAGCTCCGGCGGCGCGAAGAGATCCGGATGCCCGGCGAGCATGACGCGCAGCAGTGTCGAGCCGGAGCGCGGCGGCGAGAGCACGAAGACGGCCGGCGGATTACGCGGCGCGGCGCGGCGAGCGAAATCGAGACCGCGCCCCTGCGCCACGACGCGCCGCAGCTCCGCGATCTCGGTCGCGCTGATCGGCGGAGCCGCTCCGGCCTGGTCCTCGACGATGGGGATGACCGTGCCGCCGAAGCGGCGCCGGATCGCCTCCGGATAGTGCGCGGCGAGATAGGCGGCGAGGCGGCCCACGGTCGGCGCGTCATACATCACCACCACGTGGACGATCTCCCCGAGATCCTGTTGCAGCCGGCCGACCACCGTGGCCCCGGAGAGCGAGTGCCCGCCGAGCTGGAAGAAGTCGTCGTCGACGCCGATGCCGGTGACTCCCAGGATCTCCGACCAGACGCCGGCCAGATAGCGTTCGAGATCGTCGCGCGGCGGCGCCGAGCGGGGCCGCGCGACCGCTTCCGGATCGGGCAGCGCGCGGCGGTCGAGCTTGCCGCTCGGCGTGCGCGGCAGCTCCGCCAGCTCGACGAAGCGGCCGGGGAGCATCGAGTCGGGCAGGGACTGCTGGAGGAACGACCGCAGGCGCGCCGAGTACTGGCTGCTTGGAGATCCGGTTGGATCGGCGACGACGTAGGCGACGAGACCGTCGCGGCGGGCGACGACGGCGCAGGCCCGCACGTCCGGATGACGGGCGAGCGCCGCTTCGACCTCGCCGGTTTCGATGCGCACGCCGCGCACCTTCACCTGTTCGTCGCGGCGGCCGAGGAAGGCGAGCTTGCCTTCGGCGGTCCAGCGCGCCAGGTCGCCGGTGCGGTACATCCGGCCCCCGGGCTGCGGGCTCCAGGGATCGGGCACGAAGCGCGCCGCGGTCAGCTCCGGCCGGGCCCGGTAGCCGCGCGCGAGGCCGATGCCGGCGAGGCAGATCTCGCCCACCGCACCGATCGCGACC